>JAVEEI010000171.1 GCA_030840525.1 Frankiaceae bacterium
CGTCAAATACGCACGACTTCCCCGACCCATTGGCCCCGGCGACGACGATGAAGTCGGGCAGCTCCGAGACATGGAAATGTCGGATGGCGCGCAGGTTCTTGATCTCAAGCGCGTGCAACTTCATAACACTCGTCCCCCGTCCGCCCCTGTCGTCTAGACGCTCTCAGTTCTATCAAGTTGGGACGACACTTGGCCGAGCCGACCGCTGCGCATACGTGCCACTAGCCACCTTGACTCCACACCGAGAACTAGCGCCACGCGCAGGCGTGGGTCCCGTCTGATTCCCGCAGGGAACCTACCAACCGCTCGCGATCCCGAGGGTATGGACGGCAGCGGTCACGCGCTATTTATCCTTGCGTCTGGCGGAGGCTCGCCAAGGTCGACTACCCCGGCGACTCGCAAGCCGTGGTCACCTGCGCGGCCGGCGCCGGTGCTCGCTGACATGCCGTGGAGCGGGTGAAGGGAATCGAACCCTCACTGTCAGCTTGGGAAGCTGATGTTCTGCCATTGAACTACACCCGCGAAGCGCCGGGCGTACCGGCAACTCGCTAGCGAGGATAGCCTCTCGCGCGTGCTCCTGAGTGACCGTGACCTGCGCGCCGAGATCGAGGCCGGCCGCCTCGTCATCGACCCCTTCGACGCCGGGCTGGTGCAGCCGTCGAGCATCGACGTACGCCTCGACCGGTTCTTCCGCGTCTTCGAAAACCACCGGTACCCGCACATCGACCCGGCCGAGCAGCAGGACGAGCTCACCCGCGAGGTCGCGGTCGGCGTGGACGAGCCGTTCATCCTGCACCCCGGCGAGTTCGTCCTCGGCTCGACGTACGAGGTCATCGGGCTCGCCGACGATCTCGCCGCGCGGCTCGAAGGCAAGTCGAGCCTCGGCCGTCTCGGTCTGCTCACCCACAGCACCGCCGGCTTCATCGACCCCGGCTTCAGCGGCCACGTGACGCTGGAGCTGTCGAACGTCGCGACCCTGCCGATCAAGCTGTGGCCCGGGATGAAGATCGGCCAGGTCTGCGTGCTGCGGCTGACCACCCCGTCCGAGCACCCGTACGGCTCTTCGATTTACGGCTCGCGTTACCAGGGCCAGCGCGGCCCGACTCCGTCCCGCTCGCACCTCAACTTCCGCCGCGGCGGCCTTTAGCGCGAGGTTGCGCCGTCAGCGCGACATCTATCTCGCGCTGGCGGCGATGATCATGGGCTACGGCGTGACCTTGACCGTCGTACTCACGACCGGCGCCACCTCGGCGCCGTCGACCCGGAAGAACGTCACCGGGTAGGTGCCGGGCGGCAGCAGTACGCCGAAGACGCCGCGGCCCAGGCACCCGTGACCCATCGTCTCCAGCCGGCTGGCCTGCCCCGCCGCCCCGGACGCTGGTACGGCGGTCGCGACCTTCCCGTCCAGCGTCACCGACCTCGCGTTCACCGCGACGACGTACCGCACGCCCGGCGCGGCGGTCGCCGACCAGTGCAGCAGCTGCCCGCCGCGGGACACCACCGAGTGCGAGGCGACCTTGACCTGGGTACGCGCGCAGTTCGGGTCGAGCGAGCCGGCCCTCGACGCCTGCACGCCGCGGGTGAGCACGACCGCGCTCAGCACCAGCAGGCCGCCGGCGGTCCACTTCCACGTGTCGCGGCCGAGGCCGCGCGGCGGCTTCGGGTCCTCCGGCAGCTCGGGCAGCGGCTGGCGCTGCCGTTGCGCGACCTCGAACCCGTACTCGTACGGGTCCGGCGGCGGCGCCGACGGCTTGTCCGGCACGCGCGCCCTACTCGTCGCCCGTGGGCGTCGGCGTCACGTCGAGGTTCTTGTCGTCGGCCAGGTCCCCGGTCGACGTGTCGACCACGGTCTCGGTGTCGTCGGCGTGCCGGTCGGACGGGTCGACCGCGGTCGGTCCCTCGACCGGTCCGGCCGTCGTCGGCCCGGTCCCCGTCGACGCTTCCAGCGGCTGCTCCGGAGCAGGCGCCCCCACGGTCGCCGGCACCTTGCGCAGTCCGATCGAGTCGGCCAGCACCTGCGCGATGTCGATGACCTTGACGCCGTTGCGCACCGACCCTTCGGACCGCCGCTGGTTTACCGCGTCGTCGAGCATGATCAGGCAGTACGGACAGGACGTCGCGATCAGGTCGGCGCCGGTCTCGAGCGCCTCGTCGGTGCGCTCGACGTTGACCCGCTTGCCGATCCGCTCTTCCATCCACATCCGCGCGCCGCCGGCGCCGCAGCAGAACCCACGCCGGCCGTGCCGCTGCATCTCGACCCGCTGCACGCCGGGGATCGCGTCGAGCACAGTCCGTGGCTCGTCCATCACGTCGTTGTGCCGGCCGAGGTAACACGGGTCGTGGTAGGTCAGCTTCGCGACGACCGGGTCCTGCGGCGACAGCTTGCCCTCGGCGACCAGCCGGCCGAGCAGTTGCGAGTGGTGCACGACTTCGTAGTTGCCGCCGAGCGACGGGTACTCGTTGCCGATCGTGTTGAAGCAGTGCGGGCACGACGCGACGATCTTCTTCACGCCGGCGCCGTCGAGCGTCTCGATGTTGGCCTTCGCCATCTCCTGAAACAGGTACTCGTTGCCGATCCGGCGCGCGGGGTCGCCGGTGCACGACTCCTGCGGCCCGAGGATCGCGAACTTCACCCCGGCCGCGTGCATGACCCGCGCGATCGCCTGGGTCGAGCGGCGCGCGCGGTCGTCGAGCGCGCCGGCGCAACCGACCCAGTAGAGCCACTCGACGTCGTCCGGGATGTGGTCGGTAACGACCGGGATGTCGAACTCGACACCGTCGGTCCACTCGGTGCGAGCAGCAGCCGACATGCCCCACGGATTGCCGTTGTTCTCGATGTTGCGCAGCATCACGCCGGCTTCGCTCGGGAACGACGACTCCATCAGCACCTGGTAGCGGCGCATGTCGACGATCGCGTCGACGTGCTCAATGTCGACCGGGCACTCCTCGACGCACGCGCCGCACGTCGTACACGACCACAGCACGTCGGGGTCGATGACGTCCGGGACCAGTGCCAGCCCGTCGCGGTCGGACTTGCCGAGCAGCCGGTCGGCCTCGGCGAACATGTGGTCGCGCAGGTTGGTGATGACGAGCTTCGGGTTGAGCGGCTTGCCGGTGTTCCACGCCGGGCACTTGTCCTGGCAGCGGCCGCACTCGGTGCACGCCAGCGTCTGCAGCAGCTGCTGCTTGTGGAAGTGCTCGATCTGCCCGGCGCCGAGGACCGCGTCCTCGTCCTCCATCAGCTTCTCGAGGTCGGGCGTCGTACCGAGCGCACCGAGCGCCTTCGGCTGCCGCTTCATCGACGCGTTCAGCGGCGCGGTGAAGATGTGCATGTGCTTGCTGTAGAGCACGAGCACCAGGAAGCCCATGACGACCGCGATCTGCGCGACGATGAACACGGTCTCGAACGTCTCGCTCGACGGCGTGACGTACGACGTCGCCTTGGACGCGAACGCCCACCAGCCCTCGTGCTGGTACGGGAAGACGTTGGCCGCGATCTGCGCGCCGCGGTAGAGCAGCAGCGTCGCGATGACCAGGAAGATCATCCCGAGGACGATGAACGCCTGGTCGACGTGCGAGCCGTAGAACCGCGACCGCCGCTCCAGCCGCTTCGGTGACTGCGCCAGCCGGATCGCGGTGAAGATGCCGAGGGCGACAAGGACCGCGACCGCGAAGATGTCCTCGATCAACCCCAGCGCCGCGCTCTTGCCGATGACGGGGATGGCGAAGTCGCGCTGGAACAGCGCGCCGTAGGCCTCGACGATCGTGGCCAGCAAGACGATGAACGCCCAGAACGTGAAGGCGTGCGCCCAACCCGAGACGGGCCGCTTGAACAGCTTGCGCTGGGCGAAGACGTCGACGAGCTGAGCCTTGACCGCGCCGGCGACCGACGGGCGCCGCTCCGGCGGGATGTCGGCGCCGGCCCAGACGAGCCGGCCGAGCCACAGCACTCGGGCGGCGGCGACGGCGAGGGCGACGACCGTGACGAGCAGGCCGGCGATGAGACGTGCGGTCAAGACGGGCGCTCCCGACGCGTGGACTGGAATGACGTTCGGAAGCGTAACGGTCGGGCTTTCACCAGACCCGCGCGAGCCAGTGGACGATCGGCAGCACGACCAGCGGCGCCGTCAGTACGACCATTCCGAGGATGACGAGCACGGCGAGGGCGCGGGCGCGCAGGTTGGGCGCCCCGCGTTGGTCCTGGAGCCGGCCCAGCATCGTCGAAGCGTACGACGCGAACCCCTGAGCACGGCGGCGTAGAAAAATTGAGCCGAACCGGCGCAAGAAGGAATTGACACGGGCCGCGACCGCGTTGAAGATGAGCGAAGGCGGCTCAAGGTCGAGCCGCTCCCCTTAAGTATCCGGAGGACAACAACCATGGGACGAGCGGTCGGCATCGACCTCGGTACCACCAACAGCGTCGTGACCGTGCTCGAAGGCGGCGAGCCCAACGTCATCGCCAACGCGGAAGGCTCCCGGACGACCCCGAGCGTCGTCGCGTTCGCCAAGAACGGCGAGGTGCTCGTCGGCGAGGTCGCCAAGCGGCAGGCGGTCACCAACCCGGACCGCACCATCCGCTCGGTCAAGCGGCACATGGGCACCGACTGGTCCGTCGAGATCGACGGCAAGGAGCTGACCCCGCAGCAGATCTCCGCGTTCGTGCTGCAGAAGCTCAAGCGGGACGCGGAGGCCTACCTCGGCGAGACCGTGACCGACGCCGTCATCACCGTCCCCGCGTACTTCTCCGACCACCAGCGCCAGGCCACCAAGGAAGCCGGCCAGATCGCCGGCCTGGAGGTCCTGCGGATCATCAACGAGCCGACCGCGGCCGCGCTCGCCTACGGCCTCGACAAGGAGGCCGACCAGACCATCCTCGTCTTCGACCTCGGCGGCGGCACCTTCGACGTGTCGCTGCTCGAGATCGGCGACGGCGTCATCGAGGTCAAGGCCACCAGCGGCGACAACCTGCTCGGCGGCGACGACTGGGACCAGCGCATCGTCGACTGGCTGGTCGAGCGGTTCAAGGCCGGCCACAACATCGACCTGTCCAAGGACAAGATGGCGATGCAGCGGCTGCGCGAGGCCGCGGAGAAAGCCAAGATCGAGCTGTCGAGCTCGACCGAGACCACGATCAACCTGCCGTACATCACCGCCAGCGGCGAGGGCCCGCTGCACCTGGAAGAGAAGCTGTCGCGCTCCGAGTTCCAGCGGATGACGTCCGACCTGCTCGACCGGACCAAGGGCCCGTTCCAGCAGGCGATCAAGGACGCCGGCATCAGCGTCAACGACATCCACCACGTCGTCCTCGTCGGCGGCTCCACCCGGATGCCCGCCGTCATCGACGTCGTGAAGGAGCTGACCGGCGGCCGCGAGCCCAACAAGGGCGTCAACCCGGACGAGGTCGTCGCGGT
>JAVEEI010000081.1 GCA_030840525.1 Frankiaceae bacterium
GCGGCCGACCTCGCGCCGCCGGTCGGCGTCGACCCGCAGTGCTTCGCCCCGGTGACGCGCATCGACCCGCAGCCGGACAGCAGCGGGCACCCGACGAACCCGCAGTGGATCCTGCGCGACGAGCTCAACCAGTACTGCGCGCTGCTGCGGATCCGCGACCAGCTCGCCAGCCCGGCGTTCGGCTACGGCAACCTCACCGTCGGCGGACAGCTCTACGCGCAGCAAGCGCAGGAGCAGGCCGCGGACGGGCCGGGACACGTGCACGGTGGGCTCACGACACTCATCCCGGGGTCGCAGGGCGCTGACCCGTTCCGCGCCATCGACCGCTGGCAGCAGCTCACCGGCGGCCGGGCCATCCGGGTGACCTTCACGGCCACCGACGGCGCTCGGCTGCACGGCCACGTCTGGCTGCCGCCGAAGTCGGTGCCGCGGCCGCGCGGCGGCTACCCCGGCGTCGTCATCACCGACGGCTCCATCCAGGCCTACGAGAACCTCTACTACTGGGCCGCCGAAGGGCTCGCGCAGTACGGCTACGAGGTGATGACGTACGACGTGCAGGGCCAGGGCGACTCCGACCTGCTGCCGGCGAACTGCACGCCGAGCAACTGCCCCGGCGTGCCCTACCAGCAGAACTACAACTTCTACCAGGGTGCCGAGGACTCGCTGAACTACTTCCTCTCGGCCGCGAGCCCGGGTCGCGCGGCGCTCGACCCGAAGCACGTCGGCATCGCCGGCCACTCGCTCGGCGCATCGGCGGTGAGCTGGGTCGCGCAGTGCGACCGCCGCGTGCAGGCGGTCGTCGCCTGGGACGACCTCATCCCGGTCGACGTGAAGAAGTGCGCGAGCAACGTCGTCGTACCGAAGCAGTACCGCACCACCCGCGTGCACGCGCCGGCACTCGCCACCACCAACGACTACGAGTTCAACGTGCAGCCGGCGCAGCACGTGCCGAATCCGCACGGCGACAGCAACGCCGGCGGCCTCGACGGTGACGCCGGCTACCTCAGCCTGGCGAAGGCGGGCATCGACTCCGAGCTCGTGTCGTTCCGCAACGGCACGCACCTCACCTACACGTACATCGACCTGGTGTTGCCGTCGAACGAGCTGTCCGAGCGGTTCGCGTTCCACTACACGCTTGCCTGGTTCGACCGCTACCTGCGCGGCGGCGCCGACCCGCTCACACCGGTCCCGGCGTACACGCGGCTGACCAGCCTCGGCCGGTACGACGCGAGCGCCGACCGCAACGTCAAGGGCGCGGTGTCGATCGGTGCGGGTGTGTTCGACCCGACCGTTGCGGCAGGCAACCCGACCGACCCGATGGCCGGCAACGTGCCGTACCGCATCGCCGGGGTTCCGGTGCTCGACTCGCTCTCGTTCTACTACTACAGCGAGTACCGGCTCACCGACCCGCGCACCAGCGCCGTGCACACGTGCACGGACATGCTGGCGCACTGCCCGAAGGTTGCGCCGGCCATTCCGTAACGGCGGCTAAGCGACGGCGCCGCTCGCGCGTAGCCGCGCGATGTCGTCGGCACTGAAACCGAGCCATTGCAGTACGTCGTCGGTGTGCTCGCCCAGCGCCGGCACCGCGCCCATCGGCGACTCCCCCATCGGCTCGACGGCGGACCGCAGCGCGCGCACCGGGCCGGCCGGCGTCGCGACGGTCCGCCAGCGGTCGCGCGCGGCGAGCTGCGGGTGGTCGAGCAGGTCGACGACGGTGTTGAGCCGGGCGTTCGCGATGTGCGCCGCGTCCAGGGCGGCGACCGCGGCATCGATGTCGAGTTGCGCGATGGCCGCGCCGACGACCGCGTCGACCTGCTCGCGGTTGCGCACCCGCGCGACGTTCGTCGCGTACGCCGGGTCCTCGACGAGGTCCGGCCGGTGCAGTACGTCGGCCGCGAGCCGGGCCCACTCGCGGTCGTTCTGGATCCCGAGCACGATCTCGTGCCCGTCGGCGGCCGGGTACGCGTCGTACGGCGAGATCACCGGGTGGCTCAGCCCGACCCGTGGCGGGTTGGTGCCGGTGTGGTCGGTCGCGTAGACGGGATGGCCCATCCACTCGACCAGCGCGTCGAACATCGTGACCTCGAACGCGCACCCGGCGCCGAAGCGCTCGCGGTGCAGCAGCGCGCCGAGGATGTTCGTCGCGGCGTACATGCCCGCGGCGATGTCCGCGACCGGGATGCCCGCCTTCGCCGGGTGCTCCGGCGTACCGGTCACCGACACGAGCGCCGCCTCGCTCTGCACCAGCAGGTCGTACGCGCGCTTGTCGCGGTAAGGCCCGGTCGAGCCGTAGCCGGACATCGTGCAGACGACGAGCCGCGGGTGCTGCGCGGTCAGGACGCCGGCGCCGAAGCCGAGCCGCTCGACGGCGCTCGGGCCGAGGTTGTGCAGGAACACGTCGGCGCGGGCGAGCAGCCGGTCGAGGACGTCGCGGCCGTCGGCCGACTTCAGGTCGAGCGCGACCGACTCCTTGCCACGGTTGAGCCAGACGAAGTGACTGGCGAGGCCGTTTACCGCGGTGTCGAAGTGGCGGGCGAAGTCGCCGCCGTCCGGCCGCTCCACCTTGACGACCCGCGCACCGAGGTCGCCGAGGTGCCGGGCGGCGAGCGGGGCGGCGACGGCCTGGTCGATCGAGACGACCAGCATGCCGTCGAGCGGAAGCCGGCTCACGCGACGGGATCCCCAGGAAACGTAAGCATTTTCGTGCGCCTCGGCAGGATCAGTTGCGTGATCGCGCCGAACGCCGCCGCGACGGCGAGCGCCCAGAAGATCCGGTGCGTCGCGAGGTACAGCGCGTGCCGGGTGTACGCCGCGACCTTCGGGTCGCGGGTCTTGCCGCCGAACGCCAGCGTCGCCGAGTTGACCGAGTGCAGGTGCTTCGCGATCGCCGGCGGTGCGTGCCGGAACTGCGTCGCGAGGGTGGTATTGGCGATGCTGCCGAACACCGCGACGCCGACGGCGCTGCCGAGCGAGCGGGTGAACATGTTCGCGCCGGTGACGACGCCGCGCCGGTTCCAGCCGACGACGGACTGCACGTTGACGAGGATCGACGTCGAGGCGAAGCCGAGGCCGATGCCGGTCACGAAGCTCGCGACCGCGACCCGGCCGAGGTCGGAGCTCTCGTGCACGTACGTCGCGAACATCAGGCAGCCGGCGACGACGAACACGCTGCCGAACAACGCCGTGTCGCGGAAGTCGACCCGCAGGTAGAGCTTGCTCGCCTGGCTCGACGCGAGCGGCCAGCCGACGCTCATCGCGGCCATCGCGAACCCGGCCAGCACCGCACCGACTCCGACGACACCCTGCGCGTACGTCGGGACGTACGACGTCTGCCCGATGAGGACCGCGCCGATCGCGACCGACGCGACGTTGGCGCCGACGAGGACGCGGCGGCTGAACACCCACGGCGGCAGGATCGGCTCGGCTGCGCGCCGTTCGATGCCGGCGAACACGACGAGCAACACCGCGGCGCCGGCGAACAGGCCGATGCTCTGCGTCGACGTCCATGCCCAGTCCACGCCGCCTTCGAGCAGCGCGAGGATCAGCATCGACATCCCGACGGTGAGCACCGAGGCGCCGGCGTAGTCGATCCGGTGCGAGCGCTTCTCGACGTCCTCGCGCAGGTGCCGCTGGAGCATCACGACGGCGGCCGCGCCGACCGGCAGGTTGAGGTAGAAGATGCCGCGCCAGGAGAGGTACTGCGCGAACAGGCCGCCGAGCGTCGGGCCGATGACGCTCGCCATCCCCCACACGCTGGAGATGTAGCCCTGGATCTTGCCGCGCTCCTCGAGCGTGTAGACGTCGCCGACGATGGTCGTCGTCATCGGGATGATCGCGCCCGCGCCGATGCCCTGGATGCCGCGGAAGACGATGAGCGTGAGCATGTTCCACGCCGCGCCGCACAGCACCGAGCCGGCGAGGAACATCCCGATCCCGAAGAACAGCACCGGTTTCCGGCCGAAGAGGTCGGACAGCCGGCCGTAGATCGGCACCGACACGGCCTGGGTCAGCAGGTAGATGGAGAACACCCACGGGAACAGCGCGAACCCGCCAAGGTCGCGCACGATCGACGGGATGGCGGTCGCGACGATCGTCGCGTCGAGCGCAGCCACTCCCATCGACAGCATCAGCGCGACGAGGATGAGCTTGCGGCCGTCCGGCGCGTTGTCGGACACCGCGGGTGTCTGCTCTCGAACCGACGTCACGTGCCAAGTCTGTCAGCCCGCTGCATAGGGTCGCGGACATGACCGACGTACCCACCGCCACCGGCATCGTCGACTCGGCCGCGCTCGGCCGCACCCTGATGCACGAGCACGTCTTCGTCTTGACCCCCGACGTACAGGCAAACCACGACGAGTGGGACGAGGAGGCGGCGGTCCGGGACGCGGTCGCGAAGCTGTCCGAGCTCGCGACAGCCGGCTACGACACCATCGTGGACCCCACGGTCATCGGGCTCGGCCGCTACGTCCCGCGGGTGATGCGGGTCGCGCAGGAGGTCGACCTCGCGGTCATCGTCGCGACCGGCGTCTACACCTACGACACCGCGCCGTTCTACTTCCGGCATCGCGGCCCGGGGCTGCTGCCGGACCTCCCGGACCCGATGATCGACATGTTCATCCGCGACCTCACCATCGGCATCCCGGGGACGGACGGCGTACGGGCCGCGTTCCTCAAGTGCGCCATCGACGAGGCCGGCATGACGCCCGACGTCGAGCGGATCATGCGGGCGGTGGCACGGGCGCACCGGGCGACCGGAGCGCCGATCACGGTGCACACGCACCCGGCGTCGAAGAGCGGGCTCGAGGTGCACCGCGTGCTGTCGTCGGAAGGCGTCGACCCGGCGCGGGTCGTGCTCGGGCACAGCGGCGACACGTCGGACACCGACCACTTGGTCGAGCTGGCCGACCTCGGCTACATCCTCGGGATGGACCGGTTCGGCGTCGATGCCATCGCGCCGGTCGAGCAGCGGGTCCGCGTGGTGGTCGACCTCGCGGCCCGCGGATACGCCGACCGGATGGTGCTGTCGCAGGACGCGGCCTGCTACTTCGACTGGCTGGACCCGGCGTTCGCCGGCGCGATGCCCAACTGGAACTACCTGCACATCGAGCGCGACGTGCTCCCGGCGCTGCGCGAGGCCGGGGTCAGCGAGGTCCAGATCGACCAGATGCTGGTCGACAACCCGCGGCGCTACTTCGAGAACGTCGACGCCTACTGATGCCGATCGAGCCGTTCGACATGACCGGCGTCTACCGCGACGACGCCGGGGTCAAGCACTACGCCGGCCTGCCGCCCTCGGTCGTCGCGATGGTGCGCTCGTCCGTCGATGCCGCGCCGGGCGCCGAGGCGGTCGTGGAGCTCGACGGCCCGCGGGTCACGTACGCCGAGCTGTGGGACCGCGCCGCGCGGGTGGCCGGCGGCCTTCGTGCCGGCGGTGTCGGCCGCGGCGACCGGGTCGCGATCCGCTACGGCAACGGTTTCGACTGGGTGCTCGCGTTCCTCGGCACGTTGTTCGCCGGCGGCGTCGCCGTGCCGGTCAACACGAGGTTCACGGAGACCGAAGTCGAGTACGTCGTCGGCGACAGCGGCGCTTCCGTCGTACTCGGGCCTGACGGTGCGCTGCCCGACGGGCCGGCGTACGCCGACGGCGCGCTGACCCTCGCCGACCTCGGCGCGATCTTCTACACGTCGGGCACCACCGGGTTCCCGAAGGGCGCGATGGTCACGCACGAGAACTTCGTCGCGAACAGCGAGAACAGCCTGCGATTACGAGGAATTCGCGACGACGCCGAGCAGAACCGCAACCTCGTGTCGGTGCCGCTGTTCCACGTCACCGGCTGCATCGCGCAGCTGCTGCCGACGCTCAAGGACCGGGGCTGCACGGTCGTTATGCCGGCGTTCGACGTCCAGCGGTTCCTGCGCGCGATCAAGGAAGAGCGGATCAAGGTCGTGACGACGGTGCCGGCGATCTTCTGGTACGCGCTGTCGCAGCCGAACATCGGCGACGTCGACCTGTCCGGCGTAGAGCACGCGACGTACGGCGGTGCGCCGATCGCGCCGTCGCTCGTCGGCACGATCAAGAGCGCGTTCGGCAACGCGCGGGTCGGCAACGGGTTCGGGCTCTCGGAGACGTCCGGCGTGTCGACGTTCCTGCCGCACGAGTACGCCGACACGCACGCCGACTCCGTCGGCTTCGCGATCCCGACCGTCGACCTGCGCATCGACGAGCCGGACCCGCGGACCGGCGTCGGCGAGATCCTGATCCGCGGGTCGAACGTCGTGGCCGGCTACTGGAACAAGCCCGAAGCAACGGCGGCGACGTTCGTCGACGGGTGGCTGCACACCGGAGACCTCGGCCGCATCGACGCCGACGGGTTCACGTACGTGGTCGACCGGGCGAAGGACATGATCAACCGCGGCGGCGAGAACGTCTACTGCGTCGAGGTCGAGAACGCGCTCGCGGCCGCCCCCGGCGTGTTCGAGGTCGCGGTGCTCGGCGTACCCGACGAGATGATGGGCGAGAAGGTGGGCGCCGTCCTCGTGCCGGCGCCGGGCCGGTCCCTCGACGTAGGCGCGGTGCTCGACTTCGCCCGCGAGCGGCTGGCCGACTTCAAGGTGCCGCAGTACGTCTGGGTCCGCACCGAGGCGCTGCCGCGCAACCCCGGTGGCAAGGTGCTCAAGCCGGCCCTGCGCGAGACCGCCGACTGGCACCCCGCCCGTTGAGTGCGACGTAACTCGTCTTCTCAGCGCCTGAAAAGACGAGGAACGTCACACTCAACGGGACGTGGGAGGGGTCAGGGCAGCGGGGGGAAGTTCGGGGCGCGGCCTTCCAGGTAGCTGAGTACGCCCTCTTTGAGGTCCTCGCGGTCGAACGACGCGAGCATCAGCTTCTCGGTCCGCTCCCACGACTCGGCGAGCGTCCCGACCGAGTCGGCCCACACCTGCCGCTTCATGTCCGCGAGCGACGCGGGCGAGCAGTACGTCGCCAGCTCCCGCGCGTAGGCCATCGCCTCCTCGACGACGCCCCCGTCAACGACGCGGTTGACCAGCCCGAGCGCGAGCGCCTCCTCGGCCAGGAACACCCGCCCGGACAGCAGCACGTCGAGCGAGCGCGACATGCCGACGACGCGCGGCAGCAGCCACGACAGGCCGTACTCCGCGACCAGCCCGCGCCGGGCGAACGCGGTCGTGAACTTCGCGCCAGCCGCCGCGAACCTGATGTCGCAGAACATCGCCCGGACGAAGCCGAGCCCGGCGCACGGCCCGTTGACCGCGGCGATGACCGGCTTCGGTACGGCAGGCTCCATCTGCGCCGGCTCGCGGTCGCCGCCGCCGACCCGCGCGCCGGTCTCCGCGAGGCTGCCGAGCAGGTCGAGGTCGGCACCCGCGCAGAAGCCGCGGCCGGCGCCGGTCAGCACGACAACGCGGACGTCCGCGTCGGCGGTCGCGTTGTCGAGCGCCTCGCGGTAGCCGGCCGACATCGCCGGCGTCCACGCGTTGAGCTTGTCCGGCCGGTTCAGCGTGATCAGCGCGACGCGGTCGCGGACGTCATACAAGACTTCCGACACGAGATGCTCCTTAGCGCGCCAGCAGCTTGACCGCGTCGGCGGCCGGCGCGACCGGCAGCAGCGCGATGATCGGCGTGGTGATCCCGGCCTCGACGTACTCCTGGATCCGCTCGCGGCAGTAGTCCGGCGCGCCGTGCACGACGAGGTCGTCGGCGACCGAGTCGGGAATCGACTCGACCGCGGTCTTGCGGTCGCCCGCCGCCCACGCGTCCCACATCGGCTGCAGCAGCTCGGCCCGGCCCATCCACTCGTGGAACGCGCGGTAGACCGGCACCGTCATGTACGCCGCGATCGCGAACTTCGCGATGCCGCGCGCGGTGTCGGCGTCGGTGGTCGGCGCGACGAAGATGCGCGCGGCGACCTCCTTGCCGGGGCCGCCTTCGTGCACGTACGGCGCGACGGTGCGCACGTCGTCCGGCGACAGCCAGTTGACGATGGCGCCGTCGGCCTCGCGGCCGGCCAGCCGCAGCATCCCGCTGCGCAGCGCCGCGACGAGGATCGGCGGCGGCTCCGGCGGCACGAGACCGAGCCGAAAGCCTTGCACCGCAAAGGTTTCGTAGGTCTCGGTGACCTTCTCCCCCGTCAGCGCCGTACGCAGGAACCGCACCGTGTCGCGAACCTTCTGGTACGGCGCGGTGAACGGGATGTCGTTCCAGCGCTCGACGATCACGTTGGACGACGTACCGACGCCGAGCACGAACCGGCCCGGTGCGGCCGCCGCGAGGGTCGCCGCGCACATCGCCAACGTCGCCGGGCCGCGGGTGAACGCGGGCGCGATCGCGGTGCCGAGCCGCAGCGACGGTGCCCACACCGACGCGAGCGCGAGCGGCGTGAACGCGTCGGCGCCGTTGGACTCGGCCGACCACACGTCGGTGTAGCCGAGGTCGGGCAGCGACTCGACGATGCTGCGCTGCTCGGCGAGCGGGATGCCCTCGAACGGGATCGTGATGCCGTAACGCGCGGTGCCGCCGGACAGGGTCACGAGCGGCACGTTACCGCGCGCCGGGTCAGGCGGCGATCGCCCGGCCGTGCCCCTTGTGCTTGCCGTGGTCCGGGCCGTGGTCTGGGCCGCGGCCATGGCCGTCGCCGTCACCCGGCGGCGTCAACGGCAGCAGGCCTTCCAGGTTGCGCCACTGCCCACCGGCCTGCGCGTACGCCAGCCACACGCCGTCGGCCGTCGCCGGCACCAGCGTGTCGTCGTAACCGTTGACCGGCACCGCGAGCCGCGACCCGGGGAACTCGGCCGCGCACGCGTCCGGTCCCTGCCGCCACGGGCCGGCCGCGACCGTGACGTGCCAGCTCCCGTCAGTGGCCCGGCAGGCGAACCGGTGCCGCGCGCCGCAGTCGGTCGAGTAGAACCGGCCACCGGACACCTCGGTCGCGCAGCCGCCGCGCGACGGCTGGCCCGGACCCCACGACCACACCAGCGCGGGCAGCCGCGGGTCGTCGGTCGTGAGCTGGTCCATGCCGATGATGTTGACGCCGCAGCGCACCATCGCCGCGGTCGTCGGCGCCGTGATCTGCGACGTCGACTGCCGCGCGGTCGCGAGCACGGTCGAGTCCTCGAAGAACCGGCGGAAGCTCGAGCCGCTCGCCCGCGCCGCCCGGTCGTGCGCGCAGTCGCCCGCCGAGTAGGTCGTCGGGTTGCCGCTCTCGTCCCACTTCGGGCCGCGGCTGAACACCCACGACGGCCAGGCCGTGCCCGGCCCGCAGTTGCCGACGAGGACGACCCGCGCGCCGTGCGCCCGCAACGTCGCGACGCTCGCGTCCCACGGTGCGCTGGCGCAGCGACCGGACGAGGTGCCGGTCGGGCGGTAGACCAGCGAGCCGAGCTGCTGCTGGATCAGCGACGCCGCGGTGTCGTGCGCGAGCTGCTGCGACGCGACCGGCGACCCGTCGTAGAGCTGGTTCTCCAAGTAGACGAAGACGAACTCGCTCGGGTGCGCGACCAGCCAGTCGTGCAGCTCGGCGAAGCCGTCCTGCGCCGGCCGGTCGGCGGTGCAGCCGACGTGTACCCAGGTGCCGGTCGCCGGTGGCTGCTGGCCGTCGCCGTGGCAGAGCGTCACCCAGTAGCCGTCGGTCGCGGGCGTGCCGTACGGGCTCGGCACCCAGTGCAGGTCGAGCTCGACGAACCGCACGTCCATGTCGAGCTGGTCGGTCAGCGAGTAGACCTGGTTCGGGTCCTGGTTGGTCAGCGTCGGGTAGTACGACGCCGGCTCGGTGCGGCCGCCGAGGGTGTACGCCGACGCGTTGAACGAGTTGTGCGTGTGCACGACCTGCGTGTCGACGATCGGCGCTCGCTCGCCGAGCTGCCGCTGTAACGACAGCGCGCGGTGCACCCACGACCGCTGGTACGCCGCGACCTCGGCCGGGCCGATCGCGCGGCCGTCGACGGCTTCGCAGCTGCCGTCGGTCACGACGGCGCGGCAGACGGCGCCCGCCTGGCGGTCGGCCTGCTGCGCGACCCGGCACGGGACCCGCTGCGGCGAGTTCACCGTCGAGGCGCCGGGCACGTCGTCGTAGCAGGCCTGGGCAGCGGGACCCCCGTCTGGCGGTCCGCCATCGGCCCAGACGGCGCCCGCCGGCACGGCCAGGACGGCGGCCAGCACGGCGGCGAGAAGCGAACGGCGCACGGGTTCTTTCTTCGCGACCCGTACCTCCGTTCCCTGCCGGGCCCCGGCTGGGACAGAATGGCGTTCGGTTGTCCGACCCGGGAGGCACAGCGGTGGATCTGACCTACAGCGAGGCCGACGAGCAGTTCCGCGCCGAGTTCCGCGCGTGGCTCGACGCGAACCTGCCGGCCGAGTGGCGCCAGCGCGGCTTCTGGTCCCGCCAGGACCGCGACGAGGGCTTCGCGATGCGCCGCGAGTGGGAGGCGTCGAAGGCGCGCGCCGGGTTCGCCGGCATCCAGTGGCCGAAGGAGTACGGCGGCCGCGGCGGCACCCCCGCGCAACGGGCGATCTACGACGAGGAGATGGTGCGCTACCGCGCGCCGCTCACCGTCAACGGCCTCGGCCTGACGTTCCTCGCGCCGACCCTCATGGTCATCGGCAGCGACGAGCAGAAGCGCGACATCATCAAGCCGCTGCTGCACAACGAGGTCATCTGGTGCCAGGGCTTCTCCGAGCCCAACGCCGGCAGCGACCTCGCCGCGTTGCAGTGCCGGGCGGAGCCCGACGGCGACGAGTACGTCATCAACGGCCAGAAGATCTGGACGTCGCAGGCGATGCACTCGGACAAGATGTTCGGCCTGTTCCGCACCAGCACCGAGGACAAGAAGCACCGCGGCATCACGATGCTGATCGTCGACCTGCGCAGCCCGGGCATCGACATCCGCCCGCTGAAGCAGATGACCGGCGCGACCGACTTCGGCGAGGTGTTCTTCACCGACGTACGGGTGCCGAAGAGCAACGTCATCGGCGTCGAGGGCGGCGGCTGGGACGTCGCGATGCTGCTGCTGTCGTTCGAGCGCGGCGCGTCGGCGATGCCGCAGTACACCGGGTTCCGGCGCGAGCTCGACGACATCGTCGGCCTCGCCCGCGATCTCGGCCGCGACCAGAACCCGTTGCTACGGCAGCGGATCGCGAGCTCCGTCGTCGAGCTGGAGTGCCTGAAGTACCACTCCCTGCACGTGCTGACGCAGGTCGAGCAGGGCAAGGAGCTCGGCGCCGCGTCGAGCATGACCAAGCTGCAGTGGAGCGAGACGCACCAGGACATCGGCGAGCTGTTCGCCGACGTCGCCGGCCTCGGGCACCAGGTGAGCGGCGACGGCGTCGACGACCTGCAGCGGTCGTACCTGTGGTCGCGGTCCGAGACCATCTGGGGCGGCTCGTCCCAGGTCCAGCGCAACATCGTCGCCGAGCGCCTGCTCGGCTTGCCCCGCTAGGAGCGCGCAGTGTTCTTCTCTCTGACCGACGAGCAGCGCGCGCTGCGCAGCACCGTGCGCGAGCTCCTCGCCGACCGCTTCCCGCTGTCCGCCGTACGCGCGCTGTACGACGACGACGGCAGCGACGGCGACCCGGCCGAGCTCTGGAAAGCAATCGGCGAGCAGGGCTGGCTCGCCGTACTGATCCCGGAGGACCACGACGGTCTCGGGCTCGGCCTGCTCGACGCGGCCGTCCTCGCGCGGTGCTGGGGCGAGGGCTGCGTGCCCGGGCCGTTCCTGCCGACGCTCGTCGCGGCCGAGGCGATCCGGCTCGGCGGCAGCGCCGAGCAGAAGTCGTCCTGGCTGCCGCGGGTCGCGGCCGGCGAGGCGAAGCTCACGCTCGCGCACGGCGGCCGGGTTACCCAGGCCGACGGCAAGCTGTCCGGGACCGTCCACCACGTCGAGTACGCGCACGTCGCCGACGCGCTCGTCGTGGCGGCCGACGGTGGCCGGCTGTGGCTGGTCGACCCGCGCGGCGCCGGCGTCACCGTCACCGTGACCAAGGCGCTCGACCGCAGCACGGTCCTCACGACGGTCGTGCTCGAGGGTGCGGCGGGCCAGGAGCTGCCGGGCGCCGTACTGCCCGACGTACTCGACCGCGGCGCCGTGCTCTACGCCAACGACCTCGCCGGGGTCGCGCGGGTCGCGCTCGACAGAACCGTCGACTACGACAAGACGCGTGAGCAGTTCGGCCGCCCGGTCGGTTCGTTCCAGGCCATCAAGCACGCACTCGCCGACCTGCACGTCGCGGTCACGATGGCCGAGCACGCCGGCTGGTACGCCGCGCACGCGCTCGACGCCGGGCTGCCCGACGCCGCGCTCGCGGTGTCGGTCGCGAAGTCGAAGGCCGGCGACGCGGCCCGCGAGGCGACCGCGGCGATGATCCAGTACCACGGCGGCATCGGCTACACCTGGGAGCACGACGCGCACCTGTTCTTCAAGCGGGCCAAGCGGGCCGAGTACCAGTACGGCGACCCGGCCGAGCACCGGGAGCGGATCGCGCGCCTGGTCGTCGACGGTGCCTGACCAGGTCGCGACTCAGGTCGCGCCGCCGGGGTTCACCCGGTCGCTCGACTACCCGCGGGTGCCGCCGGGCGCGATCCTGCTCGGCAGTGCGCGGCGGTGGCCGGACCGCGTCGGCTGGGTCGACGAGGCCGCCGGCCGCTCGATGACCTTTGCGGAGGCGGCCGCGCGGGCGGCGCAGTTCGCGAATGCGTTGCGCGCCAACGGGATCGGCCGCGGCGACGTCGTCGCGGTGCACGCACCGAACTGCATCGACTACCCAGTCGTCTACTACGGCATCCTGCTCGCCGGCGCGACGTTCTCCCCCACCAACCCGCTGCTGCCGCCGGACGACCTCGCGTTCCAGCTCGCCGACTGCGCCGCGCGCGTCGTCGTGACGTGGTCGATCGCGGCGCCCGCGGTCGCCGCCGTACGCGACCGGATCCCGGCGGAGCTGGTCGTCGGGATCGCAACGGCCGAGCACGTCGAGGTCGAGCTCGAGGCGTTCGTCGCCGGCCAGTCGAGCGAGCCGCCGTCGGTCGAGCACGACCTCGACGACGACATCGCGCACCTCGCCTACACCGGCGGCACGACCGGGCGGTCCAAGGGCGTCCAGGTCCCCTATCGCAACGTCGTCGTGAACACGTTGCAGTACGCGTGCTGGGGCACCGGCTCGCTGCCCGCGCTCGACGCGGCCGGCGGTCTCGTGCTCGACCAGGTCGGGTCCGAGGACGAGTGGCCGTCGCGGCTCGGCGAGGGCGTCGCGATCAACCTGACGCCGTGGTTCCACGCGATGGGCACCATCGGCGGGCTCAACCTGACCGCGCTGACCGGTACGACGCTGGTGCTGCACCTGCGTTTCGACCCGGGCC
>JAVEEI010000022.1 GCA_030840525.1 Frankiaceae bacterium
CGCTGACCGCCGCGCTGCGCGCGGACGCGGCCGATCTCGACGTCTACGCGCGGGTGCTGACGACCTCGCTCGCGGCCGCCTTGCCGCCGGAGATGGTCGGCATCGACCGCGACCGCTCGCTCGCGGACCGGCTGGCCGGGCGCCCGGGAGCGGTGCGCGGCATCCGGGTCCTGCTCGGCGACTGGGAGCTGACGCTCGCGCCGGGCGACTCCGGGCTGCCGGTCGCGCACGCGCGGCAGAAGGTGCGCGGCGTCGCGATCTCCAGCCGCGAGGTCACCCTCGACGAGTGGGCCCGGCTGCTCGCGACCGGGCTGGCGAAACGCGCCCGCGACTCGGCCGAGGCGAGCGCCGCCTTACGCCGGCTGCTCGGCCAGCCGTAGCCGCTACCGCTTGTGCGGCTTGGCGGCGAGCTGCTCGGTCGCGAACGCCGTGTAGGCCTTGCCGCCGACGCCTTGCGGCTGGTCGTCGGTGTAGGCGATCGCGTCGAGCCCCGTGGCCGGGCTGATCGCGAGACCAAAGTCGTCGAGCAGGTTGCGCGAGTTGGCGTCGCCGCACCCGCTGCCGCCGGTGCACAGCTCGCCGACGTGGATCGTGCTGCTGACCGTGCGCAGTGTGAACGTGCGCCCGCCGTCGATCGACCGGGCGACGACGACCGACCACTTCGCGCCGTCGGCCGCGTTGGGCTTGCCCATGACCTTCTTGTCGTTGCTGTTGCCGGCCCGCGGCGTGCCGTACCACGCGATGTCGACCCGGCCGGACTTGCCGCCGGCGACGGTCGGGTAGACAGCGGCGGTCCCGGGTGCGTTGAGCTTCTTGCTCTTCGACCACGTCTTGCCGCCGTCGTGCGAGACGTTGAGGTAGGAGTTGCGCGCGTCGCTCCACGCGAAGTAGACGTTGCCGACCTGGTCGGTCGCGACCGTCGCCGCCCAGACGAGCGTCGCGCTGGACGGGTCGAGCACCACCGGGTGGTAGGCGAACGTCGTGCCGCCGTCGGTGCTGACGGCGACCAGGTACTGCGTGCCGTTGCAACCGTTCGCCTGCGCGACGAGCACGTCGGTCGCCGCCTGCGCCGCGCACAGCGACATCGGCACGTAGATCGAGTGCTGGTAGCGCGACTGCGGCGACGTGTCGATGGTCAGCTTGTTGAAGCTGTTGGACGTGCCGGGGAAGTCGCTCATCGACAGCGCGGTGCTGTTCACCGGGTCGAGGGTGGCGCCGCCCGACATCGGCACGTTGCCGTTGGTGCACACGTCGTACTTGTCGACGAACGGGGTGAAGGTCGGGAGCTGGTGGTAGGCGATGAAGACGCTGCACGCGCCGTCGGCGGCCAGCCACGGCCGGTCCTGGGTGGGTGCGCCGCCGAGCCGGTTGAGCTGCCAGGTCTTGCCGCCGTCGGCCGACCACGCGAGGCCGCTGCTGCCGATCCAGAGGCTCGTCGCGTAGACGTTGTAGAAGCCGTTGCTGTTCTTCTGGGTCGCGACGGCGATGTCGGTGTCCTCGCCGGCGAGGCCGAACGTCTTGGCCGCCTCCGCGAACGGGTCGCTGCGCCAGGTGAAGCTGCGCGCGCCGTCGGTCGACGACCAGACATCGGCGCCGGAAAGCGCGCCGGCGGCCGGGTCGACCCGCGGGTCGTCGGCGGCGTACGGCGCGATGTCGGAGGCGACCCAGAACTGGCCGGTCGGCGTGACGCCGATGCCCGGCTCGCCGTCCTCGTTGCGGGCCATGTTGGTGCCGGCCGCGACCGGCAGCGGCCGGGTCGTCCACGTCGTCGCCGGGGTCGGCAGGGACTTCGACGCGGACGCCGACACCAGCGGGAGGACCAACGCGAGGGCGACGGCTGATCCGGCGAGCAGCCGGCTCGCTCCGTGGCGACGACTCATGGCAGGCCTCCGGGTTCGTGAGCTACTACGTACTACGCCGCCGGGGCACCCGCGTCCTGCTCGCTCGGCCGGGAGACTGAACTTTCCTCGAAGGTCATGGAATTTCCGTGCGGGGGCGCTACCTTGTGTCATAGGACGTCGCGAGGCGTCCACCGATCCGATCCATGGCCCCCGGTCCCAACCTTGTCGCTTCGAGCGAATCAGTGCCGAGAGGCAGACCTGGCGGGTCGGTACGCGAGGCCCCGGACGAACAGTCCGGGGCATTCGTGTCTCTTCGTGCGGTCTCAGTTAGGTCAGCCGGCGTCGCCGCGGCCGGTGCGGTGCCCGCGGCGGCGCGCGAGCCGGCCGTAGTAGACGGGGTCGTCGAGGTCGACGTCGCCGAGCGCGCCGCGCAGCAGTTGCAGGGCGTTGCGGGTCAGCGCGTCGGCGTCCTCGTCGGGCAGGTCGAGCTCGGCGGCGACACCGCCGGGACCTTCGCCGAAACCGAACGCGACGACGGCGGCCGCGCGCTCGGCGGCGGGCAGCGTGGCGAGGGCGTCGTACAGCCGGGCGACGAGCTCCTCGTCACTGACGCCCTCGCTGGCGCGCACGTTGTCGGCGATCGTGCCGGGCGCCATCGGGCGCAGTCGCGGCGGTCGCTGCCGGTCGCTGCTCACGCATCACGGTATCCCCGATTTACGGCGCGAACGCCTCGAGGGCCTCGTGTGCGCGGCGGATGCTCTCCGCCGGGTCGGCGTCCGGGTTGCCGATCTGCTCGTCGAAGTTGAGGTCGACGAAGAACTCGGTCGCGCCGGCGTCGGCGTACGCGTCGATGTCGCGGCGCACCTTGTCGACCGTCCCCGTGAGCGGGGCCTCGTCGTCGGTGTCGCGAATCTTCACGGCGCCACGGATGACGATGCGCAACGCGTCGGGGTCGCGGCTCGCCTCGGTGGCGGCGGTGCGGATCGTCGCGATCGCGGCCGGCACCTGCGCGGCGGGGAACCGGCTGGCCGAGATCCAGCCGTCGGCGACGCGCGCGACCCGGCGCAGCGCGGGCTCGGCGCTGCCGCCGAGCAGCAGCGGCGGGTGCGGCCGCTGCACCGGTTTCGGGTCGACGTAGCTCGGCGGCACGTCGTAGAACTCGCCGTGGAACTCGACCGGCTCGTCGGACCAGATCGCGTGCAGGCAGCGGAGGAACTCCTCGGCGCGCGCGCCGCGGCGGTCCATCGAGGCGCCGACGGCGGCGAACTCGTCGGCGTTCCAGCCGAGGCCGAGGCCGGCGTCGAGCCGGCCGCCCGAGACGGCGTCGAGGCTCGTGAGCATCTTCGCCAGCAGGATCGGCGAGTAGTAGGGCAGGTTGACGATCGCGACGCCGAGCCGTGCGGTCTCGGTGACGGCGGCGGCGTACGCCGTGAGGACGAGCGGGTCGTGCACGCTGCGGTACGGCATGGGGATCGGGTCGCCGGCCGGGAACAGCAGCCGCTGGAACGTCCAGAGCGACGAGTAGCCCAGCTTTTCCGCCGTTTTCGCGACCTCGGCGATGGTCGGCGGCGTCGCCCACGAGCCGGAGATCGGGAGCCCGAAACCCATCTGCATGGCCTCACCCTAGGTTTGGGTCATGGGTGCACTCGACGGCCGTACCGCGCTGGTCACCGGCGGCGGCCGCGGGCTCGGCGCCGCGGTCGCGGCCGAGCTGGCCGCGCACGGAGCGCACGTCGGCGTGCTGTCGCGTACGGCGGACGACGTACGGCGGGTCGCCGCGGAGATCGGCGGTACGGCGCTCGTCGCGGACGTGGCCGACCGCGACCGCCTCTCGTCGGTGCTGCAACGGTTCGGCGAGGCCGACGTCGTCGTCGCGAACGCGGGCGTCGTGTGGCCGCTCGGCACGTTCGCCGGCGTCGACCTCGCGGAGTGGGAGGCGGCGGTCGAGGTCAACCTGTTCGGCGCGGTGCGGGTGGTGCGCGCGTTCGTGCCGGGGATGGTCGCGCGCGGCTACGGCCGGATCGTCACGATCTCCAGCGGCGCGGCTAACCCTCCGGGGATGCCGAGCGCGAATGCCTACAGCGCGTCCAAAGCTGCACTCGACATGGCGACGCTGCACCTCGCCCGCGAGCTGTCGGGAACCGGTGTGACCGCGAACGCGGTCCGGCCGGGCGTGGTCGACACCGACATGCAGACGTTCATGCGCGGCCATCCGGCCGACGTCGTGGGGGTGGAGTTCTACGAGCGGTTCCACGGGCTGCACGAGCGCGGCGAGCTGGTCGCGCCGTCGACGGCGGCGGCGTTCGTCGTCGGCGTCGTGCTGGGCGACGGCAACGGCGAGGTGCTCGACATCCGGACGTCGCGGTGACGGTGCGCATCTGCTTCGTGTGCTCCGGCAACATCTGCCGGTCGCCGACGGCCGAGGTCGTGATGCGCCGGCTGGTCTCGGACGCCGGGCTGGCCGGCGAGGTCGAGGTGTGTAGCGCGGGTATCGGCGACTGGCACGCCGGCGACCCGGCCGACGCGCGCTCGGCCGCGGCGATGCGGGCGCACGGGTACGACCCGAGCGGGCACCGGGCCCGCCAGGTCCGCCGGCAGGACCTCGTCGACCACGACCTGGTCGTCGCGATGGACCGCGGGCACGCCCGCGACCTCGAGCGGATGCTCCCGGCCGGCAGCGGCTGCCAGGTGCGGCTGCTGCTGTCGTACGACCCCGCGGCGGCCCTGATCGACGTTCCGGACCCCTACTACGGCGGGCCGGGCGGGTTCGACGACGTCCTCGCCATGATCGAGCGGGCCTGCCGGCACCTGCTCGACGAGGTACGGCGCACGCTGCCGCCGTAGCCGCCGCCGCCGCTGTCTCCGGTGCCGCCGCCGCTGTCTCCGGTGCCGCCGCCGTCCCGCCGTCCACAGGCCGGCTGACCCGGGCGCGCCGTCCACAGCCTTGCTCCAGTGGGTGGCCGGGCCGCGCCCGCGTCGGCAAGCTCACCGCCATGTCTCGCTCCCCGCTGCCACCCTCGTCTCCCGCGGTGGCCGTCGACGCGGTCGAAGACCTCGCCGCCGCGCTGCCGCACCTGCTCGGCTTCCCGCCGGTCGAGAGCCTCGTCGTCGTCGCGCTGGAGGGCCCGCGCGGCGAGCTGACGTTCACGCTGCGGCTCGACCTGCCGGAGCCGTGCGACGTGGCCGCGGTCGCCGAGATCTGTGCGGCCCGGATGGACGCCGCGGCCGCCGACGCAGTGATCGCGTTCGTCGTCACCGAGTCGCCCGACCCGTCGGCCGGGCAGCTCCCCGGCGCCGACGTCGTCGAGGCGCTGCAGCGGGCGGTCCCGATGCCGCTGCGCGACGCGTTCCTGCTCCGCGGCGGCCGCGTCTGGTCCTTCCTCTGCCCGGACCCGCGCTGCTGCCCGGCGGAGGGCCGGCCGGTCGCCGAGTCCTCCCCGGTCGCGTCGACGCTCGCGGCGGCCGCGGTCGTGGCCGGCCGGCCGCTGTTCCGCGACCGCGACGAGGTCGTGCGGGCCGCGCAGGCCGTCGGCGGCGACGCGGCGGCGGCGGTCCTCGCGGCGGTCGACCGGCTGGACGACCGGCGCGTCCCGCAGCGCTACCGGCAGGCGCTGCCCGGGCTGCTCGCCCGCGCGGCCGAGGGCGAGCCGGCGCTCACCGACGACGAGGCCGCGCTGGTCGGCTGGGCCTGGCACGACGTCGGGCTGCGCGACGAGATGCTCGGCTCGGTGGCCGACGAGGCGCCCGGCGCCGGCACGCTGGTCCGCGCGGTCGCCCGGCTTGTGCCCGCGCCCTACGACGCCCCCGCCGCGGCGATGCTGGGCTGGGTAGCGTACGCGGAGGGCACCGGCGTGCTGGCCGCGGCCGCGCTGGAGCGGGCGCTCGTGACCGACCCCGGCTACTCGCTCGCGAAGCTGCTCGACGACGCGTTGCACCGGCAGGTGCCTCCCTCGGCTTTGCGCTCGTTGTGGGCTAAGGTCCCGGTTCCGGCGCGTCGGCGTCCGGCCCCACGGAGGTGACCAGTGCCCGAAGCGGTCGTGATCGGCGCCGGGCCGGCGGGCCTCGCGAGCGCCGCGATGCTCCAGCGGGTCGGGGTCGAGACGCTGGTGGTCGACCGGGCCGACTCCGTCGGGCACAGCTGGCGCGGGCACTACGACCGGCTGCGGCTGCACACGGTGCGCTGGCTGTCGCACCTGCCGGGGTGCCGGATCCCGCGCAAGTACGGCCGCTGGGTGGCCCGCGACGACGTCGTGCGCTACCTCGAGGCGTACGCCGTCCGGCACGGGCTCGAGATCCGGCTCAACACGGCGGTGCAGCGGCTCGACCGGGTCGACGGCCGCTGGCTGCTGCGGACGCCGGACGGCGACATCGAGGCGACGTACGTCGTCGTCGCGACCGGGCACAACCACACCCCCGCGCTCCCGCCGTGGCCGGGCGCGGACGGGTTCACCGGCGAGCTGCTGCACGCGTCGGCCTACCGCACCGGCGCCGCCTTCGCCGGCCGGTCGGTGCTCGTCGTCGGGGCGGGCAACACCGGCGCCGAGCTCGCGGTCGACCTGGTCGAGAGCGGCGCGTCCGACGTGGCGCTGTCGGTGCGGACGCCGCCGCACATCGTGCTGCGGGAGAAGTACGGCGTCCCGTCGCTGGCTCTCGGCGTGCTGTTCCGCCGGCTGCCGGTCAGGCTGTTCGACGCGATCGCGGCGGCGATGCGCCGGGTGGACGTGGGCGACCTGTCGGCGTACGGGCTGCCGACGCCGTCCGACGGGATGTACGAGCGGCTGCTCGGCGACGACTCGGTGCCGATCGTCGACGTGGGGTTCCTCGACGCGCTCAAGTCCGGCGCGATCACGGTGGTGCCGGCGGTCGAGGGGTTCGAGCACGACCGGGTGCTGCTGGCCGACGGGTCCGCGCGGCGCGCCGACGTCGTCGTGGCGGCGACCGGGTACCGGCGCGGGCTGAACGGCCTGGTGGGGCACCTCGGTGTACTGGACGCGGGCGGGCGGCCGACCGTCCGCGGTGCGGCGTCGCACCCGGCCGCGCCGCGGCTCTGGTTCACCGGTTACACGAACCCGATCAGCGGCATGTTCCGCGAGCTCGGCATCGACGCGAAACGGATCGCGAGGGCGGTCGTCCGCGACCGCGCGGCGCACGCCGGCGAGGTCAAGGCGCCGGTGTCGCCGGTCCTCGACGCGCTGCGCGCGACCCTGCCGACGGTGGTACCGGCCAAGCAAGCCTGGCGCCGCTGACGCCCCTGCACGCACCGCACCGCGCTCGCCCCGCAACGCTCGCCCCGCAACGCCGCCACCCCTGCGTGGCTTGCCGTCGGCGCGACCTCTATCCCGCGCTCACGGCGATGATCACCGCGCTGCGCCGCGCTCGCCCGCACCGCGCTCGACCTGCCCCTGCTCGTCGCTTGCCGTCAGCGCGACCTCTATCCCGCGCTCACGGCGATGATCATGGCCGGTGCGGGCGGGAGCCGGCGTCAGGACGGGCAGCGGGTGACCGGTGCCGGCGCGGCCGCCGGGTCGCCGAGACGCTGCAGCGCGCCGGTCGCCGGCGAGCGGGCGACCGCGTCGCCGGCAAGCGCGACCACCTCGCTGGCGCCGGCCGCGCCGGTCAGCGCCAGGCCGAGCAGGTGGCCGTCTTCGTCGAGTACCGGCGACCCGGTCACATCGGCCGGGCTCGGGTGCTCGAGGTGCAGCACGTACACCTGCCGGGTCACCGCATGCGACCGGTAGACGTCGGTGCCGGTCCGGGTCGTCCGCTCCAGCGAGAGGGCGCGGAGCACCGACACCGAACGGCCGCTCCCGACCGCGAACACGTACGCCGGGGCCACGTGGTCGCCGGCCTGCGCCGGGCTCGTCGGCCGGCTCGGGAGGCCCGGCGCATACAGCCAGGCGACGTCTGCCTCCGGGTCCATCGTCACCAGCCGCGCGGGCACCTGCTGACCCTGCCGGTTGGTCACCGTCGCGCCGCGGGTGCCGGCGACCACCGAGGCAGCCGTGAGCACGAACCGGCCGTCGGTCAGCCCCTCGCCGACCCGACCGGCACCGCAGCCGGAGGACGTCTCGACCCGGACCGTGTCGTCGTACGCCGACATCGCCGCCGGCCGGCCGGTGACGCCGGGCGGCGGGTGCCGCCGGCCACCGCCGCCGCAACCGCTGAGGACGCCGGCGATGGCCAGGACGAGGGTCGCGCCGACGACAGCGGAGCGAAGACGGCGGCGCGACATTGCGAGCAAGGAAAGCAGACCCGCTCGGATCGCGCGCCCACGGTCGGGCGCTCGGCGGGCGGATTGTCCGCACAAGTGCCGTCCCGTCACGGTGGCTGCCCGCTGGTCCGGGACCACGGCGGCCACAAGTGCCGTCTCGTCACGGTGGCTGCCCGCTGGTCCGGCCACCACGGCGGCTCGACCGGCTCGATCCGCTTGACCGGCTGGACCCGCTCGACCCACCCGAGCGGCTCGATCCGCCTGAGCGGCTCGACCGGCTGGGCCGGACGGTCCGGCAGCCCGCCCGATTGAGCACGAGCACCGCGTCGAGCACGGTGCCGCAGTCGGCGCCCAGCCGGTCGGCGAGGTCGCGGGCCAGCCGCCGGTCGACGGCCGTCGCCTCGCCCGAGTCGCGCCAGATCGCGACCGTCACGCCCGGCAGCCCGATCGCCTCCAGTGTGCTGAGCAGATCCAGCAGGTACAGCTCGTCGAGGTCGGCCACCGGGTCGACGACCCGGCTGAACAGCCGCGGCGCCCCCGCCGCGTCGAGGTGGGCCAGCCACACCATCCCGTCGAACGGCGGCACCGCGCCGGCCCGGATCCGGGCCCGCAGCCGGTCGACGAGAGCGGCCCGGTGCCCGAGCCGGCCGCCGGGCACGGCCGTGTCGGGCCCAGCGGTGTCGGCTCCAGCGGCGTCGGGCACGGCGGCGAGGTGCCGTCGCGGCGGCGGGTCCGGGGGAGTGCACGGGGTAGGAGGCATCGGCTCAAGCCTGCGGCGCCGGGCCCGGCGCGCCGGCCGGTCGCGGCCAAGTTGTGGACGCCGCGGCCGGATCACGCCGACGAGGACGGCGCGCACCGACGGGCGCCGGCAAGGCCCTGCGCCGACCGGAGCGACGAGAGCGACGAGACCCCGGCGGTCAGCTCCGGTGCGCGCGCAGCCACTCGGCTAGGGCCAGCGCGCACCCGTCGACCAGGTCGAGCCACGAGTCGGCAGCGTCCGCATCGGCGCGGTCGCTCACCGCCTTCACGCAGCGCAGCGGCACCCCGAACGCCGCGCACGCCGTCGCGTACCCGTACCCCTCCATGTCGACCAGATGGATGCCGCGCCCGGCGAGCTCGGTCCCCGTCGTCGCGGACGACACGAAGGTGTCGCCCGTCCCCAGCACGCACGCGCCCGCGACCGCGTCGACGGCGAGCGGCGGCGCGTCCGGCCGGAGCGAGAACGCCCGGGGCGCCGCGGTACCGGGCCGCGCCCCGACCAGCGCCTCGATTGCCGCGTACGGAAAGTCGTGCTGCGTCACGACGTCGACGTCGTGCACGCCCGACATCGACGGCGACAGCGCCCCCGCCGTACCGACGTTCACCACCAGCGAAGGGCGCGGACCGGCACCGGGAGCGAGCCGCGCGGCCAGGCTCGCCGCGGCCATCGCCTTGCCCACCCCCGTGACCAGTACCTCGACGTCGGCGTCGACGTAGCGCACTTCCTCGTGCAACGCGGCCACGACCAGCAACGACACGGATGGCAGGCTAACGAGGTGCGCCGGGGTGAGCGATGAACCGTGCCGTCGCGCCGCCCGCCCCCGTGCTCGTGCTCGGCGCGGTCGCGAGTGTGCAGAGCGGCGCCGCGATCGCGACCCGGCTGTTCCCCGACGCCGGCCCGCTCGGCACGTTGCTGCTGCGCCTCGGCCTGTCCGCGGTGCTGGTGCTCGCGGTCGCACGGCCGCGCCCGACTGGACGCGACCGTCGCGATGTCGTCCTCGTCCTCGGGTACGGCGCCGCGCTCGCGGCGATGAACGGCACGTTCTACGAAGCGATCGACCGGATCCCGCTCGGCATCGCGGTGACCGTCGAGTTCGTCGGCCCGCTGGCGGTCGCGGTCGCCGGCTCGCGGCGGCGGCTCGACGTCGTATGGGTCGTCCTCGCCGCGACCGGCGTCGTACTGCTCACCTCCGGCGGCGGTCGCGACGTCGACCTCGTCGGTGTCGCGTGGGCCGCGGTCGCCGGCGTGTTCTGGGGCGCGTACATCCTGCTCGCGCAACGCGTCGGCCGCGCGTACCCCGGCGCGACCGGGCTTGCGCTCGGCCTCGGTGTCGCGACCGTCGTCGTGCTGCCGTTCGGCATCGCGTCGGGCGGCACCCGGCTGCTCCACCCGAGCGTGCTCGGCCGCGGCGCCGGCGTCGCGCTGCTGTCGTCGGCCGTCCCGTACTCGCTCGAGCTGTTTGCGTTACGGCGCATGCGCGCATCGGTGTTCGGCGTACTCATGTCGCTCGAGCCCGCGATGGCCGCGGTGTCCGGCCTCGTCTTCCTCGGCCAGCACCTGCACGCGCGCGAGTGGGTCGCGGTCGGCTGCGTCATGGCCGCGTCGGTCGGCGCGACCCGCGGCGCGGCCGGCGTCGCACCGGTCGAGCCGGGCGCGACGCCGGTCGAAGCGAGCGCCGCGTGAATGTCAACCTGCTCAAGGACCTCGACCGCTCCGGCGGCTGGACGCTGATGGTCGGCGGCGCGGAGCAGTCGTACGTCGACATCGACAATCCCGCGCATCTCGAGTTCGAGTACATGCAGCACATCGCGCTCGTCGTCGACGCGACGTACGACGAAGGCATGCCGCTCGACGCGGTGCATCTCGGCGGTGGCGCACTCACGATGCCGCGCTGGGTCGCGGCAACCCGCCCTGGCTCGCGGCAGCTCGTTTTCGAGGCGTCGCAAGAGATTCTCGACGCGGTACGTCCGCTCGGCCCGGTCGACAACTGCGAGGTGCGGCATCGCGAGGCCGTCGACGGCATCGCCGGGCTGCCCGCCGAGTCCGTCGACCTTGCCGTCTGGGACCTGTACGACGGGCCTCGCGCGGTCACCGCCGCGCTCGACCTCGCCGCGCTGTGGCTGCTGCGCCGCGTCTTGCGGCCGGGCGGCATCGCGGTGCTCAACGTGTCGGACGTCGCGCCGTTCGCGGTCGTACGCCCGGTGCTGGCCGGGCTGCGTGCCGTCACCGACGAGGTCGCGCTGCTCGCCGAGCCGGTGATCCTTCGCGGCCGGCGGTCGGGCAACTGCGTCCTCGTCGGTGGTCCGAAAACGTTGCCGATACAGAAGATCCGGCGGGCCGCGGCGGCCGCACCGGCCCGGGCTCGCGTCGTCACGGGCGCGACGATGACGGCACTCATCGGCACCGCGGTGCCGGCGACCGCGGACGCGCCGCTGCCGCGCCCGGACGAGGCCTCCGGCCGCGCGTTCCTGTAGGAGGGATCGGCGAAACCCGCCCTGCTGCGCCGCGCCCAGGCGACGACCGGCTGCGTTCTCGGCCGCGGGCGTAGCTCTG
>JAVEEI010000034.1 GCA_030840525.1 Frankiaceae bacterium
TCCGGCGGGACGAGCTGCGGCGCGACGGTGCTCGGCGAGAGCTTCACCCGCGGTGCGGCCGGCTCCGCGTCGGCCGGCTCCGCGTCGGCCGGCTCGGTGTCGGGTAGCGCGACCGGACTTCCCTTTACCGGCGCCGAAATCGACCTCATGACTGCGGCGGGGCTGACCCTGCTCGGCGGCGGTACGACGATCGCCGTCGCGGCTCGACGCCGTCGCGCGGGCGGCGTCTCCTAGCGCGGGCGGCGCCGGTCGCGGGCCTGCCAGCACGGGCGGTGCCAGTGCCGCCGGTTGCCCTCCTCGCCCGACCGCCAGCAGACGAGGTGCGGCTGCCCCGGGTTGATCTCGTGGTCACACCCGGGGCAGCGGTACGTCTTGACCGCGGCCGCTCCAGTGATGGTCCGCACGTACCACTCGCCGTCGGGATGCGACTCGACGACGGGTAGGCCCTCGGTGCGCAGCGGCGCCGGCTCGTCGGGACGGCGGCCGGTCCGGCGCGGGCTCACAGCTGGCGCAGCAGCGGCGAGTACGGGTAGCCGAGCCGGTCGAGCGCGTCGGCGACCTTGCCGGGACCCAGCTCGTCGAGCAGCGCGAACGGCCCGCGCGGGTATCCGCAACCGAGCCGCATGGCGGTGTCGATGTCGTCGCGGCTCGCGTAGTTGTCGTCGAGCATCCGGACCGCGTCGTCGAGGTGCGGGTAGACCAGCCGCTCGACGACCCAACCGGGTTGCTCGCGCTCGGGTACGGCGGTCTTGTCGAGCAGCGGTACGACGACCGCGGGCGTCGCGTCGCCTCCGTCGTAGGAGTAGTAGCCGCGACCGGACTTGCGGCCGAGGTGACCGGCCATGACGAGTCGCTTGAGCAGCGGCGCGGGTGCGTACCGGCGGTCGCGCGTCTCGTCGTACATCACCTCGAGCACCTCGACGCAGACGTCGAGCCCGATGAGGTCCATCAGGGTGAGAGGGCCCATCGGGAAACCGGTCGCCTCGACGACCAGCCGGTCGAGCACGTCGACGGTACGGCGGCCGGTCTCGGCCATGCGCGCGGCGTCGTTGAGGTAGCCAAAGAGCAGTGCGTTGACGACGAAACCGGCGCGGTCGGGGACGACGACCGGAGTCTTGCCGCACGCCGTCGCGAGGTCGCGAACCGTGTCGACGACGGCGGTGTCGGTGAGCACGGTGTGTACGACCTCGACGAGCCGCATGACCGGCGCGGGGTTGAAGAAGTGCATGCCGACGACGCGCGCCGGCCGGTTGGTCGCGGCGGCGAGCCGCGTGACCGGCAGCGACGACGTATTGGTCGCGAAGACCGTGTGCGGCGGGCAGATGCCGTCGAGCTCGTCGAACAGCGAGGTCTTGAGGTCGAGGCGCTCCGGTACGGCTTCGACGACGAGGTCGGCGGCGGCGAGGTCGGTGCGGCTGTCGGTGAACGTCAGCCGGGCAACGGTTGCGTCGTAGTCGGCGGGGTCGAGCCGGCCGCGGTCGCGCGCCCGGCCGAGCGACTGCTCGATGCGGTCGCGGCCTTTCGCGGCGAGGTCGGCGGCCGCTTCGACCGCGACGACGGCAAGCCCGGCACGGGCGAGCACTTCGGCGATGCCCGCGCCCATCGTGCCGAGACCGACGACCCCTGCGGTGCTGATGCCCACGGTCACCAGAGCCTAGGGGTATCGGGCTCGAGGCCACGCAGCTCGTCGTAGTCGAGGACGAGGCAGGCGATGCCGCGCTGCGTGGCGAGGACGCGTGCCTGCGGCTTGATCTCCTGCGCGGCGAACACGCCGCGGACCGGCCGCAGCAGCGGGTCGCGATCGAGACGTTCGAGGTAGCGAGCGAGCTGCTCGACGCCGTCGATCTCGCCGCGCCGCTTGATCTCGACCGCGACGTGCGAACCGTCGGCGTCGCGGCACAGGAGGTCGACCGGGCCGATGTCGGTCGGGTACTCGCGCCGTACCAGCGTCCAGCCCGGGCCGAGTACGTCGCAACGGTCGGCGAGCAGTTGTTGCAGGTGCGCTTCGACGCCGTCCTTCTGCAGGCCCGGGTCGATGCCGAGGTCGTGGTTGGTGTCGGACACGATCCGCTCGATCGTGATCGCGAGCTGCTCGTTGGCCTTGTTGGTGACGGTCCAGCGTTCGGGCTCCTCGCGCACCGTGCACGGCGGGCTCATCCACATCAGCGGCTTGTAGCCACCGGCGTCCGAGTGCACGAGCACGCTGCCGTCGGCCTTGCAGACGAGCAGCCGGGTCGCGAGCGGCAGGTGCGCACTGAGCCGGCCGGTGTAGTCGACCGAACAGCGAGCGATGACGAGACGCATAGCGGCACTCAGCCTAGGACGGCTCGGGCTACCGTGCTGGGGTGAGCACGAGTTCGCAGCCCGCCCGGCGGTTGACCGGCGGGCGCGTCCGCGTCACGCGCCAGGGCGAGGCGATCGACGCCGTACTGCGGACCGCCGACGGGTTCCGGACCGCGCAGGACCTGTACGGCGAGTTGCGCAACCGGGGGTCGTCGGTCGGGCTCACGACGGTCTACCGGCACCTGCGGGTGCTCGCCGACGCCGGTGAGATCGACGTCGTGCACCTGCCGGACGGCGAAGCGCAGTACCGGCTGTGCCTGCCGGCGGAGTCCGACCACCATCACCACCTCGTGTGCCGGGTGTGCGGCCGGTCGGTCGAGGTCGAGGGCCCGGAGGTCGAGACGTGGGCCGAGCGGGTCGCGGCCGCGGCCGGCTACACGGAGGTCAGCCACACGGTCGAGGTGTTCGGCCTGTGCCCCGAGCACTCGACATAGCCGCGGTGACGTCTCAGCAGGGGTGGTCGCTGATCCCCCAGCCGTCGAACACGACGGCTGCGCCGTAACAGACTGCGTCGCCGCCGTCTTCGCCGACGCCGGCCGCGCTGGCACCTTGCACGGTGTAGGTCAGCTCGGCCGTCGCGCCGCGATGGAACGGGAACGTCACCCGGACGACGTTGAGCTTGCCGAAGTGGACGTTCACCGGCGCGGCCTGCAACGGCGCCGCCCGCGGCACGCCGCCCGCCACCCAGTGCTCGGTGCCGGTCACCTGCATCGAGAGGGCCAAGAATCGGCCCTGCGCCGTGAGCGTCAGCACGCCCTTGGCGTTGGTCAGGGTCGTGGTGATCCGCGGCGGTATTGCCGACCGCGGTTGCGTGGCGCCGGCGGGCGCGGCAACGGTGCCGAGGGCGACCGCGGCGAGGGCGGCCGCCGCGAGCAGCGACGAGCGGGCGCGCACGGACATCACGGTCTCCCTTCGAGACGGGCAGACCCCATCACATCGGCTCAAACCGACTGGGCGCAACCCAGGTCGGGCCGCGTGTGTCCGCACTGGCACCGATTGTCCGAATCCCAAGGTGGCGACTAGGCGCCACCCCGCCGTCAGCAGGTCGTCGACCAGTGCACGCCGTAGTCGCGACTGCAGTAGAGGCCGGTGTAGTCGGTGCGCTTGCCGGTGTCGTGCTCGCCGACGAGGTAGAGCCGCCCGCCGGGCTCGACGACCGTCTGCTCGTAGGCCAGTGTCGTGTCGTTCCAGGGCAGCGTCGACTTGGAGCGCGCTTTCTGCGCCGGGCCCCACGCGAAACCGATCCGGTGCCACAATGCACCGTTGTCGTCGCTGCGGAACAGCTGCTCGTCGGGGTCCGTCGGCCGCGCGCCGCCGATCAGGTGCAAGAACAGTCGATGCGGGTCGTCCGGGCTGGCGTTGATGTACAGCTCTTGGCCACTCCACAGACCGGCCGGAAGGAGCTTCGTCACCGAGCTCCACTCCGACCAGGTCCGGCCGAAGTCCGTAGACCTGAACACTCGCATCTTGAGGTGCTTGAGGTCGCCACGGTTGCCACTCGTGACGAGCGCATAGTTGTCGGGGCCCGCCGGATAGGTGGCGCCGCTCCACCAGATCGCCGAGCTGGTGTAGGGCGCCTGCGGAGTGAAGTCGAAGATTGGCTCGTCGCAGACGAAATCGCCGACACAGGCGAACACGCGCGCATGGCCCTCGACGGCTCGATCCTCCGCGGAACCTTCGACCGGTGCCGGCGCGAGTTGCAACCCCTGGCTGAGCAACACCGCCTGGTGAGTGCTGGGATAGTCAGGCGGGACGACGTACTTTTCGCTCACCGCCGGAGGGTTCGGCGGCACGGGACGCGACGGCAGCACGGCGTCGACGATCGTGTCGCAACAGCCGCCGGGAGGCGCCCCGGCCACGATGAGCTCCGGACGGTTCCCGGCGCCGCCAGGGACTCCGTCGACGAAGGGCACAGTGAACAGCGGCGTCAGCGTTGGAGACGTCGGGGTTCCGGCCACCGGGCTTGGCCCCGGCGTGCTGAACGTAACCCCGCCGTCCAGGCTGACGTTTGCGCCGTACATCGTGCCGACGTACACGGTGTGGTCAAGGCCAAAGGCCGGGGACGGGTAGATCCCGAGCGGGCCATCGGAGTGGTAGCCGGGAAACCGCTCGACCGCTGACGGCGCTCCCCACGTGTGGCCGGCATCGCTGCTGCGATAGAGGTCGACCCCGGACCCGTCCTTGTTCGCGGCCGCGCAAAACAGTAGGTGGTCCGTCGCGAACTGGGGCGACGCCGCGACGTACGAGCAGGGGACATGGCGTGGCGGCGCGCCCGTGGCCAGCACCGGGCCAAACAGCCCGCCGGTGCCGCAGCCGAGCAGCGCGAGTCCCGCCGCGAGCAGACTGCTGCGGCGTGGGCTGAGCGCTACAACCCCCACCACGCTCCTATTCCGTCATGGCTTCCGCTTGGTGTTTCGATGTGGGGCGGCGCGTTCCTGCCGCGCCGCCCCGGCTCATCGAGCCAAACGCTCAAACGATGTCGAAATAGCCGTCGAACGAGTAGACCTTGCTCGTGTCCAGGCTGCCCAGTCCGCTGGTCGCCGAGATGTTGTCCGCGATGCCCTGTGCCGTGTCTTCGTTCCCACACAGCCCGGCGATGTGAATGTGAATGCGGTAGATGACGACGTCCCCGTCCGCGGTGTTCTCGACAGCATTGGCATCGACGACCCCGCCGCCCTCGGCGAAGAGCTGGTCGCCGGTGATCTGTGCGGACGAGTCGCCTGCGTCAGGCATGTACACCCACGCGTGAGCGCCGGCCGGCGCCGAGTACCACGGCGTTGTGGTGTTGGGGGTGCATACCGTTTTCACGTTGCCGTTGGTGAACAACACTCGACAGATCTGTGCGACCGCTCCATCGGCACACGTGCCCGTGCTCGCGCTGGTGTCGCTCGTCCCGTGGGTCTTGGTGTTCCAGTTGCCGGCGAATGTGGCGCTGTGGGTCTTCGCCTTCATGACGCACACCACCTTCGCCGACATGCACACGTTGACCGGCGGAACGCTTGTGGTGGCGGCGATGGTTGCGGGGGCGGTTACTGCCAGTGCCGGCACGATCGCCAGCAGCGCCAGTTTCGCCCGCGAATAGCGGCTCAAGTTCACGTTGGGTGACTCCTTTGGCTGGGCGGTCGGGCGGAGGAGGCGCCCCGCCCGACCCC
>JAVEEI010000069.1 GCA_030840525.1 Frankiaceae bacterium
GCGCGGGATAGACCCCGCGCTGACGGCGCACCGTGAGTGGCTACGGTCGCGCGACGGTCAGGTCGAGGAACGTCAGCAGGTCGGTCCCCTCGTCGATCAGCTTCTGCGTCGGCTTGCCGGCGCCGTGCCCGGCCGACGTGTCGATGCGGATCAGGATCGGTGCGTCGCCGGCCTGCGCCGCCTGCAGCGCCGCGGCGAACTTGAACGAGTGCCCCGGCGCGACCCGGTCGTCGTGGTCGCCGGTGAGCACGAGCGTCGGCGGGTACGCCGTACCCTCGCGCACGTTGTGCAGCGGCGAGTAGGCCCGAACCCATTGGTACTGCTCGGGATCGTCGGGGTCGCCGTAGTCGCTCGTCCACGCCCAGCCGATCGTGAACCGGTGGAACCGCAGCATGTCGAGCACGCCGACTGCGGGCACCGCCGCGCCGTACAGCTCGGGGTGCTGGGTCAGGCACGCGCCGACGAGCAGCCCGCCGTTCGAGCCGCCGTGGATCGCGACCCGGCTCGGTGTCGACCAGCCGGACTCGCCGCCGAGCCAGCGCGCGACCGCGGCGAAGTCGTCGAAGACGTTCTGCTTGTCCGCCCGGCGGCCGGCGTCGTACCACTCCCGGCCGTACTCGCCGCCGCCGCGCAGGTTGGCGACGGCATAGAGCCCGCCGCGCTCGACCCAGGTCGCGCGCAGCGCCGAGAACGCCGGCGTCAGAGGAATGTTGAAGCCGCCGTACCCGTACAGCAGCACCGGGACGTCGCCGGTCGGCGTGACGTCGCGGCGGTGCACGAGGAACACCGGCACGGCCGTCCCGTCCGCGGACCGCACGAACACCTGCTCGGTGACGAACGACGCCGCATCGATCGCCGCGGCCGGCGCGAAGGTACGGCGAAGAGTCGTGGTCGCGAGGTCGCAGGCCCACAGCGACCCGGAGTCGGTGAACGACGTCACCGCGAGGTGGACCGTGTCGCGGTCCGGACGGCCGGACAACTCGCTCACCGTGACGATGCCGGGCAGCTCGACGTCGGCCTCGCGGGTGCCGTCGAGGCCGAGCACCCGCACCGACGAGTGCGCGTGCTCGAGGTAGTGCGCGACCAGCCGGCCGCCGAACAGGTGCGCCTCGGTGAGCGTGTCGCCGGCTTCGGGTACGACGGTGCGCCAGTCGTCCCGGCCCGGGCTGTCGAGGTCGACCGCGACGACCCGCCGGCGCGAAGCATCGGCGTCGGTGGTGAGGTAGAACGTCGAGCCCACGTTGCCGGCGTATGTCGCCTCGCAGTCGAGCTCCGGCACGAGCGGCCGCGACCGGATCGCGGGGTCGGTGAGGTCGAGCACGTGCAGCTGGTTCTCCGGGTACGTGCCGTGCGCGACGAACACGACCGCCCACGCGCCGTCCGGCGTCGACGACACCGAGGGGATCCACTCCGGCTGCTCCGGTGCCGCCCACACCGTCGTGTCGGCCGACTGCGGCGTGCCGAGCCGGTGCCGGACGATGCGGCCGACCCGGCTCTCGGCGAGGAACTCCTGGCCCTCGTCGGGCTCGTCGTACAACGCGTAGAGCAGCGCGGTCGCGTCCGGTGTCCACGCCGCGCCGGAGAACTTCGACCACGCCAGCTCGTCGTCGAGGTCGGCACCGCTGTCGATGTCGCGGAACCGCCAGGTCATCCAGTCGGAGCCGGCCGCGCTGGTCGCGTAGGCGAGCAGCTTGCCGTCCGGGCTGACCTCGGTCGCCATCAGGGCGACGGTGCCGTCGGCGGACAGCGTGTTGGGGTCGAGCAGCACGCGACCCTCGTCGTCCGCGCCGTCGAGTACGTAGAGGACCGACTGGGGGAGCAGCCCGGGGTTGCGCTGCTGGAACCAGCGGCCGGCCCGCTCGTACGGCACCCCGCGCCGCGGGTAGTCCCAGACCTCGGTCAGCCGGGCCCGGACCTGCTCGCGGCCCGGGGCCGCCGCGAGGAAGCCCTCGGTCAGCGCGTTCTGCGCCCGCACCCATGCGGTGGTCTCGTCGTTATAGGTGTCTTCGAGCCATCGGTAGGGATCGGGCACGGTCTCGCCGTGCAGGACATCGATGGTTGGGTCACGACGCGTGGATGGGTAGGAGAGGTCGCGTGAGGTCAATGGCACCCCGGCAGGCTAACGGCAGGCGCTCGAACCGAGCAGGATTCGGTTTGCCCGCGGCGAAGTCTGCCCGTATGCGTCTTCCCGGCATCCCCATCCGCTTTCTCGCAGCCGTGTCGCTCGCCGCGACCTGCCTCACCAGCGGCGCCGTCGTCGCCGCCCGCGCCACGTCGGCGCCCGCGGCGCCCTCGATGGCGTCGATCCGGGACCTGCCGTGCGACCCGGGCTCGATGCCCGAGAAGACCCAGGGCCGCGCGCCGCTCGCCGACTACGGGGACGGCCGGGCCGCCAAGGGCTACTTCTGCAACGCCCGCCAGGTCGGCCACATCGGCGGTCTCGTCGGCGGCTACCGGGTCGAGCGGTACGTCGACAAGTCCGGGCACGAGTGCGCGTACTGGGACTCGACGCTGCTGTTCCCGAACAACCTCGCCGACCAGGGCGTCGAGGGCCCGGGCACCTACGTCACCGATATGTCGAACCCGGCGCACCCGGTCATCACCGACACGCTGAAGACGCCGGCGTTCGACTCGCCGCACGAGTCGGTGCGGCTCAACGTCAAGCGCGGCCTGCTCGTCGCGGACATGGGCTACCCGACGTGGAACCCCGGCTTCGTCGACGTCTACGACGTGAGCCAGGACTGCCGGCACCCGGTGCTCGACGCGTCGACGCCGATGGGCCTGCTCGGCCACGAAGGCGGGTTCTCGCCGGACGGCAAGACGTTCTGGGTCGCGTCCCTCTACGCGCACACGCTCGCCGCGGTCGACCTGACCAACCCGAAGGTGCCGGTGCTGCTCGGCGCGTGGACCAACTTCCAGCCGCACGGCGTGACGATCAGCGACGACGGCAACACGCTCTACATGGCCGAGGCGCAGTTCAGCGGCGGCGAGCCCGGCGGCGGCTTCACCGGGCTGACGATCCTCGACGTCAGCCAGGTGCAGAAGCGGGTGCTCAACCCGAGCGTCAGCGTGATCAGCCGGCTCACCTGGCCGAGCGTGAGCACGCCGCAGACCGCGACGCCGTTCACGGTGCGCGGCCACCACTACCTGATGGAGGACGACGAGTTCGGCTCCGGCGCGAGCATCGGCGCCGCGCGGATCATCGACATCCAGAACGTGAAGCACCCGTTCGTGGTGTCCAACATGCGGCTCGCGGTCAACCAGGCCGCGGCGCAGGGGGCCGCGCTGGAGAGCGACCCGGGCAACGGTCAGACGCAGCCGTTCCAGGGCTACCAGGCGCACTACTGCTCGCTGCCGAGCCGGGTCGACCCGTACATCGTCGCGTGCTCGTTCATCATGAGCGGGCTGCGGGTGTTCGACATCCGCAACATTGCGCACCCGGTCGAAGTCGCGTACTTCAACAAGCCGTTGCTGCCGTCGTCGACCTCGACCAAGTCGGGCTCGTTCGCGATGTCGGCGCCGGCGTACGACGAGGCCACGCACGACATCTGGTACACCGACGGCAACAGCGGCTTCTACGTCGTACGGCTCGACGCGAAGGCGACGCACCTCGCGACGTTCGCCCGCACGGTCGTGCTGCCCGGCAACTAGCCGCGGGCGGCCGCCGGTGCCGGCGGGCGAATAGATGATTCTGGCCAGCAGGACTTGATGCGGTGCTGTCGAAGGCGGGCGCGATTTCGCGCGCCTCGCCTCTCGTCAGGAGCCCACCCATGCGGCGACCCGCCTCGACTCGCCTGCTCGCCGCGCTGTCGGCCGTGACCGTCGCCCTGGGCGGCGGGGCTTTGGTGAGCGCGCGCGCGACGCCGCCGCCGGCCGGTCCGACGTCGGGCCCCACGCCCGACCTGGCCTGTGACGCGGGCTCGATGCCCGAGTCGACGCAGGGCCGCGCGCCGCTCGCCGACTACACCTCGGGCCGGGCCGCCGCCGGCTACTACTGCAACGCACGCGAGATCGGCCACATCGGCGGCACGGTCGGCGGCTACCGGGTCGAGCGCTACGTCGATGCGGCCGGGCACGAGTGCGCGTACTGGGACTCCACCCTGCTGTTCCCGAACAACCTGTCCGACCAGGCCGGGGTCACGGGCCAGACCACGGTCGCCGGCCAGACGGTTCCCGCGGCCACGCCGGAGGGCCCGGGGACCTATGTCACCGACATGTCCGACCCGGCCAACCCCGTCGTCACCGACGTGCTGCGCACGCCGGCGTTCCAGTCGCCGCACGAGTCGGTGCGTCTCAACCAGGCTCGCGGGCTGCTCGTCGCCGACATGGGCAACCCGGGGTTCGACCCCGGCTTCGTCGACGTGTACGACGTCAAGACCGACTGCCGGCACCCGAAGCTCGACGCCTCCGTGCCGATGGGCGTGCTCGGGCACGAGGGCGGGTTCTCGCCGGACGGCAACACGTTCTGGGTGTCGTCGCTGTACGGGCACACACTCGCGGCCGTCGACCTGACCAGCCCGACGACGCCGCGACTGCTCGGCGTCTGGTTCAACTTCCAGCCGCACGGCGTCTCGATCAGCGACGACGGCACCCGCCTCTACATGGCGGAGGGCCAGTTCAACGGCAGCGAGCCGGGCGGCGGCTTCACCGGGCTGACCATCCTCGACGTGAGCCAGGTGCAGAGCCGGGTGCTCAACCCGCAGCTGCGCATCGTGAGCCGGCTCACCTGGTCGAACGTCAGCACCCCGCAGAACGCCACGCCGTTCACCGTCGCCGGGCACCACTACCTACTCGAGGACGACGAGTTCGGCTCGGGCGCGGCGATCGGCGCGGCCCGCATCATCGACATCGAGAACGAGACCAACCCGTTCGTCGTATCGAACATGCGGCTCGCGGTAAACGAGCCGTCGGCGCAGGGGCCGGACCTCGAGGCCGACCCCGGCAACGCCGCGGACCAGCCGTTTCAGGGCTACCAAGCGCACTACTGCGACCTGCCGAGCCGGGTCGACCCGTACATCATCGCGTGCTCGTTCATCATGAGCGGCCTGCGCGTGTTCGACATCCGCGACGTCGCCAACCCGGTCGAGATCGCGTACTTCAACAAGCCCCTGCTGCCGTCGCCGACGTCGCCGCGGTCCGGCGCGTTCGCGATGTCGGCGCCGGCGTACGACGAGGCGACGGACGACATCTGGTACAGCGACGGCAACAGCGGCTTCTACGTCGTCCGGCTCGACTCGGCGGCGACCGGCACCACGAGCTTCGCCGGCCAGGTCGTCCTGCCCGGCAACTGATTACTAGCTGGAGCAGCTCGTCTCCCAGTAGGTGGCCGTCACCGGGCTGGTCCAGTCCCAGATCGTCCCGGCCGTAGGGGTCGTCTTCTCGATCGTGTCGACGCGGTTCGAGTCGGTGGTGACGTCGCAGTAGAAGTGGTGGTTGTACGAGCCGAAGTCGCGCGGGCTCTCCCCGCAGCCGGGACCGCACCCGTACAGGCCGACGTAGTTGGGCATCTGGAACTTCGTGTCGACGACCGTGATCGTGAACGTCCGGTAGAAGGACTTGCCGCCGGCGTAGACGGTCGCCTTGAACGCGAAGCTCTTCGACTGCAGCTTGTTGTAGGCAGCGGTCGCCGAGACGGCGTTCCACCGGACCGTTCCGCCGATGGTGTGCGTGCTGCTGTTGAACGTGAGCCCGGCCGGCAGCGACCCGCTCAGCGCATAGCTCACGCGGTTGCCGTCCGGGTCGGACCCGCGCAGCGGCACGGTGAGCGAGCCGCCCTCGCTGACCGTCCTGCTGGAGATCGGGTCCAGCTTCGGCTGGTGGTCCGTGGCAACCGGGGCGGTGGGAGTGCCCACCGGTGTCGGCCCCGGCGGGGCGGGCGCGGCCGGCGACACGGTCACGACGGCCGTGGCCGACAGGGCGCCGGCGCGGGCGGTCACCACGGTCTCGCCCGGGCCGGCCGCGGCGACCAGCCCGGTCGGGGTCACGGTCGCGACCGCGGGGTCGCGTGCGCTCCATGACGCCTTGACGGCCCGCGCCGGCCCGAAGCTCATGACCTCGCTCGCCGCGAGCTGCTGGCTGAGACCGGCCGGCAGCGACAGCGCGCCGGGCGTCAGCGACAGCCGGATCGGCGTCGGCTTGCCGGCACCCGGTACGACGTCGACGATGACCGAGTTGTGCGCCGTACCTGCCGTGGCGGTGAGCAGCACCTGGGTGCTGCCGGTGACGCGCTGGCCGACGATGAGCCCGTTCGCGACCGTCGCATATCCCGGTGGGCTTACGTCGAACCGCACGCCCCGGCTGTCCGGCCGGCTCGCGCCGGCGCGGACGACGAGTGCGCTGATGGGCCTGCGCTCGTTGACGTGCAGGACGATCTGCGCCGGCGGCGAGATCGAGACGCTCAGCACCTGCGGCGCGGGCTGGACGCCGGCACCGGCGACCTTCATGGCCGTCGCCAGGCCGCGCTCGACATCGGGCAGCGCGTCCCGCTGGATGACGGTGTTGACGCGGAGCACGACCATCTGCGGGGTCGTCGACAGGTCCGGCAGGTCGATGACCGCCGTCACGAGCCCGTGCTCCGGGCGCCACGAGACGACCCCGGCGGGGTCCGCCGTGACCGCCTGCAGGGTCGTCGCCAGGTTCGCCGGCAGCACCTCGACGAACCTGATGCCGTCGGTGGACCCGGCGCGCTTGCCGGCGAACATCAGCGTGTCGGTCACGACCCCGGGCGACCAGGAGAGGTCGCGCTCTACGCCGACGAGGGAAGTGGAGCCGACCGTGCGGTAGTCGGCGACCGTCGACCCGCCGCGGCCGACGCCGGCGAGGTAGCCGGCCATCAGCACGAGCGCGGCCAGGACCGCGAGCGCGAGGGCCGTCCGCCCGCCGCCGAGGCGGCCGAACGACGAACGGCGACTCTCGGGTTCGGACCACGCCCGCGCGCGTGAGTCGTCGTGGTGCGGCGGCGTTGCCGTGGTCTTCCGCCGCCGCGAGCCGTGGCCGTAGTGGTACTGCAGCTGGTGGACGAACGCGTCGAGATCCCGGGTCCAGCTGCTGTCGGAAAGCTCGAACGCGTGCCGGTAGGACAGCCGGCTGATCGAGGCCGGCAGCAGGTCCGGCGGGGGCACCTGGGCGCCTCCGACGAGCACCGGGATGACCGGGACGTCGCGCGCGAGGGCCGACTCGAGCTCGAGCCGTACGTAGTCGTTCTCGTCGTCGAGCCGGCGGCCCTGCGGGCCCGCGACGGTCGCCCACGACCGGCCGATCACCGCGAGTACGACGGTCGCCTCGTCGAGGCTGGTCGTGATCTGGTCGACGAAGTCGAGGCCGGGGGCGAGCGAGTCGACGTCGACGTACACGTTCGGCCGGCCGAGCCGGGCGATGAGCCCGTCCGCGAGCCGGCCGGTCTGCCCGGCCGAGTCCTCGCGCCGGTAGCTGATGAACACGCGCAGGTCGGAGCGCTGACGGGACAGCAGTCGCAAGCCGGCTCCTCGGATGGACCTACGTTCCGGGAGATTAGTGGCGCCGGCCGCGCTCGTGGACCGGAATGCCCAAATCGGGCCCGACCCCGAGCCGGGCGGGACGCGCTAGGCCAGCGTCAGCGTGACCTCGATGTTGTCCCGTACGGCGTTGCTGTACGGGCACACCTTGTGCGAGCGGTCGACGAGCTCCTGCGCCTGCTCGCGGTCCGGCACGTTCGGCAGGCTGACGACCAGCTCGACCGTGAGGCCGAACCCGGGCGAGCCCTCGATCGAGCCGAAGCCGACCTTCGCGGTCACTGTCGACCCGTCCGCGTCGAGCTTGAGCCGCTGCGCGACCAGCTTCACCGCGGAGTGGAAGCACGACGCGTAGCCGGCCGCGAACAGCTGCTCCGGGTTGGTGCCGAAGCCGTCCGCCGGCCCGCCGAGCTCGACCGGCGGCACGACCTTCACGTCGAGCTTGCCGTCGTCGGTCGCGGTGTGCCCGTCGCGGCCGCCCTCGGCGGTCGCGGTCGCCGTATAGAGAACGCGGTTGAGCTTGATCACGCCACAGCCCCTTCGCTGTCGAGAATCGCCGCCGCGACCGCCGCCCGGTGGTCGCGCCCGTAGCCTTCGAATGCTTCCAGCCACTGCGCCCGCTTGTAGTAGCGGTGCAGTACGTGCTCGTAGGTGAAGCCGATGCCGCCGTGCGCCTGGATCGCGTACTCGCAGGCGAGCACCGCGCCCTCGGTCGCCGCGGACTTCGCCGCCGACACCGCGACGTCGGCCTGCGGGTCGTCCTCGCTGACCGCCCACGCCGCCCAGTAGGCGAGCGAGCGGCCGAGCTGCAGCGCGACGAAGATGTCCGCGACCTTGTGCGACACCGCTTGGTACGTGCCGATGACGCGACCGAACTGCTCGCGGGTCTTCGTGTACGCCGCGGCGAGGTCGAGCGCCCGCTGCGCCACCCCGACCGCTTCGCACGACGCCAGCGCCAACGAGCGGCGCCGTACCTCCGGACCGAACGACGCGTCCAGCCGCCGGGCCGGCGTCCGGTCCAGCCGTAACTCGCCGAGCCGCCGCGTGCGGTCCATCGTCGATCGCGGTACGACGACGTCAGGCGTCGCCTCGACGGCGTAGACGCCGCCATCAGCGACGACGAGGACGTCGGTCACCGAGGTGAGGTCCGGCACCAAGGTCGCGACACCGGTCAACGTGTCACCGCCCGCGTCGGCCGTCACCGAGCCGTGCCGCGCGAGCGTCACCGACCGCTCGCCCGCGGCGACCGCGTCGCGGAGCTGCTCGTCGAGTAGCGGCCAGGCGAGCGCGACGGTCGCGAACCACGGCGCCGGCAGCAACGCGTACGCCGACTCCTCGGCGATGACCGCGTGCTCGAGCAACCCGAGCGACGGGTCGAGCCAGCCCATGTCGGCGAGCTCGCGCCACGACGAGGGGTCCCAGCCGGCGTCGCTCTCGGCCAGCGCGACCACGCGCTCGTCGCCGTACCGGTCGCGCAGGTAGTCGCGAACGGAAGCGCGCAACTGCTCCTGTTCGGAAGAGAACGCGAAGTCCATCGACCTCACCTGCTCCGCGGAAGGCCGACGACGCGCTCGGCGATGATGTTGCGCAGCACCTCGCTGGTGCCGGCCTCGATCGTGTTGCCGCGGCTGCGCAGCTGCTGGTACTGCCAGTAGCCGTCCCAGACCGCGCCGTCGCCGTCGAGCTGCGACGCGAGCCCTTGCAACGACAGCGCGAGCTTCGTCAGCCGCTGGTTGGTCTCCGACCAGTGCAGCTTCGCGACCGACCCTTCCGGCCCCGGTACGCCGGTCTTCTGCAATGCGGTCAGCGACCGGTAGTTGGTGAACCGCAACGCCTGCAGGTCGATCCACTGCTGCGCGATCTGGTCGCGGACCACCGGGTCGTCCGCACCGACCTCGCGAGCGAGCTTGACGAGGTTGAGGACCTGCCGTTCCAGCGCTGCGGTCAATGCAAAGCCAAGCGTTCCGCGCTCGTGCAGCAGCGTCGTCATCGCGACGTTCCAGCCCTCGCCCGGCTGGCCGAGCATCGAGTCGCGCGGCACCCGCACGTCGGTGAAGAACACCTCGTTGAACTCGGGGTCGCCGGTGATCTGCCGCAGCGGCCGCACCTCGACGCCCGGCGTGTGCATGTCGACCAGCAGGTACGACAGGCCGGCGTGCTTCGACGCCGAGGGGTCGGTGCGGACGACGAGGATGCACCAGTCGGCGATGTGCGCGTACGACGACCACACCTTCTGCCCGTTGACGACCCACTCGTCGCCGTCGAGCTCGGCGCGGGTGCGCGCGCCGGCGAGGTCGGAGCCGCTGCCGGGCTCGCTGAAGCCCTGGCACCACACCTCTTCACCGGCGAGCAGCGGCGGCAGGTAGCGCTTCTTCTGCTCGTCGGTACCCCACGCGATGATCGTCGGACCGGCCATGCCGAGGCCGATGACGCCGATGTGGTCCGGCGCCCCCACCCGCGCGGACTCTTCGAGGTAGATGCCCTGGTGCGTGTGCGGCGCGCCCCCGCCGCCGTACTCCTTCGGCCAGGTCAGCCCGACGTACCCGGCGTCGTAGAGCTTGCGGGTCCACTCGCGGGTGAACGCCTCGTCCCACCGCCCCGGTGCCGGGGTGCGGTCCGCCCAGCCGGCCGGCAGTGTGTCGGTGAGCCACTGCCGCAAACCGGCGCGGAACGCGGCCTCGTCCGGAGTGTCCCGAAAGTCCATCGGCGCTGCCCCTCCTGAACGGCCGAACCGAACGGCGTTCGGGACACTGTACGTCAGCGCAGCAGCGGCAGAACCTCGCGCTCGTAGAACGCGATCATCCCTTCCTGGTCGGGACCCATCTGGGCGACGTAGACCTCGTCGAACCCGGCGTCGACGTACTCCTGGATCGCCTTGGCGTGCTCTTCGGGGTCGTTGCCGCAGACCACCGACTCTGCCGTCTTCTCCAGCGGCACCAGCTCGCTCGCCTGCTCGAAGTGCGACGGCGTCGGCAGGTCCTGGGCGAGCTGTCCGGGCAGCCCCGAGGTACGCCACAGCGAGTGCGCGATCTTGGCCGCCTGCTGCTTGTCCTCGTGCCAGCAGACCTTGACCCCGCCCTGGGTGCGGCCGCGCCCGCCGCCGCGCCGGTACGTCGCGATGTCGTCGGCGCTCGGCGAGGTGGTGATGAAGCCGTCCGCGATGTGCGCGGCGACCTGCAGCGCCTTCGGGCCGAACGCCGACATCAGGACGTCAGGGGTGTACGGCGGCAGCGTGTAGATCCGCGCGTTCTCGACGACGTAGTGCTCGCCGTCGTGGTCGACGGTCTCGCCCTTCCAGAGCTCGCGGATGACCGCGACCGCCTCGGCCAGCATGTCCAGCCGCACCTCGGGCGTCGGCCACTTGTCGCCGAGGATGTGCTCGTTGAGCGCCTCGCCGGTGCCGACGCCGAGGGAGAACCGGCCGCGGCCGTCCGGTGTCTTGCCGAACAGCTCGGCCGTCGTCGCCGCGGCCTGCGCGATGACCGCCGGGTGAATGCGCATCGTCGGGCAGGTGACGGCGGTCGTGACCGGCACCCGCTCGGTCACCGCCGCGATCGCGCCGAGGACGGACCAGACGAACGGGCTGTGCCCCTGCTCGTCCAGCCACGGGTGGAAGTGGTCGGAGATCCACAGCGCCTCGAACCCGGCCTTCTCGGCGGCCGCCGCCGCGGTGACCAGCTCGCTGCCGGGGTGCTCCTCACTGGACAGGAAGTAACCAATGGTCGCCATGCCCTACGCCGTACCCGCGGGCGCGGCGGCTCAGTCGATCCGGCGCAACTGCTCCCGGTAGCGCTTGCCGTTCGCGGCGTAGAGCGCGACGCCCTCGTCGTGCGCGCCCTCCGGCACCGCGTCCGGCCGGATCTTCGCCGGCACCCCCAGAGCGAGCGCGTACGCCGGGACCTCCATGTCGTTGGGGACGACGGCACCGGCGCCGACGAGGGCGCCGGTGCGGACGACGGCGCGGTGCAGGACGACGGACCCCGACCCGACGAGGCTGCGGTCCTCGACGGTGCAGCCTTCGAGGTGCGCGAGGTGACCGATGACACAGTCGTCGCCGATACGGGTCGGTAGGTCGGCGGTAGCGTGCACGACGGTGCCGTCTTGAACCGAAGTACGCGCGCCGACGAATATCTCGCCGTAGTCGCCGCGCAGCACGGCGCCGGGCCACACCGTCGACTCCGGTCCGATCGTGACGGCGCCGATCACGGTGGCGTCCGGATGGACGAAAGCGGAGGGATCGATGGACGGAACCCGCTCGCCGAGGGCGAAGACGGACACATTTCCTCCCGGGATCGCGGCGGGTGTCGTGGGTGGCCCAGTGGCGCATCCTGGCAGATCAGGAGTTCTTCAGCCGGACGCTGGTACGGTGCCCGTTCGCGCGCGAAGAAATTCGTCGGCGAAAGTGGGCACAACCGAGCCTGGTCCTGCGTTCTATGCGCGCCAGACCAGGGAAGGCAGGATCGATGGCAACTGATTACGACCAGCCACGCACAGACGACAGTGATCTGGGCGAGGACAGCATTGAAGAGCTGAAGGCAAGGCGCGACCAGCAAGCCGGCGCCGTCGACGTCGACGAGGCCGAGCTCGCGGAGTCGCTGGAACTGCCCGGCGCCGACTTGTCCGGTGAGGAGCTCACCGTCCGGGTGGTGCCGAAACAGCAGGACGAGTTCACCTGCATGAGCTGCTTCCTCGTGCGGCACCGCAGCCAGCTCGCCAACGAGAAGAAGATGATCTGCAAGGAGTGCGCGCAATAGGCGCTACGCCGGATCGCGACTCGGTTCCCGCTGTCGTTGCCCGGCTGACCGACGACGAGCCGCTCGACCGCCGCACCCGTGCGGGCCTGGTCGGGCGGCTCGCGGTGCTTCTCGCGACCAACGGCCGGCGGCTCGTCGACACCGTCGTCGAGGTCGCGCCGCACATCCCGGTCCGCGACCGGGAGACGTTACGGCGCCACCACGGGTCGCTGACCGACGACCAGGTCGCCGCGCAGCTCGTCGCGACGGCAGCCCGCGCGACGGCGGCCGTCGGCGCCGCCGGAGGCCTGCTGTCGACCGTCGAGATCGCGGCGCCGCCGGCCTACCTGTCCGCGCCGGTGCAGGTCGCCGCCGAGACGCTCGCGGTGGTCGCGATCGAGGTCAAGCTGATCGCCGAGCTGCACGAGCTCTACGGCCGCGGCGTCGCCGGGACGCCCGCGACCCGGGGCGCGGCGTACCTCGGGGCGTGGGCGCGCCGGCGCGGGCTCGACCCGTTCGCCGACGGCCCGAGTCTCGGCGGGGCGATCGGCGGGGCCGCGCGGACACAGCTCCGGCAGCGACTGCTCCGGCGGGCCGGCCGCAACGCGACGTCCGTCGTACCGTTCCTGGCCGGCGCGGTCGCGGGCGCGGCGCTCAACCGGCGCGAGACGATGCGCCTCGGCGAGCGGATCCTCGGCGACCTCCGCCGCCACTAGCTACGACCGTTGAGTGTGACGTTCTTCGTCTTCTCAGCCCCTGATAACACGAGCAACGTCGCACTCAACGCGAATAGAGGCCTTTAGCCGGCGAAGAACTCGCGGGTCAGGCGGATCGTCTCGCGCGGGTGCTCGAACTGCGGCACGTGCCCGCAGTCGGACATGCACACCGAGGTCGCCTGCGGCACCGCGGCGACGACGTGCCGCTCGAACGACGCGGGCACCAGCCGGTCGCGGTCGCCCCACACGAACAGCGCCGGAGTGGTGAGCCGGGGCAGCCGGTCCCAGAAACCGTTGTCGCCAAAGGCTTCTTCCATGTAGATCTGCTTGAGGCAGGCGAAGAACGCGCGCCGGTGCCGGTAGTCGCGCATGACCCGTAGGTGCTCGTCGGCCGCGGCGTCGTACCACGGTGGTGCCAGCCGGTCCGGGCGGGCGAACATCGTCCGGATGCCGGCGACGACGGCGCGGTGCGGCATGGGCAGCGGCGGTACGACGGCGTCCGGGGGCAGTAGCTTCACCAGCGGGGTGAACTGCCGCATCCGCCGGAACGCGGGCGACGGGCAGAGCAGCACCATCCGCCGGACCGACTCCGGGTCGGTCAGCGCCGCCTCGATCGCGACCCGGCCGCCGAGGGAGTTGCCGACGAGCATCGCCGGGCGCGCGTCGACGACGAGCTGGAACGCCGCGAGCCAGCGGGCCAGGTCGGTCGCGCGGTAGCGCCAGCGCGGCGCCCCGGACGCGCCGAAGCCGGGGAAGTCCGGCGCGATCACCCGGTAGTCGTGGGCGAGGTCGGCGAGCAGCGGCAGCATTGATGCGTTGGTCGCGCCGAGGCCGTGCAGCAGGATCACCGGCGGCGCGTCGCGCGGGCCGGCCTCGAGGTACGCCGTACGGACGCCGAGGACGTTGCGGACCTTCGCCACCGGGTGGGAGACCGGGCGGCGGCCGACGTCGAACGCGCCGTCCATCTGCAAAGCCAGCGCGAGGTCGCCGCGGACGGTCAGCCCGTGGTCGAGGAACGCCTCGACGCCGGAGAGCCGGCCTTCGAGGACGGCGGCGAGGATCGCGGGCTCGGCGGTGATCGTGGCGCGCGGCTTCGGCACCCCGCCGCGGGACAGCCGGACCCGGCCCTCGTGCAGGTGCACGGTCCAGCTACCGGCCGGGGGAGCGGCGAAGACGACCGGCCCGGTCTCGTCGGCCAGCGCCGCGCCGACGCCCTGGCGGAGCCGGGCGCTGAACAGCGCGTCGAGGTTGGGGATCGCCGCGAGCCGGCGGGAGCTCAGCGCTGGTTCGGCCACGTCCGAAACGTACGCCCGAAACAGGGCGAGAAAACCTCAACGGCCGTCTCGGCGTGTCGCGATTCGGTCACGGTGTGTGACTCCCCGGTGATGCCGCGCCCAAGATCATCGCCGTCACCGCGGCATCTATGCCGTCCTGACGGCGCAACCGGTCGGGTGGGCTGGGCGGCGGGCGGGTCAGTCCCCGCGCGGCGGCGTCTCTCCGGTCGAGCGGTGCCAGGACGCCGCGACCTTCTTCTGCGCGGCCAGCCGGGCCAGCCCGACGACCGCGCCGGAGACCGCCGCCCACGCGACCGCCTCGGGCCAGGTCACGGTCGGGTGCTCCGGGTTGGCCGGCGGCTCCTTGCCGGTCGCGAGCTTCCACGCCAGCCGCAGCGACTTGCGGGCGACGAGCGCCCCCAGCAGTGCCGCGACCGCCGCCATTGCCTTGTAGCCGGTCTTGCCGGTGTCGTCCGCCATCGCTCCTCATTCTCCGGGTCAGCGCTGTCCTACCCGCCACCGGCCCTGTCCGTTCGGATGATTTCGCCGCTTTCGGCCGTCGTCGCGGCGCCGCTCGTCGCACGCTGTTCCGCGTGACTGCCTTGCGCCGGCTCGGGCTCGCCCTGTGCGCGCTCGTCGTGGTCGCGCCGGCGATGCTGCTGTTCCGCCCGGCGCAGGGCGCGCGGCCGGTCGATGCCTCCGGTGCCGACTCGCGGCCGGTGGCGTTGCGGTTCGGCGGGCTGGCGCGCGACTACCGGCTGTTCGTCCCGGTCGGGGCCCGGCGCGCCCGCCCGCTGCTGCTCGCGCTGCACCCCTTGCACTGGACCGCGCTCCGGTGGGAACGGCGTAGCGGCCTCGACGCGGGGGCGGGCGCGAACGGTGTCGTCGTCGCGTACCCGGACGGCGTCGGGCACTCCTGGAACGCCGGTACCTGCTGCCAGCCGGCGGCCGGCCGGCGCCTCGACGATGTCGGGTTCCTGCGCGCGGTCGTCGCCGACGTCGCGCGCCGTACCCCCATCGACCTGTCCCGCGTCGCGGTCACCGGGTTCAGCAACGGCGCGCTGATGTCGTACCGCTTCGTCTGTACGGCGGCGTCGCCGGCGCACGTGGCGGTCGCGGTCGCGGGCGACCTCGTCGGCGGTGCGTGTACGCCGTCGCGCCCGGTCTCGCTGCTGCACGTCCACGGCGGCCGCGACCCGGTGATCCCGGTCGGTGGGGAGGCCCGCTCGCCGCTCGACCCGAGTGGGTTCCCGCCGGCGCGGACGAGTGTCGCCTTGGTCGCGGCGGCCGACCGGTGCGGTGCGGCTTCGGACCTGGCCGGTGCGCTGGTCTCGGGGTGGCGCGCGACGGGGTGCGCGGGCGGCGCCCGGGTCGAGTTGCTGACCAGCGCGCGCCTCGGGCACGCATACCCGGTCGGGCACGCGGCCGCGAGCGCGTACGGCGTCGACATGACGGCGCTGACGTGGCAGTTCCTCGCCAGCGTGTGGCGCTGAACCTCCCTGGCTCGGGCGCCTTCGCACCGGTATGTTCGCGCGGTGGCAGTCACCGCACTCGAAGTGCCCTACCGCGCCGACGTCGTGCATCGGTGGCGGCGGCCCCGGATGCCCCGCTGGGTGCTGCCATCAGTGATGACCCTGTTGCTCGTCGGCGTGCTCGCCGGCGCCGCCAGCCGGGTCGCGTACGTCTACAGCTTCCAGCCCATCGGCGCCGGCAGCGGTGGGGTCGGGCCCACGGTGTGGCACGGCACGGTCAGGATCGCCACCGACGGTCTCGCCGACACCGAGTACGTGCTCGTCGGTGCTCCGGGCTCCGTCGGCGTCATCCAGTACCCCCTCGGCAACGTGTCGGACAAGCAGGTGCGCGTGCTCGGCCTCGGTCAGGGGACCCCGATCACGGCGCTCCACTGGGCCACGATGGCCGAGCCGTACACGCCGCGGTCATTCCCGTTGACGCTCAAGCCGCACGAGTCGTTCACGTTGCTCGTCACGGTCACGAAGCCGGCGTGCGACCCGAACACGACGTGGGTGGCGAACGGGATCCCGCTTCGCTATCAGGCGCTGGGTGTCACCCACACCTACGTGTTGCCGT
>JAVEEI010000092.1 GCA_030840525.1 Frankiaceae bacterium
CGACCACGATGATGCCGGGGCTGCCGAGCCCGGCCTGCGCGGCGAGGGCCGCGAGGGCGTCGAGCCGGCCTTCGACCACGGCCTGCGCGGGCAGCGTGCCCCACTGGATCACCGCGGCGGGCGTCGCCGGGTCGCGGCCGGCGTCGACCAGCGCGGCGGCGATCGGCCCCAGGTTCGCGACCGCCATCAGCAGCACGAGAGTGCCGTCGCCGCGGCCGAGCCGCTGCCAGTCGACGGTCGAGCGGGGGTCGCCCGGCGGCACGTGCCCGCTCGCGACGGTGAACTCCTGCGCGGTGCCGCGCTCGGTCAGCGGTACCCCGGCCAAGGTCGCGGCGGCGGTCGCGCTCGTCACCCCGGGTACGACGTCGACGGCGACGCCGGCGGCAACACAAGCGGCGACCTCCTCGCTGCCGCGGCCGAGCACGAACGGGTCGCCACCCTTGAGCCGTACGACGGTCTTGCCGGCCCGGGCCCGGTCGACGAGCAGCGCGTTGATCGCGTCCTGCGACGCCGCGGCGCCGCGCGGGTCCTTGCCGACGTCGACGACCTCGACGTCGTCGCCCAGCTCGTCGAGCAGCGCGGTCGGCGCGAGCCGGTCGACGACGACGACGTCGGCCGCGAGCAGCTCGCGGTAGCCGCGCAAGGTGAGCAGCCCCGGGTCGCCGGGGCCACCGCCGACGAGGACGACCCGACCCTCACCGGGGCGGGTGCGGCGGGCGTGCAGCGATCCGTCCCGCAGCGCGCGGGCGATGCCGTCGCGGATCGCCGTCGCGCGTCTCGGGTCGCCACTTGCACTCACCGCTACGTCGATGTCGTCGACCTCAGCCGCGGCCGCGAACCACGCGTCCGACTCCGATGCGTCGTCGGCGCGAACGCACCAGATGCCGCGGTCCCGCGCGGCCGTCGCGACCGCGGCATTGACCTCCGTTACGTCGGTGCAGGCGAGCGCGAGCCACGCGCCGTCGAGGTCGTCCGGCGCGAACGGCCGCTCGTGCACCTCGTCCGCGTCGACGGCTTCGTTGACGACAGGCGCGACGACGACGACGTACGCACCGGCCGCGCGCAACCGGGCGCTGCGTCGCGCGCCGATCGTGCCCGCGCCGACGACCACGACGCGACGGTCGCGCAGGTCGAGGAAGAGCGGGAGACGGCGGCCCACGTTCGCCATCGTGTCAGGCCCGCCGCAGCGCCCGGTAATCTCACGTGGTCACGGACGGACTGACGACTTGGGGGTCGAAAGCTTGAAGGTCACGCCAGCGCGGGTCGTGTTCTCGCCCGAGGACCGCGACGAGATCGCCGCTGCCATCCAGCACTCGCTGGCCACCGGCGCGTTGACGCTCGGCCCGGCGACGAAGCGGTTCGAGGACGCGTACGCCGCGCGGCACCAGTCGCCGCACGCGATCGCGGTATCGAGCGGCACCGCGGCGCTCGAGATCATCCTGCGCGCGGTCGGGGTCGAGGGCCGCGAGGTCGTCGTACCGGCCAACACGTTCTTCGCGACCGCCGCCGCGGTGGTGCACGCGGGTGGCCGGCCGGTGTTCGCCGACGTCGACGAGACGACGATGGCGCTGTCGCCGGAGTCGCTGCGCGCCGTGCTGTCGCCGGACACCGCGGCCGTCGTGCACGTGCACATCGGCGGGCTGATCGCGAGCAGCGTCCTCGAGGTCGCCGCGATCTGCGCCGACGCGGGCGTGCCGCTGGTCGAGGACGCGGCACACGCGCACGGCAGCTCGCTCGACGGCCGGTACGCCGGCTCGTTCGGCGTGGCCGCGGCGTTCTCGTTCTACCCGACGAAGGTCATCACGTCGGGCGAGGGCGGCATGATCCTCACCGGCGACGACCGCATCGCCGGAGAGGCACTCATCTACCGCGACCAAGGCAAGGCCGGGTTCCTCGGCAACGTGCACGTGCGCGCGGGCTACGCGTGGCGGATGAGCGAGGTGCACGCGGCGATCGGCGAGGTGCATCTGCGCCGGCTCGACGAGTTCCTCACCCATCGCGCGCGCATCGCGTCGCGCTACGACGCCGCGCTGCGCTCGCTGCCGCTGACAGTGCTGCCGACGCCGGCCAACGCGGTCAACAACTACTACAAGTACATCGCGCTGCTGCCGCCGGGCGTCGACCGCGCCGAGGTGAAGAAGACGATGCGCGAGCAGCACGAGATCGGCCTGTCCGGCGAGGTCTACGAGCTGCCGCTGCACGCGCAGCCGGTGTTCGAGGCGTACGCGCGCGGGCCGCTGCCGGTCAGCGAGGACGTGTGCGCGCGGCACATCTGCCTGCCGCTGCACTCCGACATGACCGACGCCGAGGCCGACCTCGTCGTCGACGCGCTGGCCGCCGTACTCGCGGACGTGGTCGCGTGAAGACCGTCGTCACCGGCGGCTGCGGGTTCATCGGCTCGCACGTCGTCGACAAGCTGGTCGACGCCGGGCACGACGTCACCGTGTACGACGCGACCCCGCGACCGTGGCGCGACGATGTCACGTACGTCGACGGCGACGTGCTGGATCCCGTTGCGGTTGCTGGTGTTCTGGCCGATGCCGAGGTCGTGTTCCACCTCGCCGGGATGTCCAACGTCGACGTCGCCGCGCTCAACCCGCTCGCGACGGTCAAGCTCAACGTCGAAGGCACCGGTGTCATCGCCGACGCCGCGCGGCAGCGCGGCGACCTGCGCGTCGTACTCGCCAGCACCGTGTGGGTGTTCGGCGCCGCCGCGGGCGACGGCACCGTCGACGAGACGGCGTACATCGACCTGTCGCGCTCGGGCCACCTCTACACGTCGACGAAGATCGCGGCCGAGATGGTGCTGCGCAGCTACAACGAGCTCTACGACCTGCCCTACACCGTGCTGCGCTACGGCGTCCCGTACGGCCCGCGGATGCGCGGCGAGCTGGTCATCGCGAAGTTCGTCGCGAAGGCGCTCGCGGGCGAGCCGCTGACGGTCGCGGGTGACGGCAAGCAGACCCGCAACTTCGTCTACGTCGAAGACCTCGCGGACGCGCACGTGCTCGCGCTCGAGCCGGCCGCGCTGAACGGGACGTTCGCGCTCGACGGCCCGGCGGAGGTGTCGATCCTCCAGGTCGCGGAGACCGTCGCCGAGCTCGTCGGCGACACGCCGATCGAGCGGGTGCCCGGCCGCAGCGGCGACTTCGCCGGCCGGCAGATCGACATCACGCACGCGCGCGAGGTGCTCGGCTGGAAGCCGGAGACGTCGTTCGCCGAGGGTGTACGGCGTTACCTCGAATGGCTGCGAGCGAGCTGACCCGTCCGTCTGCGGGGCGGCGCGCACTCCTCGTGTCGGGCTCGATCGGCATGGGGCACGACGTGATGGCCGACGCGTTCGCGTCGTCGCTCACGGCTCGCGGCTGGTCGTCGGACACGCTCGACGCGATGGCGCTGCTCGGCGGCACCGGCCACCGGCTCGGCGAGGCGGTTTTCCGTTCGTTGCTGGGGATTCCGGGCACGTTCGACGCGCTGCACTTCCATGCGCTGCGCGGCGGCAACCGGCTGGCCCGCTTTCTCGACGACCAAGCGGCGCGCCGGATCGCGCCGCGTCTCGGCGCGGTACTGCGCGACTCCCCCGCCTCACTCGTGGTGAGCGTGTTCGCGACGGCGGCGTCGGCGATGTCGCGAGTGCGCGCGTCCGGCGTGCCGGCGCGGACGGTGACGTTCTGCACCGACGTGAACCCGCACCGGATGTGGGTGCACCCGCACACCGACATCTACCTCGTGCCCTCCGAGACGTCGGCCGCGTTCCTGCGCCGGTTCGAGCCGGAGGCGCGCGTCCTCGTCGTACCGGCTCCCGTTCGGTCGTCGTTCTACGCCGCCCCGTCGCGAGCCGACGCGCGCGCGGCGCTCGGCATCCCGCTCGACGCGCGCGTCGTCCTGCTGATGACCGGGTCGTGGGCGCTCGGCCCGCTCGCCGACGTCGCGCGCTCGCTCGCGGCCGCGGGCGTGTACGTGCTCGCGGTGGCCGGCCGCGCCGCCGCGGTCGAGTCGGCGTTGCGTACGGCGGCGGCAGCCGACTCGCGGGTCGTGCCGTTCGGGTTCACCGACCGGGTACCGCAGCTGATGGCGGCGTGCGACGTCGTCGTGACGTCGGCCGGCGACACGTGCTCGGAGGCGCGCGTCATCGGCCGGCGGATGGTGCTGCTCGACGTCGTCGCCGGGCACGGCCGGGAGAACCTCCAGCACGAGCTCGAGCTCGGTGACGCGGTGGTCGCGTCGACGTCGCCCGATCTGCTGGTCCGCGGCGTACTGCGGTCGCTTGCCGCGGGCGGCGACCCGGCCCCGCAGGACCGCCGTACGGCGTGGGAGCTCGCCGTCGACGAGATCGTCGACGCGCTCTGAGCTACATCCCCGGCATCGGCAGGAACTCGAGGACTTCGAGCGCGGCGTCGGGGGCGTGCAGGTGCGGGTGGTCGTCGAGCAGCTTGCTCGCGGCGGCCGGCGACTCGGCCTCGATGACCGAGTAGCCGCCGATCGGCAGGCCGGTGTCGGCGCCGCCGGGCACCGTCTGCGCGTTGCCGACCGGCGAGCCGAAGTCGATGAGCGCCGGGCCGGTCTTCTCGAACCACTTCATCCAGAGCGCCATGCCTTCTTGGGCCTGCTCGGGCGAGTTGGCCGACATCTGCTGCGCGGCGTCGGCGGAGCTGCGGTAGAGGACGAGGTACTTGGGCATGTCATGGCCTCCAAGCGGTTACGCTTCGTACTGCCGGGTGTCTTTCGGTCGTCACCTATTTAGGCGGACACCGAAACAGTACGACGGGGCCGGGGAGGTGGGCAAGCGTGCCGCACGACCTCGACGCGGTGCTCCGTGCCCTCCGCGCGCCGGCCCGCCGCGAAATCCTCGCGCTGATCTGGGACCGCGACCTGCCGGCCGGCGAGATCGCGGCCGCGTTCGCGCTGACCCCGGCGACGATCTCCGAGCACCTCGCCGTCCTGCGCGCGGCCGGGCTCGTCGAGATGACCCCGGTGGGTACGTCGCGGCGCTACCGCGCCCGGCAGGAGGCGCTCGCCGGCCTGCACGGGGCGCTCGAGACCGAGACGAAGTGGGAGACCGCCACCGAGATCCCGGAGCGGTCGGAGGCGGACACCGTCGTCGCGGGTGCGGTCGTCGCCTCGGTCGAGGTCGGGGTCGACCAGGCGACCGCGTTCGCCGCGTTCACCGACCCCGACGTGTACTCGCGTTGGCTGGGCGCGCCGGTGACGATTCGCGACGGCCGGTTCGCCGCGACGATGGAGTGGGGTACCGAGATCCGCGGCACGTACGAGCTCGTCGTACCGCCGTCGCTCGTCGTCATGAGCTGGGATTTCGAGGACGGCAACGTGCCGGTGCCTGGGCGGCCGCGGACCGGCTACCTGCGGGTGTTCGCCGCCGGGCGACGGCGGGCGCGGGTCGAGGTGCACCAGCTCGTCGACTCGGCGGGGCAGGCGGAGTTCATGCAAGCCGCGTGGGGCATGGTGCTCGGCCGGTTCAAGGGCGGGGTGGTGGCGGCGAGCCGAGCGTCCGGGCCGGCTGTGCCTAGGCCGCCGCGGCCGAAGCGGTCGGACTCGGCAACGCGCCGCCGCAAAGCGGTCTGAGATGTCAGACTTCGGACGACGTATGTCTCGTACCGACAGGGGATCGCCGTGACCGTCACACCAAGCCCGTACGGCGTACCGCCGCTGCCTCCGACGTCGTACGGTTCCGGGCGCGCGACGGGGAAGCAAGTGCTCAGCGCAAGCTGGCAGATGCTGCGGCAGGACCGCGAGCTGGTGTGGCTGCCCGCGCTCGGCGCGCTCGCCAGCCTCGTCGCGGCGGGCATCTTCTTCGTACCGGGCTGGTTCCTCGGTGACGCCGTCGGCGGCTCCGGTAACCACTCGTGGGGCGCTGTTGTCGGTGGTGCGCTTGCCGGCGCGGCGGCGACGGTCGTCGGCATCTTCTTCCAGTGCGCGTTGGTGGTCGGCGCCAACGAGCGGGCCGAGGGCGGCGACCCGACGCTCGGTAGCTGCCTGCGGGCGGCGTGGTCCGTGCGCGGGCCGATCGTCAAGTGGGGGCTGTTGACCGCGACCGTCGGCATGCTGATCCGTGCGCTCGAGGAGCGGTTCGGTTTCGTCGCGGCGCTCATCGGTTTCCTCGGCGGCCTCGCGTGGGCGATCGCGACGTTCCTGGCCGTACCGGTGCTCGTCGCGGAGGGCGTCGGCCCGCTCGACGCGGTCAAGCGGTCGTCGGAGCTGATCACGAGGACGTGGGGTACGAGCCTGCGTACGACGCTGCGCTTCGGGGCGATCCAGGTCGTGCTGTCGCTCGCGTGCATCCTCGTCGGCGTCGTCGGTGCGATGGCGGTCGCGAGCGGGTCGACGGGCGGGGAGGCGATCGGCATCGTCATGCTGCTCGCGGCGGTCGCCGGCTTCCTCGCGATGGCGATGGTGTTCGCCGCGATCGGCGGGTACGCGCGGGCGCTGATCTACCGGTACGCGAGCGGCCAGCCGGTGCCCGGCATCGACCCGGCGCTGTTCAGGGGCGTTTTCCAGGCCAAACGCCGGTCACGCCGCTGGACGGCCTGACGTAGAAAGCCTGTGCGGAAGTTCACGAGGTAGACGATTCCCGTGCCGGGCGGCTACGGCGGCCTAAATGAGCGACGCACAAATCGATCGGTGCGCCGGCCGTGGGAGCTCGTGCCCCAACCGATTCAGCGACTGGCCCTGCGCGGTTGGGACGTGCTGCCCGCGCCAGTTCGCCGCGCTCTCTCGCCGGTCGGCCACGTGATCAACCCAAGTCGCACGACGCGCGAATGATCCTGGCACGTGCCGCTTTCCGCGCGCCTGCTCGCCGATTCCGCCCGCTACGGCATCGCGGCCGTGAACGTGCTCACGGACGCTGCCGGTGGCGGTCTTCGGATCACAGTGACTGCCGCTCAACGGCTTGAAGCTTGATAACGGACATCGCCGAGCTCGGCCGAAACAGCGTTCCCGCAGGTCAGAGGCCTGATGCGTTGTCCGCTGCTATCCCCTACTGACCCCTCCGTGCCATTGCTAGTGGCACGCGAATGGCACGTCGCCCTCTCAACTGGCGTCGACGTAGCGACGCAGCGCATCCCGTACGACGTCACTCACTGGGCGCTGTTCGCGCTCCGCCAGCTCATGCACGGCGGCGAAGGTGTCGTCGTCGACTCGAAGGTCGAGTCGCCGGCTCTTGCCAGGTCGCCCGGTCAGCGACGGCCGGCCGGCGCGGCGCGGCGTCAGCTCGACGAGATCGAACCCGGCCTCGGCCTCGGCCGCCAGCTGCTCCTCGTATTTGCGGGTCAGCCTTGTCCCCGATGCCGTGCGAAGCGTCTTGGCCGGCGCCGCCTTCCGCGCCGTGACCTTGGCACCGCGCGTGACCTTCCGAGCCGTCACCTTCCTGGTCGCGACCTTCTTCGACGCACTCGTCTTCGTCGACCGCTTCACAGTCGCCATCTCTTCGCCTCCTCGTAAAGCGGCCCGTAGCTCTCCCGCATCGGCATCGCGTGGATCACTCGGAGCCGTCCGTCGTCGAGGAGAACACCCGCGACCTCGAGCTCAAGACCGGCAGCATCGTCACCCAGGAACAGGAGCGCCTCGTCGGGTCGGCCCGGCGGGTTCGCCTCGCGCACCTGCACGAGCCCGCAGTGCTCAACGACGTGACGCGCCTGCTCACGACTGACGCCGTGCTTGCGCGCTCCCGACGTCCACGAGTAGCCGCGGAAGCGCACGACTAGATTATGTCCGACAGAATGTCACAGCGCAAGGTCGTGCCGGGTCGTTGCGAGCCGAAGGACCTCGGAGCTGTCATTGGCGGTCTAGGCCTCATCCGAGGTCGCATCATCGCCCCGTCGAAAAGCCGCCGCTCGTGCGAAGACTGTGGCAACGCGTCGCCGAGTTGGCGACGCAGCCAGAGCAGGCGCTGGTTCTCGCGCAGAGGCAGGAGCGCGTCCTCAGCTACGTTGGCCGTGCGCAGTGCGGCCTGCACAACCAGGACGTAGAGTGCCTCTATGTACAGCCACAACGGTTCCGACTCGGTTACGCGATCCGCATCCTCGTCGTAGTGGGTGAGCCGGTTCCGAACGTGGACCACGACGTCAACAAACTGGGCCTGGTCAGGTACCAGCCACTGAAAACCATCTCCCGCTAACCCCACGAGGTCGCGCAGACGGTCAGAGAGTCGCGGCTCGTTCGCAAATTGCAGCCGGCTCCCGAGCCAGTCACGGTGCTCCTTCGGGACCGCGCGAATGATGCTTCGCCGCCGCGTCTTGTACTGATCCGCCGGAAGGATCTCATTGGAGAAGCCGATTCGGTGAAACGTCTCAGCTGCGGTGACCACGTTGAGAAACCTGTTCTCGATGTACATCCGGTCGCTATATCGAATGCTGAACAGGGAGCCGAGTGCGGAGCGGTAGCGGTCCGCGACCTTCAACCATGACGCTGCCGTCGCCAGTCCCCCAACAGCGTCAAACCCGAGCAGCAGTTTGTGACGGTTTTGCGGCTCTTCCGCCGGTGTCCGCCCTGTACGCAAGAACAGATGGATGGGCAGACGCTGTTGCTCCTCCGGTAGACGCTCGTGCGGTTCACGCTTGATGTCTGGATGCGACACCGAGATGGCGGTAGGCGACGCGGGTGCGTCCGCGCCAAGCGTCACGAGATCCTGAAGGCTTCGCAGGTCCGCCAACAAGAGCTCCAGCGGCTGCGGCGTCGCGTATGAGACCTGAAGCGCGTGGCTCTGCCCGATCCGGGTGTCAGTGATGTGATCGCCACCCAGGGCCCAGGTGTAGTTCAAGGAGAGCTGCCTCACCTCGTCAATCGGCACGGTCTCCTTGTCAAGAGGTCGCAAGGTGGCGCTGAGGCGAGTTATCTTGTTTGGCTCCTGCCTCTCCTCCATCTCGATCTCCACGCCCGACCGCGACACCCAGTTCGGCAGTTGATCGAACTCCACCGTCAGGCGGTCGAACTCGAATTCCTCAGACGGCCCCCACTGCGCGCCCGCCAGCACCAACCCCGCATTCCAGGTTTCACGCGGAATGCCGGGCATCTCGATCGTGCGATTCGTTCGTAGGCAATGCGACAGAGTCAGCAGCTTTCGACCAGCGACTCCCAGAATCCGAACGTCACCTTCATCCTCCTCGGCGAACGTCTCAATCTGCCCGAACGCGCCGATCAAGTCGATCGTGGCGCCTGTCTCGGCCGAAAACCTGATCGTGCCTGCGACCTGCGTCTCGGGATTGTCTGCCAGCCAGAAGACGCCGGTTCCCTCGAAGTCGTCCACACCTCAATCCTAGAGACGGTATCCGACAGATTTGGCGTTCACAGGCGGCACGGCGCCGGCGGCGACGAACTCTTCAAGATCCGCTCTGGCGATCCGACGTACTTGCCGATCTTGTGAAAGCGGATTCGTCGCTCCTGGATGAGCCGGCGGACGAAGCGCACTGGCGTGCCCAGCTCGGCGGCGGCGTCTTCAACGGTGAGGAGCGTGGTCATCGGGCCCTCCCGCGTCTATCTTGCTGGCGTGAGGACCTTTGAGATCAGCTGGGTCGACGAGAGCGCACCTCCGCAACAGGTGCAAGCCATGGGGTTCGTGAAGCTCGCCTCCTGGTACGACCCTGACGTCTGGGTCGAACCTCCGAACGCCGCGCCTGCTGCAGTCGAGTCGGGGGAACTCACCCCCTGTTTCGTCCTCCTCGGGGACCCAGCGCCTCCAGGTGGCTTCCCGACCGTGTGTCATGTCCGGCACGAACTGGTCGAGTCCGTCCTGCCTGTCGCGTCCGCCGATTGAGGCCGCGGTCGCTAGTCCGCTTCCCGCGTTCGGGTCACGCGCTCCACAAACTGCCAGTCGCCAGCGGCGCTTGCCGTTCTACGGTCATTCCTTCTTCATCCGAGGGACGAGGAACGAGCCCCGGCCAGACCTCCTGCGCCGCCCACTGGCAGGCGGTGATGTCGCTTGCATGCGTTGCTTGCGCCACCTCTTTGCCTCGAACAGTTGCTCGATAGAGCCACGTCCGCCCGAAGTCCGCGTCCTGAGTATCTGCCATGACCCCTCGTTACCCATCACCCGCAAGGACACTCGCAAGCCTTCTCCCGTGGCGCCGTTCTTGGCAAATGGCACGCGAATGGCACGCGGAGATCATTTAGGCCGCCGACGGCGACTGCCGGCGGACGTCGTACAGAGCAAAGCTGCAGGTGGCGGAGGCGGATGGGAATCGAACCCACCAGCGACAGTGACTGCCGCTCAACGGTTTTGAAGACCGCGCCGCCCACCAGGACGGATACGCCTCCGCCGCCGTTCTATCAGGCCGACCCGGACAACGGCCGCCGCGCGCAACGCTCCACCACGGCCGCCACCAGCGCGCGCGATCCCTCCGCCGGCCCCCAGACCGCGACATTCGTCGCCGGCTCCCCCGCCAGCTGCCACACCGCCACCGAGAACTCGTCGGACGTGAGCCGCCCGCGATCGCGGTCCACGTGGTGCAGCCGCCCGTACGCCGACAGCACGCTGAGCGCCGCGTCGAACACCTCGCCGTACGTCCCCGCGACTGCCGCCGCAGCGACCGGCAACTGCCCGGGCGGAACAACCGCAGCACCAGCACCAACACGGCGCGTCCGCGTCGCCACAACCACGATCAGCACGCCCGCGACGACCAGCCCCAGCTCCACGACGTACCGGCCCCACGCCGCACCGTGAGCGAACCGCTCCGGTACGGCGGACACCAGCTCGACGATGGCGATGGCCACCGCGATCAGCCGCCGCCCGCCGGCCGCCGCCAGCAACAGCGCGAGCAGGCAAACGAACCCCAGCAGGTCGACGACGATCGCGTCGGCCGACGTCAAGAACGGCGCCGCGGCCAATACCAACACCGCGCACACCCAGTACGTACCGCCGAGCCTTGGCCGCTCGCCGCCGTCCCGTACGGCGGTCCGCTCCTCCATCGCCGCAAGCAGCGCGCCGAGCGCACCGGCGACAGCGGGCCCGACCGCCGGTCCGGCATCGACGTCGGCCGCGACGGCGATCAACGACAACGTCGCCGCACCCGCGAGCGCGAGCAACGCGACCGCTCCCGGCGCCGGCCGCCACAGCGCGAACACGGCGACCAGCACTAGCAGTACGAACGCGAACATCTGGTCGAGCGCATCCGCCTCGTTCGCTACCAGCGTCACCGCCGCGCCGAGCCCCGCCGCGACGGCCGCGAACGACGTCATCTCCACCGGCCGCAACCGGTCGGTCAACGCGAGTACGGCGCCGATGGTGGCCAGGATGGCGAGCACCGCGGCGTCGGACTGACGGTGCGCATTGCTTCCGATCGAGACCGCGGCGAGTGGCGCGACGACCGCGCTCACCGCAATCGCGGCGACGGTTCCGGTCGCCGGCTGGTCGAGGTGTGCCGCGACCGCGACGGCGAGCGCGGCCAACGCGCCGATCAGTGCGGAGACCGCGTCGGACCCGCCGGTCGCCGAGACGATCAGCCCCACGGCGGCGCCGGCGTACCCGGCAGCGATCGCCGCGGTGAAGCCCCACAGCGAGCGCAACACCCCGCTGCCGGCCCGGCGGAGCAGCCGCCCGGCGAACCACGCGCCGACCGCGAGCGGCACGAACACGGCGCCGGCCGCCGCCCGACTGTCGCCCGCGACCGACACGGTCACCGCCGCAAGGTTCGCCGCGACGAACGCGACACCCAGGTGCGCCAGCGCCCCGACGAAGGCCGCCCCCGCACTGCGCCACGCGGGGTCGGACGCGAGCAGCAGCGGCATTCGGCGCGGCGGGTCCTGCTCCCGCGTACCGCGCAGGTCCATCGCCCCGGCGGCAAACCCCGCGGCGAGCAGTACGACGACGAGAAGCACCGTCGCGACGAGCCAGCCCGGAAGGTCCGACGACACGAGATGCGGCGGCGACAAGTGGTACGGCTGGTACGGCCCCGGAGCCGGCGTCGGCCGGGCCTGTGAGCCCGAGCCGTGTACGGCGACCGCGCAGCCCGACGAGAACGCACCAGCGCCAGCTACGGCGACCCAGACCCGTACAGAGCCCCGGCGAAGAACGTGCACTGACGCATAGTGACAGCAGTCAGGCGCGATTAACCCGTTGCCGTCAGGCCGCAGTTCCCGGCTCCCCCGGTACGGCGCTCCCCCGCCGCCGGCCGACCGCGGCGCGTACGGCGACGAGCACCCCGAACGCCGCGCCCGCCGCCACCTCGCCGGCGGTGACCGCCGACGACCGGATCACGTTTCCGTACGCGGCACGAGCCCACGGCTCGAGGCACACGACGACGGCGGCGGCCAGCCCCGCGAGCACGGTCCGGCGGGTCCGCCAGCGGTGGCCGAGCCAGCCGAAGAGCGGCCCGGTCAGCGCGCCGGCCGCGAACCAGCGGAGGTTGCCTCCGCGAAGGAACCCGAGCACGCCGGCGTACGTCGGGTGCGCGTTCTCGACCGGGCTGAACGTCATGACCAGATAGCCGACCAGCGCGGCCATCGTGCAGCCGAGGCCGAGCCACACCGCCCGCCGGACCGTGCGCTGCCCGGCGCCGACGACGAACGGCAGGATCAGCCACGGCGCCGACAGCCCGCTCACGTCCGCACCCCACGGGTGCGCGCTGAAGCTCCCGACGTACTGGTCGAGCCCGCCGAAGACGAGCGCGAGCGCCAGGCACACGGCGACCACGAACGCGATCGTCGCACAGCGCGCCACCGCGAGACCACGACATCGCGCGGGAGCATCATGGACGCATGCTCTGGCGCAAGTTTCTCCGCATCTTCCGGCAGCGTCGCCGACAACGCCGCCGCCGCTACTGACCCTGTCTGCGCGGTGACATCCGGCGGGCAGTCTCATGAAATGCCTGCGGCGACGCATGTGAGCTGCCGAGAATGGCGAACGTGCTGCGCCGTCTCGCCATCGTCCTCGTCGTCGTCGCCAGCGCGTTGGGTGTCGCCATCCCCGACGCGAGCGCGACCAGCACAATCCAATTCGGCCGCATTCAATACAACGCGCCCGGCACCGACACGACGAGCAACATCTCGGTCAACGGCGAGTACGTCGTCATCAAGAACATCGGTGCACGCAGCGTGTCGCTTACCGGCTGGACGCTGCGTGACGCGCAGAGCCACGTCTACAAGTTCGGCCCGTTCACTCTCGGCGCCGGTCGATCAGTCGTCGTACACACGGGCAAGGGAACCAACACGGCGACGGTCCGCTACTGGGGCCTCGGCTGGCACGTCTGGAACAACACCGGCGACACCGCGTACCTGCGCAACGCGACCGGCGTGCTCGCCGACAAGTGCGGATGGACATCGAACGGGCTCGGCTACATCAACTGCTGACGTCGCTACTTCAGCTGGCTCACGCCACGCGCGATCACGAGGACCGACACGAGCAGTGCCTCGATCGACTCGACCGACATCAGCATCTTCGCCCGCGGCGACAGCGGCATCGTGTCGGTCGGGCTGAACGCCGTGCTGTTCGTCGTCGACAGGTACAGGTAGTCGAGGAAGCGCGGCCGCCAGTCGCTCAGCTTCGACGAGCGGGACGCGACCTCGACCGAAGTGTCGTCGTTCTCGTCCTGCGAGAACCGGAAGTCGGCCGGCGGCAGCTTGTCGCGGTCGGCCTTCGCCCGCTCGACCGGGCCGCCGCGGTCCAGCTCCCAGTACAGCAACGCGAACGCGATGATGTTCGTCAGCCAGATCTGTAGCGCCGCCAGCAGCAGCGACGTTCCCTTCTTCGCGTTGCCTTGGACGAGTGCCTGCACCAAGGTCACGAACGCCGCGCTGTTGGTGGCGACGAGCAGCGCGGCGAGCGAGATCGACATCACCCGCAGCACCCGGTTCTGCCGGTCGAGCCGGACCGGGTTCGCGGCGATCAGCGGCACGAGCAGCGCCAGCCCCACCGCCGGTACGACGAACCGCGCCCAGCCGAGCAGATGACTCGGCAGCGTCGCGTACAGCCCCAGCGCGACGAGCGCGGCCGCGGCAGCGCTGAGCCGGACCTCGCCGGGACGGCCAGACTGCGGGCCGCCGGGTTGCTTGCGTCCTGTTCCCATACGCCATGACCCTAGGCTCGGTCCGTGACGCAGCGCCTCGACACGCTCAGACTCACCCAATTCGCGCACGGTGGCGGCTGCGCGTGCAAGATCCCTCCGGGCGAGCTCGAAGACGTCGTCGCCGAGCTCGTCACCGGCCAGCCGCCGAACCCGAACGCCGAGCTGCTCGTCGGTCTCGACAGCGGTGACGACGCCGCCGCGGTCCGCCTGCCCGGCAGCGGCGACACGGCCATCCTCTCCACCGCCGACTTCTTCACCCCGGTCGTCGACGACCCGTACGACTGGGGCCGCATCGCCGCGGCGAACGCGCTGTCCGACATCTACGCGATGGGCGGCCGGCCCGTGCTCGCGGTCAACCTGCTCGGCTGGCCGCGCGACCGGCTGCCGTTCGAGCTCGCCCGCGAAGTGCTGCGCGGCGGGTACGACGTCGCGTGCGACGCCGGCTGCCACGTCGCGGGCGGGCACAGCATCGACGACCCGGAGCCGAAGTACGGCATGGCCGTGACCGGCATCGCGAGCGCGAAAGCGTTGCTGCGCAACGACTCCGCCTGCGTCGGCGACGCGCTCACCTTGACCAAGCCGCTCGGGCTCGGCGTACTGAACAGCCGGCACAAAGCGACCGGCGAGGTCTTCGACGAGGCGGTCGCGACGATGGTCGCGCTCAACCGCGACGCGTCGGGGGCCGCACTCGCCGCCGGCATCCGCGCCGCCACCGACGTGACCGGGTTCGGCCTGCTCGGGCACCTGCACAAGATGGCCCGCGCGTCCGGCGTCACCGCCGTCGTCGACGTCGCCGCCTTACCGTTCCTCGCCGGCGCGCGCGAGTCCGCGGCCGCCGGCTACGTCCCGGGCGGGTCCCGGCGCAACCTCGAGTGGGTCGCACCCTCGCTCGACAGGAACGGGTACGGCGACACGACCGCGCTGCTGCTCGCGGACGCACAGACGTCGGGCGGGTTGCTGCTGGCGGGCGAGATTCCCGGCTCGCCGGTGATCGGCGAGTTCGTCGCGGCGCGGGGCGACGGCGTCACGGTCGTGCTTCGGTGACCCGCTCGCGCTGCTCCACCCGCTCGCGCTGGGGCGCCACGGCGTAGACGGGGTCCTCGGCCGACGCCACGCCCGCCTCGAACACGCCGAACCGGGTGAGCGCCGACGCCGCGGCGAGCATGCCGCCGGCGGCGACGGCGGCGAGCCTGCTCCGCCGGCCGAGCGTGGCCGCGGCGACCGCGCCCGCGACGGTCAGCGCCTTCGACGCGCGCAGCTTCGCGCCCGCCTTGCCCTCGCGGTAGGGCTCGCCGACCAGGCCGAGCCGGCCCTCCATCCGTTGCGCCGCAACGAGTTCGAGCGCCGAGCCGAGAAGTGCGAGCCGGGCCGCCGGTGCGTTCTCGGGCACCGGCGACAGCAGCATCGACAGCCCCGCCGACCCGGCCAGCGCCGACCCCGCGAACACGAACGGCAGCTCCGGGTACGCCGCGTGCCACGACGGCACCGCCGTGTCGCAGACCAGCACGGCGGTGTACGTCGCGATCGCCGGCGCGACCGCCGCGGCCGCGAGACCCGCCGGCCGGGCCAGCCCGCCGAAGAGCCGCCGGCCGACCGGCAGCTCGCTCGCCGCGGCGACACCGGCCGGTGCCGCGAACGCCGTGAGCAGCCAGCTGCCGACGCTCATCGGCGACGTCGGCTTCATCACCCGGAGCATGTTGGCGAACCGCTCCGGCCGGCCGAGGTCGTGCACCAGCGCGACCCCGGAGACACCGAGCGCCGCGAATGACGTGAGCCGCGCGGAGCGGCGCATCGACGGCCGTCCGGTGAGGTCGGCCCCGGCCGCGAGCAACGCACTCCCGGCCGCGACCCCGCCGGTGAAGAAGTAGCCGGCGATGTCGAGCTCCGCCCACACCGGCTTCTTCAGCACCGGCCGGCCGTAGTACGACGAGAACTCCGCCCGCGGCACCATGCTGCGTTCCTTCATCGGCCACCTCGCCGGCCCGCGAACGCGGCCACGCCGGCCGCGACGAACGTCCCCGCGGCCAGCGCGGCCCGCCGCCACATCAAGCCCAGGTCCCTTGTCGGCACAACGGGATCCGGCGGCAGCCCGTACACCTCCGGCTCGTCGAGCAGCAGGAAGAACGCGCCGGTGCCGCCAACGCCGTCGTCAGGGTCGTCGCCGTACAGCCGTGCGTCGGTCACTCCAGCCGCGACGAGGTCCGCGACCCGGCCGTGCGCGCGCTCGCGCAGCTCGTCGAGCGGGCCGTACTGGATCGACTCGGTCGGGCAAGCCTTCGCGCACGCGGGCTGCATCCCCGCGCCGATCCGGTCGTAGCACAGCGTGCACTTCCACACCCGGCCGTCGTCCTTGCGCTGGTCGATCACGCCGTACGGGCAGGCCGGCACGCAGTAGCCGCAGCCGTTGCAGATGTCCTCCTGCACGACCACGGTGCCGAACTCGGTGCGGAACAGCGCGCCGGTCGGGCACACGTCGAGGCACCCCGCGTGCGTGCAGTGCTTGCAGACGTCGCTCGACATCAGCCAGCGCAGGTCGCCGTCGGCGCGCGGCTGCTCGATGAACGCGACGTGCCGCCACGTGTCGGCGCTCAGCTCGCCGGTGTTGTCGTAGCTCTGGCCCAGGAACGCGTAGCCGTCGTCGGGGACGTGGTTCCACTCCTTGCACGCGACCTCGCACGCCTTGCAGCCGATGCAGACCGACGTGTCGGTGAAGAAGCCCATCCGCGGCTGGTCCGAGACGGCGGTCATCGCTCGCTCCCCGTCTCGATCGTGATGCCCGCGCGCCGCCGGTACGCCTCGACCAGGCGCAGCAGCGCCGGGCCGCGCGGCCGCCGGCCCGGCCGGATGTCGCACGACGCCACCTTGCTCTCCTGGATGTGCACGTTCGAGTCCATCGCGATGCCGAGCAGGTCGTTCGCGGCGTCGCCGGTGACGTACCCGTTGGGGCCCCAGTGGTACGGCAGCCCGACGACGTGCGCCCGCTGCCCGGCAACGGTCAGCGACCGCACCCGCTCGGTCACCATCACCCGAGCCTCGATCGCGCTGCGCGCGCTGACGATCGTCGCCCAGCCGAGGTGCGTCAGCCCGCGCTCGGCGGCGAGCTCCGGCGACACCTCGCAGAAGAACTCCGGCTGGAGCTCGGCGAGGTACGGCAGCCACCGCGACATGCCGCCGGCGGTGTGGTGCTCGGTCAGCCGGTACGTCGTCACGACGTACGGGAACACCTCCGCGCCGCGGTCGGCGCCGGAAGGGTTCGACAGGTTGTCGGCGCGCGCGAGCACTTGCCGGGCCGGGTTCGCGCGGTGCGCGTAGAGCTGGTTGGCGAACGGCGACTCGTGCGGCTCGTAGTGCGTCGGCAGCGGGCCGTCGGTGAGACCGCTCGGCACGAACAGCCAGCCCTTGCCGTCGGTCTGCATGATGAACGGGTCGGTGCCGGCGATGTTGTCCTCGGCGCGGTCGGCCTTGCCCGGCACGTACGACGGGTCCTTGTCGGCGGCGAAGTCGGGTACGTCGTGACCGGTCCACTTGCCTTCGCCGGCGTCCCACCAGACCAACGCTTTCGCGTCGCTCCACGGCTTGCCGGCGGGGTCGGCGGACGCGCGGTTGTAGAGGATGCGCCGGTTCATCGGCCATGCCCACGCCCACTCGGGCGCGAGCCAGCTCTGCTCGCGCCACGGCTTGCGTCGCGCAGTCTGGTTGACGCCGTCGGCGTAGCAGCCGCAGTAGATCCAGCACCCGCAGGTCGTCGTACCGTCGTCCTTCAGGTCGGTGTAGCCGGAGAGCGGTTTGCCGTCGCCGTCCCAGCCGTTGATCTCGCGCAGCACCGCTTCGGGATCGGGATCGTCGTGCTCACCCTCGGTCGGGTAGTCCCAGGTCAGGTCGAGCACCGGCTTGTCCATCGCGTCTTCGCTGCCGCCGAGCCCCTCCCTGATCAACCGGCCGAGGTGGAACGCGAACCACAGGTCGCTGCGCTGATCCCCTTGTGGCTCAACGGCTTTGTGCCGCCACTGCAGCAGCCGCTGGGTGTTGGTGAACGTGCCGGCCTTCTCGGTGTGCGCGGCCGCCGGCAGGAAGAAGACCTCGGTGCCGATGTCCTCGGTGCGCATCTCACCGGTCTCGATCTCCGGCCCGTCCTTCCACCACGTCGCGCTCTCGATCAGCGAGAAGTCGCGGACGACGAGCCAGTCGAGGTTGGCGAGCCCCTTGCGCTGGAACTTGCCGTTGCCCGACCCGACCGCCGGGTTCTGCCCGAACAGGAAGTAGCCCTTGCAGTCGCCTTCGATCTGCTTGACGACGGTCGGGTACGTCGAGTGGTCGCCGGTGACGCGCGGGAGGTAGTCGAAGCAGAAGTCGTTGCTCGGCGTCGCCGCGTCGCCCCAGTAGGCCTTGAGCAGGCTGACGAGGTACGCCGGCAGGTTGCCGAAGAAGCCGCCGCGCGGCGTGTTCATCCGGAGGAACTCGCCCAGGTTGTCGTGCCGGTCGGCGTGCGGCATCGGGATGTAGCCGGGCAGCAGGTTGTACAGCGTCGGGATGTCGGTCGAGCCCTGGATCGACGCGTGCCCGCGGAGCGCGAGGATGCCGCCGCCGGGACGGCCCATGTTGCCGAGCAGGAGCTGGAGGATCGCCGCCGTCCGGATGTACTGCACGCCGACGGTGTGCTGGGTCCAGCCCACCGAGTACACGAACGCCGCGGTCTTCTCCCGGCCGCTCGCCGCGGTCAGCGCCTCGGCGACGCGGCGGAACTTCTCCTCCGGGACGCCGCAGATGTCGGCCACGGCCTGCGACGTGTAGCGGGCGAAGTGCCGCTTGAGCACCTGGAGCACGCACCGCGGATGCTGCAACGTCAGGTCCTTGACCGGCTCCCCCGGGTCGAGCGCCGCGCCGCCGGAGCCGAACTGGTGCCCGCTGCCGGGCTGCTCGTACTTCTCCCGCTGCTCGCCGTCGTCCTTCTCGGTCTCGCCGACCCGTACGCCGTCGTACTGCCACGTCTCGGTCTCGTACGTGCCGCTGTCGGGGTCGAAGCCGCTGAACAGGCCGTCGAGGTCCTCGGTGTCGCGGTAGTCGTCGCGGACCAGGAACGACGCGTTCGTGTAGCAGCGGACGTACTCCTCGAACCACTTGCCTTCGGTCAGCACATGGTTGACGAGACCGCCGAGGAACGCGATGTCGCTGCCCGGCCGCAGCGGCACGTGCAGGTCGGCAAGCGCGGACGTACGGGTGAAGCGCGGGTCGACGTGGATGACGGTCGCGCCGCGACGCTTCGCCTCGACCACCCACTGGAAGCCGACCGGGTGCGCCTCGGCCATGTTCGAGCCCTGGATGACGATGCAGTCAGAGTTCTGCAGGTCTTGCTGGAAGTCCGTCGCGCCGCCGCGACCGAAGCTGGTCCCCAGACCGGGCACCGTGCTGCTGTGTCATATGCGCGCCTGGTTCTCGATCTGCAACGCACCGAGCGCGGTGAACAGCTTCTTGATGAGGTAGTTCTCCTCGTTGTCCAGCGTCGCGCCGCCGAGGCTCGCGAACCCCATCGTGCGGCGGGTGCGCCGGCCGTCCGGCGCCGACCACTCCCAGGTGTCGCGCCGCGTCTTGACGACGCGGTCCGCGATCATTCCCATCGCCGTGTCGAGGTCGATGCGCTCCCACTCGGTGCCGTGCGGGCGCCGGTACAGCGCGTACTTCTCCCGCGCGTCGCCGGTCGTCAGCTGCAGGCTCGCCGACCCCTTCGGGCACAGCCGGCCGCGGCTGATCGGCGAGTCGGGGTCGCCTTCGATCTGGACGACCTTCTCGTCCTTGACGTAGACGTTCTGCCCGCAGCCGACCGCGCAGTACGGGCACACCGACTGCACGACCCGGTCCGCGGTCGACGTACGCGGCGTCAACGCATCGGTCACCGGCGACTTCACCGCGCGGCCGCGGCCGAGCGGGTCGCCGTCGCGGACCTGGCGCAGCACCGGCCACTGGCCGAGCCATGTCGTCACGCCCACGAGCCGACGTTACCCACCGGCCCGGCCGGCAATCCGCGCGGCCCGCGTGCGACGCTGGCCGGCGTGGCGCAGATGACCGAACGGCGGCGGGTCGTCCGCGTCGACGACGGCCGCATCGTCGAGCGGCCGGACACGCTCGCGGTCGAAGAGCCGCTCGAGATCCGTGTGGGCGGCCGCGCCGTCTCGGTCACGATGCGCACCCCGGGGCACGACCTCGACCTCGCCCTCGGCTTCCTGCTCACCGAAGGCGTCGTGGCAACACCCGATGACGTCGTCGAAGCGATCGCGTGCGGCGAGAACGTCGTCGACGTCACGACCACCGACGAGGCGGCCGCGCGCGTCGTCGAGCGCCGCTTCTACACGTCGTCGTCGTGCGGGCTCTGCGGGAAGGAGAGCATCGACGCGGTCCGCACCCGTTCGCCGTACGACGTCGCCTCCGACGGCGTGCGTGTCGACCGTGCGGTGCTGACGTCGCTGCCGGACAAGCTGCGCGACGCGCAACGCGTGTTCGAGCGCACCGGCGGTTTGCACGCCGCGGGCCTGTTCACCGTGGCCGGCGAGCTGGTGTGCCTGCGCGAGGACGTCGGCCGGCACAACGCGGTCGACAAGGTCGTCGGCTGGGCCGTGCAGCAACGACGGCTGCCACTGACCGGTTGCGTGCTGCAGGTCTCCGGGCGGGCGTCGTTCGAGCTCGTGCAGAAGGCGGCGGTTGCCGGCGTACCGGTGCTCGCGGCAGTGTCGGCGCCGTCGTCGCTCGCGGTCGCGCTCGCCGACGAGACCGGCATGACGCTCGTCGGGTTCCTGCGCGGCCAGTCGTTCAACGTGTATGCCCGGCCCGACCGGGTCGCCGGCGCCGCACCCTGACCGCGCGAAACGGCGGGACGTCGTACGTCTAGGTCGTCCCGGAGGTGCGCACCTGCGGGCCGGTCGCTTCGGCCGCGTCGGTCAACGTGCCGCGCAGGCCCGACATAGTGTCGGCCGCCTTGCGCCGGACCAGCGACAGCGGCGACGCGACGTCCTCGAGCGACCGCCGCTCGGCCGCGACGCCGAGGAAGATCTCGACGATGCCGCCGAGCACCATCACGCCGGCGCCGATGAAGTAGCCCATCTCGAGCTGCGACGGGTCCTTGCCGTTGCCGATGAGGTTCGCGTACAGCCAGTTGCCCAACGAGCCGAAGCACTGTGCGATCGCGAAGAACACCGCGATGGCCTGCGCGCGGATCTCCACCGGGAAGATCTCGCTCACGGTGAGGTACGCCGCGCTCGCGCCCGCCGAGGCGAAGAAGAAGATGACCGTCCACGCGACCGTCTGCGTCGTCGCGGTCAGCACGCCGTCGCGGAAGAGCACCGCGGTGATGGCGAGCAGCACGCCGGAGATGATGTACGTCGACGAGATCATCGTCCGCCGGCCGACCGTGTCGAACAGCCGGCCGATCGTCAGCGGGCCGGCCAGGTTGCCGACCGCGAACGCGATCAGGTACCACGGCGCCGACTTCGCGTCGACGTGGAAGAACGTCGTCAGCACGAGCGTGTAGGTGAAGAAGATCGCGTTGTAGAGGAACGACTGCGTGATCATCAGCGACGCGCTGAGGATCGACCGGCGCGGCATGTGCCGGAACAGCACCCACGCGAGCGCGAGGTAGCCGCGTCGGTCCGTCGGCTTGATCTCGATCGCGTCCGTGTCGGCCACGTCGTCGACCCGGTGGCCGCGGCGGGCGACCTCGTCCTCGATCCCGCGGATCGAGGCTTCGGCCTCGTCGACCCGGCCGTGCATGAGCTGCCAGCGAGGGCTCTCCGGCAGGTTGCGCCGGACGACGAGGATCACGACCGCGAGGATCGGGCCGAGCAGGAAGCCGAGCCGCCACGAGTAGCGCGGGTCGAGGTTGTTCAGCACCAGCAACGTGCCGAGGGTGCCGAGGATCGCGCCACCCCAGTACGTGCCGTTGACCGCGATGTCGACGCGGCCGCGGTGCTTGGCCGGGATGAGCTCGTCGATGGCCGAGTTGATCGCGGCGTACTCGCCGCCGATGCCCATGCCGGCGACGAACCGGCAGGCGTAGAGGAACATGACCGCGCCGGTCGAGCGGTTCCACGTCAGCGCCGTGAGGCCCGACCCGACGAGGTAGACGCCGAGGGTGAACATGAACAGCTTGCGCCGGCCCCACGCGTCGGACATCCGGCCGAAGATCAGCGCGCCGAAGACCTCGCCGAGCAGGTAGATCGTGCCGGTCGCGAGGCCGATCTGGCTGGCCGACATGTGCAGCGACTGCGGCGTCTTGAGCACACCCGCGATCGAGCTCGCGACGGTGATCTCGAGGCCGTCGAGGACCCACGCGACCCCGAGGGCGACGACCAGCCGGGTATGGAAGCTCGACCAGGGCAGCCGGTCCAGCCGGGCCGGGATGGTGGAGCGGATGACGCCGTCGTCATGTGTGGTCGCTGTCACACGCCGGTGGTGCCCAGAATGGCGCCACTCAATACATACCTGACCGCGTCGCTCATGTCGTGTCCATCGTGTCCTGGACGCCGATGACTCCGGGCTGGCTGGTGAGGCACTTCTCGAGCTGCGCGATGTCGCGGTCGTCGGCCTGGTCGATCCGGAACCGGACGTCGGACGTCGGCGCCACGCGGTGCGTCCCGGCGGCGATCGGCTCGGGCGACGTGTGACTCGCGACACCGGTGCACGCGTGCAGCGCCGCCTCGTGCTGGGCCGGCGGCGAGTCGACGGCGAAGAACACGATGACCTCGCGCTGCGACCCCTTGCACCCGGTGGCCCCCGCCAGCGACACGACCGTCGTCACGACCAACCCCACCCACACCGGCGCGCGCACGTCTGCCAGCCTACGAATGTGTCCGAGCCGCTCGAAAGCTACGCGCTCATCGGCGACCTCCACACGGCTGCGCTGGTCAGCCGGACGGGGTCGGTCGACTGGCTGTGCCTGCCGCGGTTCGACGGGCCGGCGGTGTTCGCGGCGCTGCTCGGCGACGAGCGGCACGGCTGCTGGCGGCTCGCGGCCAGTGGGCGGGACGAGTGCACCACCCGCCGCTACCGCGGCGACACCCTCGTCCTGGAGACCACCTGGGAGACACCGACCGGCAGCGCGCGCGTGGTCGACTTCATGCCGCTGCGCGGCGAGGCACCCGACGTCGTCCGCATCGTCGAAGGAGTCGCCGGCCGGGTCGAGATGACGAGCACGCTGCGCGTCCGGTTCGACTACGGCTCGGTGCTCCCGGTCGTCACCGGGATCGACGGCGGCTTCCGCGCCGTCGCCGGCCCCGACGCGGTCTACGTCGACGCGCCGGTCGAGCACGACGACGTCGACGGCGCGCGGGTCGCGACCTTCACCGTCGGCGCCGGCGACCGGCTCCCGTTCGTACTCACCTGGCAGGCGTCGCACCTCGACCGGCCACGCCGGGTCGACGCCGACGCCGCGCTCGCCGAGACCGACCGCTACTGGACCGAGTGGGCGAGCCGCTGCACGTACGACGGCGAGTGGCGCGACGCCGTCGTACGTTCGCTGGTCACGTTGCGCGCGCTCACGTACGAGCCGACCGCGGGCATGGTCGCCGCGCCGACGACGTCGCTGCCGGAGCGCGTCGGCGGCAGCCGCAACTGGGACTACCGCTTCTGCTGGCTGCGGGACGCGACGATGACGTTGCACGCGCTGGTCTACTCCGGCTACGACACGGAGGCACGGCGCTGGCGCGACTGGCTGCTGCGCGCTCTCGCCGGCGACCCGCACGAGCTGCGGATCGTGTACGGCGTCGCCGGCGAGCGGCGCATCCCCGAGCACGAGCTGCACTGGCTCCCCGGCTACGAGAGCTCGAAGCCGGTCCGCGTCGGCAACCAGGCGTCCAACCAGTTCCAGCTCGACGTGTTCGGCGAGGTGCTCGACGCGTTCCACCTCGACCGGTGCGCCGGCCTGTCGCCGACCGACGACGGGTGGTCGGTGCAGCGCGCGCTGGTCGACGTCATCGAGCACCGGTGGCGCGAGCCCGACGCCGGGTTGTGGGAGACGCGCGACGACCCGCAACAGTTCGTGCACTCGAAGGTCATGGCATGGGCCGGCCTCGACCGCGCCGTACAAGCCGTCGAGCGGTTCGGTCTCGTCGGGCCGGCCGACCGGTGGCGGAACCTGCGCGCCGAGGTGCACGCAGACGTGCTCGCACACGGCTTCGACGCAGACCGCAACACGTTCGTGCAGGCATACGGCTCGCGACAGCTCGACGGCGCCGCGCTGCTCATCCCGCAGGTCGGGTTCCTGCCCGGCAACGACCCGCGCATCGTCGGCACGGTCGACGCGATCGGCCGCGAGCTCGGCGTCGACGGCCTCGTCTACCGCAACGACCCGAGCGAGGGCACGTTCACGGCGTGCTCGCTCTGGTACGCCGACGCGCTGCACCTCACCGGCCGGCCCGACGAGGGCCGCGCCGTCTTCGAGCGCATCCTCTACCTCCGCAACGACGTCGGCCTGCTGGCCGAGGAGTACGACGTGCACGCCCGGCGCCAGGTCGGCAACCTGCCGCAGGCGTTCAGCCACGTCGCGCTGGTGCGAACCGCGCGGGCGCTGTCGGCGACCGGGTCCCGCGCGGGTCGCGTGCACCGGCACGACCCGCCGAAGCTAAAGTGAGCGCGTGGATCTCGAGGAGCAGTACGCCGTCGCGCTCGGCGTCCTGAGCATCGTCCTGCTCGGCGTCGGCACGGTCATCGGGCTGTACTTCCGGACCGCCCCGCCGAAGATCGTGCGCCAGGTCTTCCCGGTCGCCGCGGTGCTGACCCTCGCCGCGTTCGCGGTCTTCGTCTTCATCGCCCGGGTCCACGTCAAGGGGTGACCACCCGCTTCGCGCTCGCCCGCGCCGCGGGCGCGACGGCCGCCGGCCTGTCCCGCCTCACCGGCCGCGGCGGCGGTACGACGATCGGCGGCCGGGTCACGCTGCTGGTCGACCCGAACGCCCTCGCGGCCGCAGCGGTCGGCCGTGAGCTCGCCCTCGTCAGCGGCACCAACGGCAAGACGACGACCCGCTCGTTCCTCGTCGCCGCGCTGCGCACCCGCGGTCCCGTGGTGTCCAACGCCGGCGGCGCCAACCTGCCCACCGGGCTGACCGCCGCACTGACGACCGACCGGACCAGCACGGTCGGCGTACTCGAGGTCGACGAGCCGTTCCTGCCACGGGTCGCGGCCGCGGTGCAGCCGCGGGCCGTCGTCCTGCTCAACCTCAGCCGCGACCAGCTCGACCGGTACGCCGAGGTGCGCCGGCTCGCCGGCATCTGGCGGGATGCGCTCGACGGGTCGAGCGCGACCGTCGTGGCCAACGCCGACGACCCGCTCGTCGCGTGGGCCGCCACCGCCGCCAAGGACGTCGTCTGGGTCGGCGCCGGCCAGGGCTGGACCTACGACTCGACGTCGTGTCCCGCCTGCGGCGACGTACTGCAGCGGGACGCGACCGGCGGCTGGCGCAGCGAGCAGTGCGGCCTCGCCCGGCCCGACCCGACGTGGCGGGTCGACGGCGGCACGGTCGTCGACGCCGACGGCGACGCGCACACCGTCACGCTCACGCTGCCCGGCCAGGTCAACGTCGGCAACGCCGCGCTCGCCGCCGCCGCAGCGTGGCACGGGTGGGGGGTCGAGCCGGCCGCCGCGCTCGCCGCGATGGCCGCGATCCCGTCGGTCGAGGGCCGCTACCTGGAGACGACGCACCGCGGCCGGCCGGTCCGGCTGCTGCTCGCGAAGAACCCGGCCGGCTGGTCGGAGACGCTGCGCATGAGCCGGCCGGACACTCCGGTCGTCGTCGCGGTCAACGCGCGCGCCGCCGACGGCCGCGACCCGTCGTGGCTGTGGGACGTACCGTTCGAGAGCCTGCGCGGCCGGCATGCGATCGCGACCGGCGAGCGCTCCCGCGACGTCGCCGTACGGCTGCGCTACGCCGACGTAGACCACGTCCGCGTCGACGACGCGGCGGCGGCGCTGGCGGCCGCGCACGGCAGCGGCCCGGTCGAGATCCTTGCCAACTACACGGCTTTTCAGACCTATCGCAAGGTGTTGCGCGATGCGTGAGAGCGCCGTACGGATCGCGTTGGTCTTCCCGGCGCTGCTCGGCACGTACGGCGACGGCGGCAACGCGAGCGTGCTCGCGCAACGGTTGCGCTGGCGTGGCCACGACGCCGATGTCGTGGACGTCGCGGTCGACGCGACGGTGCCGGAGCAGGCCGACCTCTACGTCCTCGGCGGCGGCGAGGACACCGCGCAGACGCTCGCGGTCAGCCGGCTCGCGGACGGCGTACTCGCGCGCGCGGCCGCGGCCGGCAAGCCGGTGTTCGCGGTCTGCGCCGGGTTCCAGATCCTCGGCGAGACGTTCCTCGACGGCCGCGGCGACGTGCACGCCGGGCTCGGTCTGATCGACTGCCGGACCGACCGGCTCGACGGGCCGCGTGCGGTCGGCGAGCTGCTCGTCTCGTCGCCGATCGGGCTGCTCACCGGCTACGAGAACCACGGCGGCCGGACCGTCCTCGGTCCGGCCGCGACGCCGCTCGGCCAGGTCGAGGAGGGCGTGGGCAACGGCGACCGCGGCGTCGACGGCGCGATGCAGGGCAGCGTCGTCGCGACGTACCTGCACGGCCCGGCGCTGGCCCGCAACCCCGCGCTCGCCGACCACCTGCTGACCGCGGTCGTCGGCGACCTCGCGCCGCTCGACGACAGCGAGGAACAGGAGCTCAGACGCGAGCGCCTAGCCGCAGTCCGCAAAGCCAAGCGAGCCCCGTGGAAACGCCAGTGGCGTCCCCCAGCCCG
>JAVEEI010000226.1 GCA_030840525.1 Frankiaceae bacterium
GGCGACGCGGTGACGCAGGCAGGTGGCGAGTGCCTGCTCGATATGCGGGTGCGCGTCGGTGGATCGCATCACCAAAAATCGGTGGGCCACTGTGGGTTATCGCACGCTGTACGACCCCGACGGCCGACCCCGATCCCTACGCAGACGGCGCGCCTTCTGAGGAAACCTCACTGCGGGCGCACCGGCCAGCGTCCGCGCAAACGTCTCAACCAGATGGGTCAGCTAGTCACGCAAGTCAAGAAGCCCTCAGTCGGACGAGGTCACGATCGAGCCTCGATGGACTCCACGAGCAGGCAGACACAGCGGTATCCGTGGATACGGTCGTTCCGTTGGGCTGTCGGGGGATGACGCCTCATGGATCTACCTGCCGTAAACCGTCAACAGTCCACGGCCGGCGGCTGCGTCGGCTTCTGCGTCGGCGGCGGGATGCTCACGGGCGCACCCTGGGAGGGTTTCGGTATGAACTGCATGGGCGTCCAGAAGACGGGGTTGATCGCGCCCAATCGACCTTGCGGGTCCTGGGTTACCGGGAAGTCGCTTGCGAAAGGAACGCCGTTCGCCTTGCCGCAGACTCGTACGACGCGGTTCGCATCCACAAGCCGTAGGCCTCCGGTGTGCACGTCGCTGAGTTTCGGGAACGGTCGCTCCTTCAAGTCCAGCTGACACAGCTCGGACTCCTCGGCCGAAGCGCAGAGCGCTTTCGCGTCGTGACGCTCCGCTGCGGCTAGATCCTGCTGAAAGAGTGCCAGCGCCTTGGCTTCGCTGGGGGCAGAGAATCCCTTGTGATGGACGCAGCCCGTCGTGAGGGCCACCGCGCATGCGATAGTGATCGCACGGTTGGCCCTCACGACGTTCATTCGGCTCCTCCAAGATAGAGCGTTACGCCAGAGAAGGTATTACGCCTTCTCTTGGCCGAACCACAGATCGAACTCGTCGCCATTGGTATTGACCCCGCACTTCATCGCGAGGTTGATCTTCAGGTACCGCTGCGTCGAGGCGGATGGGTTTCCGTGCCATTCGAAGGCATAGTGCCCGTGGGAAGACGTGTCGTTATAGGTCATCGGGTCGTACTGTTCGCAACTGTTGATGGTCGTGCCCTGAGTGAAACCAACCGTGACCGGTGACCCAGAGCCGATGGTCACGTTGACCTCGCTGTTCTTGGACTTGCAGCCGCTGCCCGTCCCGTCGTACGACTCCGTCGGCTCGACGGCGCCGTCGAAGCGCATACCGGGCGTGTCTTTCGTGTCCGGAACAGCCTCAATCCAGAACTTGTCGACTTCGTAGCCATCCGTTGCGTGCCCGGCAGCCCAATACTGGAACTGCAAGTGGTAGTTCGCGTCGTCGTCTGTGTCCTGGATCTGCCATTGCGCACACATGGTCTTCGTCCAGGCGTAACTCGAGTCATCGAAGCACTTCGAGTCCGTGTCCTTGTACCACTTGCCGCTTGCGTCACCGGTCGGCGCGCCGACGCCGGCCGCACGCATCGCCTGATAGGTGGTCACCGGCATTCCGATGGGAGCCAGGGACTTCGCTGAAACAGTGAACCCAACGAGCGCGCCGTCTTCGCTGTGCACGCTTGCGACCTTGAAATCTTGACCCGTCTGGGCGACGATCAGCTGCATTTCCGGGGTGGTCGTTCCGCCGACGAGGTTCCCAGCGGAGTCGACGGAATCGGTCACCTGCTTGGGCACGACTGGCAACTCGTAGACGTTGCTGACCGGCGCGTCGACCACGTTGTACGCGGTGTCGTACTGGTTCTGAAGTGCGTCGTAGACCATCTGTTGTTCGCCAGCACCCTGAGTCGTCACCTGGAAATCACGGATGTCGAGGTGCGGAGTCGTGCCCCCACCATCACTAGGCGGTGAGAGCAGCGCCTCTGCCCGCGACTCGGCAGCGCTCACGGCAGCGATAGCGGCCTGAACGGTGTTCTGGCAGGTACTGGCCGCATCAGCGAGGCAATCGTCGACGGCGTTCCGGACGGTCGTCAGTGCCGCTTCGGCAGCGGTCGCGGCCGTCTGGCACGTCGACCCAGGCGCCAAAGCGAGGCAGGCGTTCGCTACGGCCTCGGCATCGGCGAGGACGACCTTGGCGTCTGCGATGACCGCGCCGCAGACACTCGCTGAGTCTTGTAGGCACGTACCGCTTGTGTTGATGATCTGCTGTTCGATGGTCTGTGCATCGGTAACGATGGTCGCGCAGGGAGTCCCCGGCGCCGCGGTCGCGCATTGGACCGCATCGGTCTTGACGGTGTCGATGAGCTGTTGAAGCTGCTGTAGATCGCGGTTGCAACCCGTGTTGTTGCCGTTGACGCAGTCGGTGACTTCGCCGACCGCTTGTGCCGCAATGGCGATGACGTCCTCTGGGCTAGGCGAGACCCGGATCTCGGTCACGAGTTGGTTAAGCGTCGACATGAGCGAGTCGCATGCCTGGCACGCAGGTGGGCCGGCGTGCGCTGCGCTGGTCGAAAGGGGCGCGGTCAGAAACCCGCCCATGATCGCAAGCACGGCGAGAAGACGCGGAAGGAGCCGGCGGCGAAGGCTCGGCCCGCGCCGGTGATGCGGCCGATAGGTCCGGGGAGATGACATGGAACGCATTGGTTCTCCAGTGAGATAGCAGTTCGGACAGCGGGAAACTCTCGACCGCTCATGCGGTCGTACGGGCATCCGCACCGAGCGGCCGGTGTCCTCGCAGCGCATGACCGACTTCCGAACTCGCAGGCGCGGCGAGCGTTTCGCCGACCAGGCGGGAGCAGTAACCGCCGAACGACCAACCGACCGTGCTCGAAGCACGAATGTCGTGCCGGCTACTTGGCTTCCTCTCGCTCGGCGTGGCTCCCCGGTCGATCCGAGAGGTTGCTGCCGTCCGGTTTGCGCGTCAAGCGAGTCGGCGTCGGTTTCGTACTAGTTGTCCGATTCTCCGTAGCTGCGCTGTTACATATGTGCCGTGGGCACGCTCGCATGGCCTGAAAAAAGAGGCCTGTAATCATCGCGCCGCTCGTACGTGTACCTGATGTGAGACGAACTTCAGGGAGCGTGGGATTAGAGAATGGGCGACCTTTCGC
>JAVEEI010000167.1 GCA_030840525.1 Frankiaceae bacterium
ACCGGGCCGCGGCGCCGCGCGGGGGCCTTCTTGTCCTGACCGTGCTCGTGGTCATGCGCCTGAGCGGCCATGGCAGGCTCCCTCCCCGTCGTACCAGCGCGGCTGGCACGCACCGTTCACCGTAACCGGGACCGCGGCGCGTGTCCGGCGTTGTCCGAAGTTCGAGCGGGTCGTCAGCGCCGGCCTTCGGCGACGACGGAACCGCTGTTGCGGCGGCGGGTGACCTGGCCGGCCCGCGGATCGGTCTCGGGCTCGGGCACCGGCCGGCGCGACACGTTGCCGGTGATCTCGGTGACCTCGGGCGCGGTCGCGATCCACGCGAACACGTCGACCGGAAGCGTGAGCTCGACCTCGATGCCGGTCTTCAGCTTGCCGTCGATGGCGCCCCAGAACGAGTCCGGCTTGCGGGTGTCACGGGTCGCCAGCCGCAGCCCGATCGAGGCAAGGTCGGACATCGTCGGCGGCATGTCTTCGGACGGCATCACCGAGTGCACGAGCAGGCACTGCAGCACCTGCCCGAGCAGCCGGTGCTCGTCGCGCCGGTCGGACGCCCACGCGCTGATGAAGTACCGCAGGTCGACGTACGGCGCGGACCCGCGGCGCTCGAGCCGGCCGTCGCCGTCGCGCCGCTCGACCAGGCCGGTCGACGTGTAAGCACCGTTGCGCCGGATGTCCCATAGGAACGCGTTGAGCGTCGGCCGGTTGACCGAGGACGCGAACGTCTTGTCGGGCGGGTCGAACGAGACCTCGACCTCGTGCGCCGGCAGCGCTGCCTCGCGCCGCAAGAAACTCTCCAGCGCGGAGTCGACCTGCTCGATCACGCGCCCGATGCTCGGCGGCGCGCACCATCCCGTCAAGGCGAATGACCACATTGGTGACACACATCCGTCCAGCGCAGGCGATGTCACCGCTACTTCGACATTTGGTGGCAATAAAGGACTACCCGGAAAAGGCCCCGACCCATTTCCGCAAACCGCGGACACGCTCGCCCGCGCGGAACAGGATGACCAAGTCCCTGTACCCGCACCGGAGCGAGCCCCATGTCGTCTGTGCTGGCCAAGACCACGGTCAGCGCATGCCTGGCGGCGGTCCCGGTGCTGCTGCCGCAAGCACTCGCACCGTCGACAACGCCGTCGGCGGTGCGGCCGACCGATGTCGTCGGCAAGTTCGGGACGCACTACCGGCTGGTCGCGCCGCAACGCTTCGCCGAAGTCGCGCAGACCACCCGGCTCGCCGCACCGCAACCGGCGACGCAGGTCGCGACGATCACGACCGCGCCCGCGCCGCAGGTCATCCCGGGCGGCAGCGACGGCACCGCGTCACCACCGCCGGTCGTGATGGCGGCGTACGAGAGCGCCGCGTCGCGGGCGAACCTGCTCTACCCGTCGTGCTCGATGACGTGGACGCTGCTCGCCGCGATCGGCGAGATCGAGTCGCACCAGGGCGCGTCCGGCGGGTCGTCGCGGCCGGCGTGGAACGGCATCGAGAGCCCGCCGATCCTCGGCCTGCGGCTCAACGGCTCGCAGGGCATCCGCGCGATCCCCGACACCGACCACGGCCGGTACGACGGCGACCGCAAGTGGGACCGCGCGGTCGGCCCGATGCAGTTCCTGCCGAGCACGTGGAAGTCGTTCGGGGTCGACGCCGACGGCGACGGCGTCGCGAACCCGCAGGACATCCGCGACGCGGCCGCGACCGCCGCGGCGTACCTCTGCAAGGGCGCCGTGAACCTCGGCGACCCGGCGCAGCTCGCGACCGCGATCTACTCCTACAACGCCGCCGACTGGTACGTCTCCGACGTCCTCACGCTGATGTCGCACTACGCCGACCTCGCGGTCACCGCGCCGGGCGCGGACGAGGCGGTGCGCACCGCGATCGCCTGGGCCTACTCGCACCTCGGCGACCCCTACCAGTGGGGCGGCAACGGCCCGTACTACGACTGCAGCGGCTTCACCCGCGCGGCGTACGCGTCGGCGGGCATCGCGATCCCGCGTACGTCGGAGCAGCAGTGGCTGACGTTGCCGCACGTCGCCGACGGCCAGCTCCGCGTCGGCGACCTCGTGTTCTTCAACCCGGGCGAGTTCCTCAAGGGCCTGCCCGGCCACGTCGGCATCTACATCGGCAGCGGCTTCATGATCGCCGACCCGCACACCGGCGCCAACGTGCAAGTGCAGTCGATCACCGGCGCAGGCGAGTACGTCGGCGCGGCCCGCCCGGCGCTGCTCCCGGTCGGCAACCCGCTGCCGACGACCGTCTTCCCCGGCAACGGCCCGGTGTCCGGCGGCGGCAGCGGCGGTGGCAACGGGACCGGCGGTGGCACCGGCGGCGACGGTAGCGGGGTCGGTGCGGGTGGCCAGAACTCCAACAACGGCAACGGAAACTCCGGTGGGTCGAGCGGCTCGAACGGCAGCGGCAACACCGGCGCGCCGCCGCCGCCGCTGCCGGACCCGGCCGACTCCACGCCGCCGCCGTACGTCGACCCGGCGCCGGTCGCCGACCCGACCTCGTCCGACCTGAACCGGCACCGCACCCCGCCGTCGCCCAGCCCGACCACCGGGGGCACCGGTGCGAGCGCGACGTCGCCGACTCCGGGGGCGACGCCGTGAGCTCGATGCTGCGGGTCGCGATGGACCGGCGCCGGATGTCCGCCGACCCGGGCTCGACCGTGACGTTCACCCTCGACGTCACCAACACCAGCGCGGTCATCGACGGCATCAGCGCCCGCGTCCTCGGCGTCGACGCGGAGCGGGTCAGCAGCCGGCCGCAGGTGCTGTCGCTGTTCCCGGACAGCGCCGGCCAGCTGACCCTCAGCATCGAGCTACCCGAGTCGTACCCGGCCGGCACCCACCCGCTGACCGTCGCGCTCGACTCGCACACGTCCGGCACCACCGAGCTCGTCGACATCGAGCTCACCGTCGCGTCGGTCCCGCGGGTGGAGGTGCGGCCGCGCCCCGCGGTCGTGCGGACCGGGCGGCGCGCGCACTTCGTCGTCGACGTCGGCAACCGCGGCAACGTCCCGCTCGACGTGGCGCTGACCGGGGCCGACGCCGACCGGTCGCTCAAGCTGCGCTTCTCCCGTACGTCGGTGACCGTCCCGGCCGGTGCGACGAAGCCGGTCAACCTCGACAGCCGCGCGCCGCGGCACGTCTTCGGCAACGACCTCGACCGGCCGTTCAGCGTGCACGCCGAGGCAACCGCACCCGCGACGATGCCCGGAACGCCGCCGCTGGCCGTACTCGACAACACCGGTCTGGTGCACCGGCAGCGGCCGGTCATCGCCCGCGGCGTACTCACCGCGATCATCCTCGTGACGATCGTCGCGATGTGGGCGGGCGCGTTCCTGTTCGGCCTCACCAAGGTGTTCGGCGGCGACCCGGTCACGAAGGCGGCTCCCGCGTCGTTCTTCGTCGCCACCGGCGTCACCGGCCTCGCGGCCGACTCGACGCCGGGCGACGTGCTCGCGAAGGGCGGCCCGCTGCCGGCCGGCGTCGGCGGCGTCATCTCCGGCCGCATCGTGTCGACGACGAGCGGCGATGGCATCGGCCGGATCGTGGTCGAGGCGCTGCGGCCGTCGAGCACCGGGCTGAAGCTGGTCACCTCGTCGGCGACACAGGCCGACGGCAGCTACGTCGTCATCGGGTTGTTCCCCGGCAGCTACTACCTGCGCTTCACCGCACCCGGCTACCAGACGACGTACTACCCCGGCACGACCAACGCGGCCGCCGCGCGGCTGGTGTCGGCCGCGCCGCAACAGGTCACGAAGGCCAGCACGACCAAGGTCGTCGGCTACCCGGCGACGATCTCCGGCCGGGTCGACTTCGGCAACGTGACCACGCCGGTCCGGAGCACGGTCATCGTGCGGCCGCTGACCGGCACGAGCGACCAACCCGTCGGCAAGCCGGTGCGCACGGACGCGAAGGGCAACTACACGATCACCGGGCTGCCCGCGCCGGCGAGCTACCAGGTCAGCTTCGTCACGCCCGGCTACCTCGCCAGCACGCTGACCGAGGACGTCGGCGGCAGCCAGCACCGCTACGAGCCGGTCGTGCGGCTGTCCGCCGGTGCCGGGACCGTCAGCGGCGTCGTGACCGACGGCCACGCGCCGATCGGCGGCGTCACGGTGAGCACCACCGTGAACGGCCAGACGTTCACGACCGGTACGCCGACGGTCGGCAGCGACGTCGGTCACTTCACCCTCGGCGGCCTGCCGACTCCCGGTCTCTACATCCTCACCTTCCACCGCGACGCGTCGACGTCGACCACGAAGGACGTCACGCTGGCACCCGGCGGCAACGCGACGCTGAACAACGTCGTCCTCGTCGGCGGCACGAACGCGGTCGTCGGCAAGGTCGTCGACGAGCACGGCACTCCCGTCGGCGGCGCGACGATCACCGTCGGCGGTACGCCGACCCCGATCACGACGACGTCGCTCACCGGCGACGCGTCGATGGTCGGTACCTATGCGATCACCGGGGTGCCGGTGCCGGGCGTCTACACGCTGACGGTCAGCTTCCCCGGCGACATCCCGGTCACGCTGCCGCTGACGCTCGACGGCGTACACGCGCCGAAGGTCCCCGACGCCGTGATGAAGTCCGCGCTCGGCACCGTCACCGGGCTCGTGCAGCAACCCACCGCGAGCGGGCCGAACCCGCCGCTCGGCCCGAGCGTCGGCGCCACCGTCACGGTCACCGACGGGCAGCACCAGCGCACGACGCTCACGGTCGACGCGGGCGGCGGCATCCCGCGCGGCGGCTACTCGATGACCGGCCTCGCGCCAGGCTGGTACAGCGTGACCGCCAGCCGCGACGGCTACGCGCAGGTCACCGCGCTGGTCTACGTCACCGCGGGCTCGCCGGTCACCGTGCCGACTCTGACTCTTGGGGCGCTGCACTGATGCGCGTCGACGTCGACCGCCGCCGCGCGCCCGCCATGGCCGGGTCGCCGGTCAAGTTCGTCCTCACGGTCACCAACACCACCGACCTGATCGGCGGCTACACCGCGCGCGTGCTCGGCCTCGACCCGACGTGGGTGCAGGCCGAGCCGGACCGGCTCTCGCTGTTCCCGGGCGCGACCGACACCATCACGATCACGGTGACGACGCCGCCCGGTCTGCGCGCCGGCGACCGCCGGTTCGCCGTACAGGTACGGGAGCTCACTCCCCCGACCCGTACGACGGTCGTCGACCTCGACCTCGAGATCGCCGCCGCACCGATGGTGCAGATGGACATGGACCCGCGCACGGTCACCGCCGGCAAGCGCGGGTCGTTCGGCCTGCTGGTCGACAACGTCGGCAACACGCAGCTCAGCGGCGCGCTCTCCGGTCACGACGACCAGGAGAAGATCCGCTACCGGTTCCTGCCCGCGACGCTCGACCTCGCGCCGGGCGAGCACGCGGCGGTCGAGGTCAGGGTCAAGGCGCGACGCCGGTTCATCGGCCAGCCGGTCGTCCGGCCGTTCACCCTCCGGATCGACGACGGCCGCGAGCCGGACCAGCAGCCGAAGACGACGGCGACGTTCATGCAGCGGCCGGTCATCGCCCGCGGTGCGGTCTCATTGCTCGGCCTGCTCGCGTCGGTCACGGTGTTCGCGCTGGTCATCACGTACGCGCTGTCGAGCGTCGTCGGGCGGTCCGCCGCCGACCGCGACCTCGCGCTGCAGGTCGCGCAGGCACAGCAGAACGCCGGCGCGACCGGCACGGCGTCGATCTCCGGCAAGGCGGTGCTGCTCACCACCGGTGCCGCCGCGGCCGGCTACACCGTCGACGTCTACGCGGCGAGCGACCCGTCCACGTCCGTCGGCTCGGCCGCGACCGGCAAGGACGGCAGCTACCACGTCGGCTCGCTCGGCTCGGGCGCCTACAAGCTGCGCTTCCGCGGCCCCGACATCACCGACCTCTGGTACCCCGCCGCGGCCACCCCCGCGGACGCGTCGCCGGTGACGCTGCAGACCGGCCAGGACTTGAGCGGCATCGACGCGCGGCTCGGCGGCCTGCCCGCGACGATCAGCGGGAAGATCCTCGCCGACAGCCTGCAGGGCGCGTCGATCACGCTGCAGGTGCCGGGCACACCGGTCGGCGCGAGCGGTACGCCGCAGAAGGCGCTGAGCATCGCGTCGGGCGCCGTACTCCAGACCGTGCCGGTCGGCGCGGACGGCTCGTTCGCGATCGCGAACGTGCCCTCGCCTAGCGTCTACGACCTCGTCGTCACCGAGCCCGGCTACGCGACCGAGACGCAGCGGATCGACGTCGCCGGCGGCGAGAACCGGCAGGGCGTGACGATCACGTTGCGCAAGGGCGACGGCCTCATCTCCGGCCACGTGACCAGCCCGCGCGGCCCGGTCAAGGGCGCGACCATCACGGCGACGTACAACTCGACGACGGTGCAGACGATCTCGCTGACCGACGGTGACCCGGGCAGCTTCACGCTGCGGTCGCTGCCGACCCCGGCGAGCTTCTCCGTCGTCGTCACCGCCGACGGGCTGGCCGCGCAGACGGTCACGCTGTCGCTCGCGCCCGGGCAGCAGCTGACCGGTGTCGGCATCACTCTCGGCGGCGCCTCCGGCGCGCTGTCCGGACAGGTCGTCACGCAGGCCAACGGCCAGCCCGCGCTCGGCGTCACCGTCACCGTCACCAACGGCGTGCTCAGCGTGCAGACCGTGACGAAGACCGAGGGCGACCCGGGCGCGTGGGAGGTGCGCGGCCTGCCGGTGCCGAGCACCTACACGGTGACGTTCAGCCGCGGCGACCTCGCCAGCCAGTCGCTGTCGGTCGCCCTCGACGCGTTCGGTACGGCGACGACTCAGGCCGCGCCGGGCACGTCCGTGTCGGCGAGCGGGATCAAGGTGTCGATGGTGACGTCGACCGCCGAGCTGTACGGCTTCACGGTGACGTCCGACAACGACACGAGCACCGGTGTCGGCGAGACGCTCGTCTCGCTGTCGAACGGCGCGCAGCAGCTCGCGATGACGTCGTCGTCGGTCGCGGTCTCCCCCGGCCCCGGGCTGCCCGCGCACGCCGGCGCGTACCACTTCGACAACGTCCCGCCCGGCACGTACACGGTCACCGTGAGCCGGCACGGCACGAGGCCGACGTCGCAGATCGTGCAGCTCGTCGCCGGCGCCGTGGTCGACAAGAACCTCACCGTCGCGCTGCCGATCACGATCTGCGGGACCGTCGAGAACGCCAGCCACTCCAACGCGGTCGTGCCGAACGTGCAGATCGTGCTGTTCCGCGCGGCGTCGTACCCGACGAACCCGGTCGCCACGACGCAGACCGACGCGTCCGGGCGGTTCTGCTTCAGCGACGTCGACGCGCCGGAGAACTACGTGCTGCAGGTCGACTACCCGACGCCTGGTGCGGCGTACTCGACCACGTCGGTCGCGGTCGACGGCACCGCGCCGGTTCCGGACAAGATCCTCTACGTCCAGGACGGCGGCTGATGAGCACTGAGCAGCGCACTGGGCTCCGCGTCCTCGGTGACGTCTCCGCCGCACCCGGCCAGCGGGCCGAGGTCGTGCTGCGCCTGACCAACGGCAGCGGCTCGACCCGCACATTCCTCGTCAGCGTGATCGGGCTCGACACCGGCTGGTCGCCGGCGCCGGTCCGCACCCCACCGCTCGCCGACGGCCAGGCTGCCGACGTCACGCTGAGCCTGCGCCCGCCGGCCGGTACGCCCGCGGGCAGCTACGGGTTCGTCGCCACCGCGCAGTCGGTCGACGACCCGCCCGGCGCCGCGCCGCTCACCCTCGAGGCCGAGGCCGCGCTCGTCGTCGGCGACGCCGCGGCGCTCGCGCTCGAGCTGGTCCCGACCGAGCCGGCCGCCGTCCGGACCAAGCGGCTCAAGGTCCTGCTCACCAACCGCGGCACGACGCCGATGTCGTTGCAGCTCAGCGTGACCCCGACGAACGGCCTCGACGTCTGGCTGCGCGAGCAGACGGTCGACCTCGGCGCCGGCGAGTCGGTCGAGGTCCGCGGCCGGGCCACCACGATGCGGCGGCGCTGGGTAGGGCAGGCGCGGCGCATGCCGTTCGTCCTCACCGCGCAGGGACACACGGTCCCGGTACGGCTCAACGCGGTGTTCGTCGTCCGGCCGGTGTTCAGCCGGACCGTGACCCGGCTCATCGCGGCCGTCGCGGTCGTCGCCGTGTGGGCGTCGGTCGCGCTCGTCGGCCTCGACATGATTTCCAAGCGCGCGCACAAGAAGAACACGGCGTCGCTGACCCAGCTCGACATCCAGCAGAACGGCGGCAAGAACGGCTCCGGGGGCAACGGCTCCGGCGGCAGCGGCTCCGGCGGGAACGGCGGCGGCTCCGGCGGCAGCGGCGGTGCCGGCGGCGAGGGTGCCGGCGGCGGGTCGGTCGGCGCGGCCGGGCAGAGCACGGGCAGCCGGCTCAACGGCATCGTCACCGGCTCGGCGCCCGGTGGCGTCACCGTGAGCGTGCGGCCGACATCGCTCGTCGACGAGTCGTCGCAGGACCTGACGTTCGTCAACCAGGCGCAGACGGTCGCGCTCGGCGACCAGGTGGGCAAGCTCTCGTCGGTGTCGATCGACCTCGGCCGGCCGCTCGCGAGATCCGTCGTCAAGCACACCACCAGCTTCGCCGACGGCTCGTTCGCGATCCCCGGCATCAAGGCACCCGGCTACTACCTCGTCCAGCTTTCGAAGAACGGCTACCAGACGCGGAAGTTCATCGTGACCGCGCAGGTCGGCCAGAAGCTGCCGACGCTGACCGTGCCGATGGTGGCCGGCCAGGGCAGCCTCTCCGGAACGGTGTACGACGCGCACCACAAGCCGCTCGGTGGCGCGCACGTCGTCATCACCAACGGCGCGGTGACGCTGACGACGAACACGCGCGGCGACCGCGACATCGGGCGCTGGAGCATCAGCGGGCTGTCGACGCCGAGCACGTACCTCGTCTCCGCGAGCCGCGACGGCTACGACGTCGAGTCCGCGATCGTGAACCTTCCGGCCAAAGGTACGAAGACACAGGACATCACGCTGCAAGGCGGCGTCGAGTCGATCACCGGCACGATCTCCGACAGCAACGGTGGCGTCGCCGGCGCGACCATCACCGCGACGAACGGCGCGCTGACCCGCTCGGTCACGAGCGTCAGCGGCACCAGCGGCAGCTCGGCCGTCGGCAGCTACAACCTCCCCGCGCTGCCGACCGGCAAATACACGGTCACGGTGACTGGGCCGGGCTACGCGCCGCAGACGCTGCAAGTTTCCTTGGACGGCAAGGAATCCGGCCTCACCCGCAACGCGCTGCTGACGTCCGCGACGGCGACGTTCGGCGGCGTGATCGACGACGCCGGGACCTCCGGTCCGCTGGCCGGGTCGGCCGGACTCGTGCTCCAGGGCGACAACGGCACGTACAAGCGGATGACCGTGAGCAACACCGGCGCGTTCACGTTCACCGGCGTCGCGCCCGGCGACTACGTCCTCACCGCGACCGCGTTCCGTTACCTCGGCAACTTCGCGCACGTCAGCCTGCACGCGGGCGAGGACCTCGGCACGTCGTTCCGGATGGCGCTCACGCCCGACCCGACCAACGGTGTCCGCGCGACGTCGAAGATCAGCGGCACGATCGTCGACGCGCACACCGGCGCGGCGCTCACCTGCCCGGTCGCGACCCCCAACTGCACGGCCACGATCGACGCGTACGACGACAGCATCAGCTCGACCACGCCGCTCGCGACGACGACGGTCCACCCGGGCGTGGCCTACACGCTGCCTGGTGCCGCGCCGTTGCTGCTGCCCGGGCTCTACCGGCTCGTCTTCACTGCTCCCGGGTACGAGAGCGGCACGCTGCGGGTGCAGGTCCCCGAAGGCGCGGCCGGCGGCACGATCGTCACCGCGCAGCCGATCGCGCTGACACCGGAGGGCACGATCCTCGGGCACGTCAGCAGCCCCGGCGACGTCGTCACCGGCTGTGTCGTCGCGAAGCCGATGGACCCGGCGAACCCGAGCACGCCACCGACGGCACCGGCGACCTGCCCGACCGCGCCGACCGCCACGAACGCGCCGACAGCATGCACCGGTGCGGCGACGAACTGCGTCGGCACCCTCGGCGCCACCGGCGACTACGAGATCGACTTCGTCCCGGCGCGGACGTACTGGATGTTCGTCGTACCGGACAACGCAACCAACTTCGTCCCGGTCCAGCCGTCGAAGGTCACCCTGCTGCCGGGGCAGACGCAGCGCTACGACGTGTCGATCAACCGCTACGCCGTGGTCGACGTCGTCGTGCAGGAGCCGAACAGTTCCGGCGACGCGGTCAACGTCGGCGCCGGCATCCCGGTCACTCTCGCGACCGGTACGACGACGCTGACCGCGAACACCAACACCAGCGGTGTCGCCGAGTTCGGCGCCGTACCGCAGAGCGCGTACACGCTGTCGTCGACGGATGCGGCGACCGGCGACACGCGCACGCTCACCGGCGTCGTCGTCGGGCTCAACCAGAACCTGACGCTGTCGCTCGTGCTCGTCCGTGACGGCACGCCGATGATCGGCCGGGTGTACGGGCTGGTCGACGGCGCGAAGGTGCCGGTGACGAACGCCGCGGTCAAGGTCACCGGCGTCGTGGGGTACTCCGGCTCGGTGCCGCACCGCGCGCCCGTCACCGTCTACACCGACAGCGCCGGCTGCTTCGGCATCAACAACGCCGCCGCGGGCACGCCGGTCACCCGGCCGACCGAGTGCGGCGGCGGCACGTTCAGCGGCACGTCGGTCGCGAACGGTGGCTTCGTCGCGCCGACCGTCGACCTGGCCGTCGACCCCACCAACAACCCCGCGCAGGACCGGTTCGCGAAGGCGTCGCGGCAGAACTTCGAGTTCCCGTCGTCGACCGACGCGTCCGCGATCACGCTGCCGGTGCCGGCGACGTCTGTCACCGTCAAGGTAGCGACCGACCCGGACCCGTCGCTCAACGGCAAGACCGCCGCCGACGCGGTCGTGCAGGTCACGCAGCTGCCGCCGGGTGCCGGTGCGGTCGTGGTGACGGTCAACAGCGACGGCACGCTGAAGTGGGTCGACCCGTCGCTGTCCAACAACGAACAACACAACAACGGCGCCGTTCCGGGCACCTACCACCTGCGGGCGAGCCTCGACGGGTTCGACAACGTCATCGACTACACCGTGGTCGTACCCGCGGACACCGCATCGGCGGACGTCGTCGCCGGTGTCGGGATGCCGGTGAGCGACCAGACGTCGACGCCGCTGACGCTGCACGAGCACGGCGCGCTGCAGCTCGTCGCGCAGGACGGCGCGAGCACCGCGATCAACGGCACCGTCTTCACGGTCAGCGGCAGCGGCATCGTCACCACGACGGTCGCTACCGCGCCGGGCAGCAACACCGTCACGATCCCCGACCTGTCGGTGTCGGGCGGCCCGTACACGGTGACCGCGCGCGCGGCCGGCTACCACTTCGACCCGCAGCCGTTCAATGTCACGCCGGGTACGACGACGACGGCGAGCGTCATCGGCACGCAGCTCGGTGCGCTGACCGGCACGGTGTACGGCCGGACCGACGGCAACCACCAGTTCCCGCTCGGCGGCGTCACCGTGCGCGCGACCGACGGCACCCTGACGTTCTCGTCCGTGACCGCTCCCGACGGCACCTACCGGATCACCGGCACCACGAACACCGAAGGCCTCGCGCTCAACTCGTCGTGGGACGTCACCGCGTCGGTGTTCGGCTACCCGAACGCGTCCGCGAACGGCAACGCGATCGGAGCGACCGGCGGCGACGTCGCGGTGCCCGACATCGTCATGGACGCGACGGCGATCAGCGCGACGATCGTCGTACAGCAGGACGGCACCGCGGCCGCGATCGACGGCGCGTCCGTCGTACTGCACAACACGACCGCGCTGGCCGGCGGCAGCGTGAGCTGTACGACGGATGGCGCCGCGACTCCGGCCGGCTCGTGCGTGGTGCCCACGCTTCCGCCGACGACGTACTCGCTCGTCGTCACCAAGCCCGGCTACGCGCCGCTGAGCCAGACGGTCACGTTCCAGGTCGGGCTGCCCGACCAGGAGGTCGTCGTCACGCTGGCACCGCGGACCAACACCATCAGCGGCACGGTCGTCGGCCAGGCGCTCGACGGCTCGACGAAGTCGCTGTGGAACTCGACCGACGGCTTGACCGTCACGCTGAGCACCAACCCGGTGTCGGGCTTCAGCCTCACGCAGCACCCCGGCTCGGCGAGCGTCAGCGGCGTGCCCGGCGACTTCAGCTTCACCGGTGTGCCGGACAGCCCGCCCGGGACGACGTACGTCATCACGGTGTCGTCGAACCCGTCGACCGGGTTCCAGGGCACGACGCGGTCGGTCACGGTGAGCGGTGGGCAGGTCGCGTCGGTGGAGCTCGCGCTACAACCCCTTGCGCCGCAACGGGTTACGGTCAGCGTGGTCTCGACGACCGGCGACTCGATGGCGGGTGCCGCGGTGTCGCTGATGGACTCCAGCGGGACGACGGTCGTGCAGTCAGCCGCGCCGGCCGAGCCCGCGACGGCCGGCGCCACACCGACGACCGTGTTCAACCAGGTGCCGCAGGGCAGCTACCGCGTCAAGGTCGACGGCGTCAACGGCCACCTCGGCACGCTGACGTCGGCGTTCAGCGTCACGACGTCGCCGGTGACGACGACCGCGACCGTCTCGGAGCAGCTGATCCAGCTGACCGCGAAGAGCGTCCGGGCGGCGGGCACGGTGCCGCCGGTGGCGACGTTCACCATCACCAACAACGCAACGTCAGCGGTGATCAGCCCGAGCCCGTCGGTCACGGCCGACAACGACACGGTGTCCGTGTACGTGCCGCCGGCGGCGTACACGGTGTCGTCGGCGCTGGACGCCGCGGACGCGGCGAACTACTCGACACCGTCGTCGCAGAGCGTCACGCAAGCGCCGAACGGCGGCGCCACGAACTGGACGCAATCGCTGACGTTCACGTTCAACCAGACGATCGCGACCTCGCTGACGGTCACGATCAACGGCACCGGCGCGGTGACCACGGTGACGGTCAAGGGCGGCGACCTCGCGCCCGCGGGTGTGACGTGCGCGACGAGCGGCGGCGGGACGAACACCTGCACGTTCAACAGCTTGACGCCGAACACCTACACCGTGTCGGCGACGACCGGCGGCGGCTCGCCGAAGACCGGAACGGTGACCGGCGTGACGGTGGTGCAAGGGCCGAACTCGGTCACCGTCGCGGTCGCGTAGACCGACGTCAGCGGCAGCCCATCGTCCAGCGCCGGCCGCCGTCCATCGAGCACCAGGTCGTGACCGCGGTCTCGGACGCTCCGTCCGCGAGCAGCCGCCCGTCCGGGGTGATCTGGACTTGGCGGCCAAGCGCGGGACCGAGGCGCCAGGGCAGGCTGCCGGGCGCTCCCGGCTGGAACGCCGACCGCGCATAGGCGACCAGCCGCCAGGTCGCACCCGAGTCGTCGGAGCGGAACAGCTGGCTGGCCGGCGGAGAGCCCGGCGTCCATCCGGTCCGGGGCATCGACGCCTCGACGCGTAGGTAGACGCGGTGCGGGCGAGTAGCCGTCGCCGCGAAGGCAATCGTCGGCGGGGCTCCCCCGGCAGGAAGGGCGGCGATGACCTTCGCGACCGAGCGCATGGGCACGAACGTCTTGCCGCCGTCGGTCGAGCGCCACGGCTGCGGGCTGCTGGCGCCGTCGGCAAGCGTTGCCAGCAGCGAATGGTCGGGCATGACGACGACCCGGCTGTCCGTCCCGAACCGGGTCCCCGCCGGGAAGGCGAACAACGGCTGGGCACAGGTCAGGTCCGCGTCGCACCGGTAGACCGCGGCGTGGTCGCTCGTCGCCGAGTCGGAGACGTTCACCACGGCCAGCAGGCCGTCGGGACCGGACGCCGAAGGCGGCGCGACGAAACGCAGCGCGCCGAGTCCGGGCACGCCGAGGGCCGGACGACGCGACCCGTTCGCCGGGTCGATCAGCGCGGCCAGTGGCGAGTCGGCGTACGCCAGGAGTACGCGCGCCGCGCCGCCGCCGACGAGGGCGTCGGTGGAAAGCCGCCCGACGAACGCGACCGGGTTGTCGGTCGCCCCGCCCTTCGCCAACTCGTCGACCGGGCTGAAGGTGGCGCCGAAGTCGGTGCTGACGTAAGTCCCGGAACCTGTTGTGGCATAGAGCGCATTGTCGCTCGCGAAGGCGGGAGACAGCGTCGCCGTCAACGCCGCTCCGAGCGGACCCGACGGCCGGACCAGGCCGGCCATCTTCGCATCCCGCCAGGTGGTCCCGGCAGTCGTCGAGACGGCCAGCACCCGAGTCCCTTGCCCGTCGGGGTGGACACACACCAGCGCATGGTCGTGTGCGTAGGCGGGCGAGACGAGGATCGCATCGCAAGCGGGCGGCGTCGTCGTGGCGTGCGCGGTACCGCCGACGCACGCCGCGGCAGCGAGCCCGGCCGCGAGCGCGATGCGCGCCGCCCGGAGCTCAGACCTGGACATCGACCGTGCCGGCGCCGGTCCCGCTCACGTAGTAGGCACCGCGCTTGCAGCTACCGGTGAAGTCGCCGTGGACGAGCCACGTCGCTCCGGTCGGATCGTTGGACTGGTTGGCGTCGTACGCCGTGAAGGTGAGTGCTCCCGGCTTCCCGTCGGCGAACACGTCGTGCACCTGTCCGACGAATATTGCGTCGATCCTCGAGTTGTCGAACTCGTTGAACGTGCTGTCGTAATAGACGTACGACGCGGTGAGGGCGACGGCGTTGGGCCCCGACGTGCAGCCGACGAGGCGGCCGGCCGCATTGACGACCGGGACGACAGGCACCTCGGCGTGCACGTACACGTAACACGAGGCGAGCGGCGTGCCGACGACCGCAGCCTCCGGGCAGTTGGTCGAGTAGAGATCGTAGTCGCACGACCACCCGCTGCTCGTCCCGGTCGTGCAGTTGGACCAGCCGTCGGCTGTCCACTCCACGTGCTCGGCGTTGAGTGCGTGCGCGGACCCGGATGCCAGCAGCACGATCCCCGACGCCGCGCAGACAGCCGACCGAAGAAAGGTACGAATCCGCATATCTGCCCCAGATAGATACTGGGCGGAATCGTACGGTTCTCCTACCTCGAGGTCAATATGCCCGCGCACACGGCGGTCGTCCGCCACGTGGCACGACAACGACAGCGCGGCAGCGGTACGGCTCGCCCGCGAGTTGTCAGGACGACACCAGGTCCGGACCTGGCGTGGTGCTGACAACTCGCCGGGTGCGGAGTGCGGCTAGTTGGCGACCCAGATGAGGAGTACGGCGAGGGCGGCCACGGCGAGCAGGCCGGCGACGACGAACGGCCACCACGCGCGCTCGGGCTCCGGTTCGGGCTCGGGTTCAGGTTCCGGCTCGAACACCAGCACCGGCTCGGGCTCCGGCGCGACCGGCCGCAGCACCGCGCCGCAACGCACGCACAGCACGCCCGTCGCCGGGTTCGGCTCGTCGCACGCGGGACACATCAGCGACGCCAGCGCCTCGCGTCCCGCCGTACCGGGCAGCCGCCGTAACGCACCGGGTGCCGGGCCGTCCGAGGACATCGGCACGATCCGGTCCTTCGACCAGAACAGCGGGAAGTCGCAGGCGGCGCAGAAGCCGGTCGCCTCCCGCCGGGCGTAGTCGACCGTGCCGACGGTGCCGCACGCGGGGCAGGTGGCGGTCACCAGCTTCGCCTCGGCCGGCTCGGCCGGGATCACCGGCACCGCCGGCAACGTCGCGGGACCCGATGAGAGGCCCGACGAGTCCGATGACGGGCCCGATGCAGGCGCGGCCTCGACGGCCGCGCGTGGGTCGAAGTCGACGATCTCGTCGGCGGTGAGCTCTTCCGTCGCCGGCGCGGGCGTCGGGGTCGGCACGACCATCGTCGAGTCTCCGGGCTGATCGGTCATGTCTGCACCGTCCCCTCTAGTGCGACCGGCTCGATGGGCGCGGTGATGTCGATAGCCAACGGCGGCCAGATCTTGTGCGACCCCGCCCACACCTCAAGCGCGACGTACGCCGGCACCTCGTCGCGCACGATCCGCAGGAAGTCCTCGTGCGTCAGCCAGCCCGTCGACAGGACGTGAATCCGTACCCACGCCGGGTCGGCCGGGCCCTCGCCCTCCGCGTGCACGCCGCCGCCTTCGGCGATGTGCGCGGGCGCGCCGCTGATCAGCTCGAGCAGCTGCCGCAGGCCGCGCGCGGTACCGCGCCAGGCCAGCATCTCGCCGGCCGCTTTCACCATCCGGCGCTGTGTCGCCGGCGGCAACGACGGGTCGATCGCGGTCATGCCGATCCAGGACCCGAGCCAGCGCACCATCGGCTCCGGCGCGACCGTGAGGTCGAGCACGTTGCCGATGTTGTCCGCGCCGTCGACGAGTGTCGACGCCATCTCCTGGAAGATGCCGACGAACCGGCAGAAGAAGTCGTCGTCGGTCATCCCGATCGGCAGCTGCGCAAGCAGCCAGTCGTCACGTCTCATCGCACGACGACCTGGTGGTCGGCCGACAGGAACAACGAGTGGGCGTCGAGCTGGATGACGTCCTTCGCCGCACCCAGCCGGCGGCGCGTGCGCAGGTCGTACTCGAACAGCAGCACCTCGTCGACGCGGTCCACGCCTTCGATCGACTCGAGCAACTGGCTCAACGTCGCGGTGTTGAGGTCGGCGTCGAACGGCCAGCCCTCGCCGTCGGGCCCGCCGGTCAGCGGGTTGAGGAAGCGCGCGAGCGCGTCGATCGCGCGCTGCCGCACCAGCGTCGCCGGCCGCCCAGGCGCGGCGCGCATCAGCGCCGCGACACTCACGCCTTGGTAGTACGGCGTACCGACCTCGACCGCGGAGCCGACGAGCCGGCGCTCGTCGAGATGGCCCTGGATCTGGCGTAGCAACGGCTCGGACAGCGCGTAGTCGTCGAGCTTGTGCGTCTCCGGCGCGGTCCGGACCTGAGGTACGACGAGGACGCGCACCGGGCCGCCGCGCTGCGACGCCGCGAGGCAGCGCGCCCGCGCCACCTCGATCGACGCCTCCCTCGTCAGCCGCTCGAAGTCGCCCGCAGTGACCGCGCGCTGGCCGCTGCGGATGGTCATCGGGCCGCGCGTCTTGGCGTCTTCGATGCTCTCCGCGTCGACCCCGCCGGTCGCCGGCCGCAGGTTGGAGACCCGCTCGACGAACGGCACCGTCGTCGCCATCACCGTCAGCGTGCCGGCGCCGACGTTGCCGTCCGCGCCGCCGCCGTGCCGGTACTTCGTCATGAGGATCTCGGCGCCGTCGCGCGGCACCGCGCCGCGCTGCACGACGGTGCCGTCCGGGTAGCGCACCCGCGGGCCGAACGTCACGACACCGGTCGAGCTGTCGAGGACGAAGTGACGGTCGTGGTGACCCGAGTCGGTGAAGTCGGCGACCTCGGTCCAGTCCGACGCGCCGTCGATGTCGATGACGCGTACGGTCTCGCCGGATCGCCGCGGCAGCACCGGTGAGTGCGCGACGGTGAACGACTGCCCGGCGCGGCCGTCGCTGCGGCCGATGCTTTCTTGCGCGACGCTCATCGCGTGCTCGGCCGGCACGGTGCCGCCGATCGCCGCGACCTGCACCGACCGCAGCTGCGGCGACGCTTGGTACGTCGGCTGCCCGCTCACCGGCTGGAGCAACCGGACTCGCAGCCAGTAGGCACGGGTGCCGGTCAGCGTCAGCGGCTCGTGCGCGAGCGGCACCAGCAGCGTGAGGATCCCCTGCCGGTTCAGGCCGCCGGTCGAGTCCTCATACGTACGGCAGGTGATCCAGGCCTCGCCGGACCAGACCTCCCACGCCAGCGGTGGGTTGCGCGGGTCGACGCCGATCCCCTGCGCCGACGCTTGCACGGAGATCCGCAGCAGGTTGCCGGCGACGCTGTCGCGGAAGCCGAGGTAGAGCGAGTCGCCTGGCGTGACCGGGTCCGACGCGAAGCAGGTGACCGAGCCGCCCTCGTACCGCAGCTCGTCGGTGACGGTCAGGAACTGCTCGCTGCCGGCGCGCTCGGTGACCGCGGCCTCGAACACCGGCTGAGCGATCGTCAACGGGCGCAACGTCGTGAAGACGACCGGGAACTTGCCGACCTCGCCGGGCGTGCTCACCTGGGTGCCCTCGGGCACGGTCACGGGCTGCTGGTCCGCCGACGACAACCAGAACGTCAGGTCCGCGCGGGCGACCGACGGCGGGAACGGCTCGATGCCGACGAGGTTGAGGAAGTGCACGTACAAACGGTCCGGCACCTGGTTGAGCCGGAACAGGATCATCTCGCTCATCCAGGCGAACAGCTCGATCAGCGCGACACCGGGGTCGGAGAGGTTGTGGTTGGTCCACTCCGGGCAGTAGCGCGGGATCATCCGCTTGGCTTCGTCGACCAAGTCCTGGAACTTCCGGTCGTCAAGGTTCGGCGCGGGCAGCACCATGTCAGTCCTCCTCGCGCGGGATTACGTAGAACGGGTACACCAGGTTGCGCTTGTCGTTCGTGCTCTTGACGACGTACTGCACGTCGATGTGCACGAGGGCGTGGTCGTCGTCGTCCTGCCGGACCTGGACGTCCTCGATCGTCGCGCGCGGCTCCCACTGCGCGAGCGCGTCGCGTACGGCCTGCGCCATCTGGCCGAGCAGGTTGGGAGTGACCGGCTCGAAGAGCATGTCCCACACCCGGCAGCCGAACTCGGGCCGCATCACCCGCTCGCCGGGAGCGGTCGCGATGACGACGCGGATCGAACGGTCGAGGTCGCCGGGACCTTCGCTCATCCGCAGCGCGCCGGTGTGGTCGACGCCCATCGGCCACGAGATGCCGCGACCGAGGAAGGACACGTCGGGACCTCGCTGCGAGTCGAGACTCGCAGCGGTCAGGGGCGCGCGCTCGTCCATCAGTTGATCTGCACAATCGCGCCCTTGGCGGCGAGCGGGCCCTGCGCCGTCACGTTGACCATCGCGCCTTGCAGGTCGGCCTTGCCCTCGCTCTTCAGCTGGAGCTCGCCGTCCGCCGCGACGCCCACCTTCGGCGCCTTGATGGACAGCTCGGCCTCCGCCTCGATCGAGATCTTGATGCCCTTGATCGTGATGTTGCCCTTGCCGTCCATCTTGATCGACGACTGGCTGCCCGAGCTGATCTCGATCGGTACGTCGTCGGGTGTGGTGACCTCGGCCTTGTCGCCGCCCATGCGCAGGACGATGGAGCCCTTGTCGCCCTTGATGGTGACCTTGAACATGTTGTTCGGGTCGCCCTTGCCGTCTTGGATCATGACGACGTGGCCGTTGAGCGACGTGTAGCGGCGGTCGGTGATGTTGTTGCCCGTGACCGGCCACGCGTGGCTCTTGTCGGCGCTCGGGCCGTAGAGGCCGCCGAGGATCACGGGGCGGTGCATGTCGCCCTCTTCGAACCCGACGAGGACTTCGTCGCCGATCTCCGGCAGCATGACGAGCCCGCGGCCGTTGGGGCCGGCGCTCGGCGCGACGAACCGGCCCCACGCACTCACCAGGTTGGCGTCGAGCCCCGGAAGCTTCACCCGCAGCATGCCGGCGTGCTCGCCGGTGCCGAGGTTGGTGACGATGCCGATCACGAGACCGAGGTGGCGGGCCGGCAGCGACGGCGCGGGACGGGCCGCGAGCGAGTCGACCAGCGACGTCGGCGTACGGTCGCCGCACCAGAAGCGGGTGAAGAAGCCGTTGCGGCTCGCGTGGTGTTCGACCTTCGTCACGTGGTACGTGCCGTCGGCCGGGCCGGCACCGTCGATCTTCACCGACTTGCCGATGGCGATACCGGGGTTGCACCACGTCTCGCCGTGCGCGCGGGTGGAGCCGGCGGCGATCCGGTCGCGGATCCCGTTCGCGATCGTCTCGGACTCGGTCGAGCTGGTTGGCGTCGCGTGCGCGTTGACGAGGGTCGCCGTACCGAACTTCTTCGTCGGCAGCCCGCTGAGTACGGCGACGTCCTTCGGCCACAGCGTGCTGTCGGTCAGCGTCGAGGTCTTGACGACGTCCTGCTTCTGGTCCGACAGGTAGCCGCGCACCGACACCTTCGACGGCGCCAGCCCGGACCCCTTGACGGAGAAGCTGCGCAGGTCCTCGCCGAGCTTCAGCGTCTCGGTACTGGTCGTCGACGCCTTGCCCATGTGCAGCGTCCGGTTCTCCACCCACCAGTCGACGCCTTCGCGGTCGGCGATCGCGTTCAGCAGGTCGTAGTCGGAGTGCAGTTGCGACATGACCGTCATCGGGCTGCCGCCGGTCAGCGACTGCTGGACGGTGAGCCCAGCCTCGGACCCGAGGGTCTGCACGATGTCGCCGGGGGTGACCTGCTGGTTGCCCTTGACCGTGTAGTTGCGGGTGAGGCGGAAACTCGGGTCGTGCGCGATGACGAGGAACTCGTTGCTGGTGCCGCGGCGGCCGTCGAAGCGGTCCTTCGCGTCGGACCCGGCCGTCGCCTCGAACCCGAGACCGGTGATGTCGGCCTCGATGATCGGCACCGTGTGCGACCCGTTCGCGCCCTTGACAGTAAGCGTGTGGCCGATCTGGAACGTCGACGACTTCGCCAGCTTCCCCTCCGGGTCGCGGAACCGCAGCGTGACCCGGCCGGGTAGGCGCATCTCCGTCTCGACCCGCACTTCGGTGAGCGAGTTCATCGCTTCGTGGCTGATCTCGGTGCCGTTGACCTGGATCCGCGGGTTGACCGGAGTGATGGCGGGCATCGCTACTCACTCCTCGGGATCGACAGCAGCGAGCCCGGCTTCAGGGCGAGCGGGTCGGTGATCCCGTTGGCGGTCGCGAGCAGCCGCCAGCGCGTCGAGTCGCCGTAGTGGCGCGCGGCGATCCGGTCGAGCGTCTCACCCGGCTGCACGCGATGCACCTTGTGCGGCCGCGGCGTACCCGACGTCGGGTTCTGCCGGCCGAACGCGTTGTCGGGCTGGTACTGCGTGAGCTCCATCACGACCTTCGCGCGCAACGGAACACCCGACGACGAGAAGTACGTGAACGTCGTGGAGACACTCGTCACCACCGACTTGAACGACCGCATCGCGCCCCAGTTGAACGTGATGTACGGCGGCCGCACGTTGTTGCTCTCCTCGTCGCTGCCGGGCAGCGACGGGTCGACGTCGAGCAGGTGCATGATCTTGTCGGTGTGCGTCGTGACCGGCTGGCCGGTGTCGGTCGTGTCGAACGTCAGGTCGAGCGTCATCGACCCGGGGTTCGCGCCCGAGTACGCCATCTGCGGTTCCTTGCCGCCGCGCGCGTCACTGGGGTCCCACGAGTTGGTCTTGCTGATCGCGAGCTCGGCCGGGTTGAACAGGCAGTCGATCCGCGCGCCGGTCTCGACGAGGATGTACGCCTTCTGCGTCGGCATCAGTACACCCCCGGCGTGTTGCGGTAGCCGCGTCGTTCGAGCTCGTCGAGCACGCGCTGCTCGAGTGCGTCCACGATGCGCTCGAACAGCTCGCCGTCGTCGACACCCGACGGTTCCGTGTCGTCGGGCGCGCCGGACTGACCCGTCGCCGCGCCCCGCGACGATGAGTCATCGACGAGTCGCCGTACGACGGGCCCGCTGGCTGATCTCGCCTGTGCGGCCATCGAATTCAGGCTAGGGGCGGAGCCGCCGGTCCGTGGCGTTTCGGCAGAGTTGGTCCCCTCGTCGAAAAGGTGGCTTGTCCGATCCACGAGCGAACGCCGGACCACGGGTGAATCGTCCTGCTGCGTCGCGCGTGCGGCGGCTGGGATCGGCGGCTCGCTGCTCGCCGGCGCGGGCCGTGCCGAGCGCGGCGGCATCACCGGCCACGCGCGCCGGGACGCAGCAGGCGAGGACGTGGTCGACGAAGGTGCCGACAAGGCCAGCGCGGTGGGCGGCGCTGCCGACGGTCCGGTTGCCGGACGGTGCGTTGTCGGCGGCTGGCCTGCCGGCGACTGGCCGGCCGGGACCGCGGCGAGAGCGCGCGGGCTGCTGCCGGCCGGGCGCGCAGCCGCGGGGCGCGGGCTCGACATGCGACCGCTGCCGCTGCCGCTGCCGGAGAACGCCGGCAGCCGGGTGGCGACCGCGACATCGCGCGGCGCGAACGCGGCGACGGTCGAGCCGGGCCGCGCGCTCGGGAACCGGCGGACGACCGGCCCCGGCGACGCGGCGGTGGTGGCCGCGGCCGCGGGACCGGAGCTCGAACCGGTGGCGCGTACCGCCGCGGCGGCCGGTGCCGGGGCGACCGTACGCATCACGCTGGTCGACGACGGGCTGACCGTCGCCGTACTGAGGTCCAGCCGCGCGCTACCGGCAGCGCGAAGCAGGGCCGCGCCCGCCGGTGCTGCGGTCGGTGCTGCTGGTGCGGTCCGCGCGAGCCCGCCGAGCGACGCGACCGCCATGCCGCCGCCGGCCGGCCGGTACGACGGCGAGCTGCTCGCAACATCGCCGGCAGCGGCAGCCGCAGCGGCCGGGTGAACGGTCCGCGCCGCGGCGGGAACCTGCGGCGCCGCGGGCGACGGGGTCGTGCGTGCGTCCGGCGAGGATGGCGCGCTCGTGGCGGCCGGGGTGGCTGGCGGAGTCGCGCTGGTCGCGCTGGTCGCGGCGGGGAACCGTCGGACGACCGCGGGCGCGGTCGCGAGGCTCTTGGCGGCTGCCGCGCGGCCGGCAGAAGCGGCAGCGGCGGCGGACGGCGCGGGCTGCAGTGACCGGCGCGCGGTCGCGGCGGCGACGGTCAACGCCGGTCCGGTCACCCGACGAAGCGCGGGCCGGCCGGCAGCCGGCGCGCCCGCCGGCCCGGCACCCGCCGCGGCGGCAGGGTCGAGCGCGGACATCAGCGGGTCGGCGGCGGCGGTGATGGCACGGGCCGCGGTCTCCCCCGGCGCGTTGTGTACCCCCGGCTCCGCCGGTCCTTGGGGCGCCGCGGTTTCCCCCGGCACACGGTGTAGCCCCGCTGGCGCCGCCGACCCGTTGGGCACCGCTGGCGCAGCGGGAGCGTCCGGCGCGCTCTGCGTTGCGGGGGGGCTCTGCTCCCGCACCTGGACGGGCGGCGTCGCCGTCGACCGGCGGACGACCGGGCTCGACGCCGTAGCCGTTGCTGATGGTGCCGCGGCAGGAGCGGCAGCAGCAACAACGGCGGCGGCGGAACGAGATCGCGGTGTCGCGGCATGCCGCAGCGCCGCCCAGCGGCCGGCCGGCGGGCTCACGGCGGACGACCCGGCGATCGCGGCCGCGCCGGCCGGCGCGATGGCCGTCGACCCCGAAGAAGACGGCACCGACTGCGCCGAGGCGGCGGGCATGCGGCGGACGACATCCGCGGAGAAACCGGCTGCGCTGCTACCGCTCGACGCGGTCTGCGCAGGCCGCGTTCCGGCCTCTCCGGCGCGGTTCCCCGACGGGCCCCGGTCCGTGCCGACAGCCGACGGCGCGCGGTGCGCGGGGCCGCGGTTCGCCGGCGCGCGGTTCGCCGGCGTCGGCACCCGGTTGGCCGGCGCAGGGGCGGCGGAACGTTCTCGCTCGACGAGCATCGGCCCGACCGACGTCACCTCCGGCGGCCGCCGTACCCGTACGACGTCGCCGCCGAGCCGGCCGACCATGTGCCCCGGACGGGCGCCCGCGGACTCGCCGGTGCGGACCACCCGCGGCAGCCCGCGCGGCGGGACCGGCGGCGCGACGGCCGGGGTCGCGGGGCTCTCGTCCTGACCGCGCGACGACCACCAGTACTGCCACCACCGCGGCGGCTGCACGCCCTGGCCGACCTGGCGGGTGCGGATCGGCTCCGGCCCGCGCAGCGACCGCCGTACCTCGGGCGAGTGCGCAGTCGCGGCGGCGAACCGGGTCGCGGCCATCGCGACGCTGCCGATCGGCGACGGGCGCGAGCGGGTCAGCGGCGGGCCGGGCCGGCGGAAGTGGCTCGCGACCGTACGGCCGAGACTCGCGTCGCCGCCGCCGTCGCTCATTTGCTCACGAACCCGTGATGCGCGACCTCGAGCTCTTCTTCGATGACGGCGTTGCTCTCGGCATCGAACGTCGGGCCGGTCCATCGCACCGGGAAGACGTCGGCGAGGACGTAGCTGCGCAGCCGCGAGCCGTCGTACCCGATGACGGTGACCGCGCCGGTGTGCCGGGTCAGCTTGTTGTGCGCCGACGCGAAGCCGGCGCCGGACGTCTTGTTGATCCACTTGAACAGCGCGTCGCCGTCGGTGACGCCGCGCTTGAACGTGAGGTTCGGCCAGCTCATCCGGCCGGGCAGCTTGCGGACGAAGCCGTTCTCGCCGCCCTCGGGCAGGTCTTGCGTCTCGACCGACATCGACAGACCGGTGACCGACTTGAACACGCCGATCTCGACGCCGTCGACTTCCAGCAGGAAGCGGTTGGCGAGCTGAGGGTCACCGCCGAGCGGCTGAGTGTTAGGCATTGTCGCGGATCGCCTCCCATGCCTGCGCGTTCATCGCCGCCACCGCCCGCACCATGCGAACCCGGTCGGAGTGCTCGAGGTCGAGCAGGCCGTCGAGATCCCAGTGCAGGTGGTAGGCCAGGTAGGCGATCTCCTGCCAGATCGCCTCGGTCGGGTAGCGCAGCACGACTCAGCGTCCGGCGGAGATCTCCTCGATGGCGGAACGCCGCGGGCGGCGGTCGGCCATCGCTTCCGCGTCCGACCCGGCCGCGACAACGGGTACGTCTGCTGCGGTCGGAGCGGGTGCGGGTGGTGCCGCCGGCGTCGCTGCCTCCGGGTCCACGGGGGTCGGAGGCGGCGACGACGACTGCTGCGCGGCGAGCAGCGCGTGGTACTCCTCTTGGCTGCCGAAGTTGATGACGCCGTAGAAGTCCTGCAAGAACGCCAAGTCGGCGGCGAACAGTCCTTCGATCTCGTGCGGCGTCACCATCCCCAGCGTGCCGAGCTGTTCCACCACGCGCGCCAGCACGAGGATCGTCAGCCGCGGGTCGTCCGGGCCGCTGATCGTCGGGTCGCGCAGCGGGTCGAGCTCGTCCCGCGCGGTGGCAAGTCGCATGACGCCTTTACGGTGCAGCGCACCGGCGTCGTCGACGTACCCCCGCGGCAGGACGAACTCGTACTTGGTCTGCAAGGTCACTTGACCCGCTCGAGCTTCTCGCAGGTGATCGTGATGTTCTCGTAGACGGGCTCGTTGCTGTTGGCGTCGAGCGCGTCCGTCGCGATCTTGCTCGGCCAACCGTGGTAGAAGTTGAACCGCGACACCTCGGCATTGGTGGTGTCGTAGATGACGATCGAGCCGTTCTTGCGCTCGAGCGCGCGGTCGCCGTGCGGCATGCCGGTGCCGCGTACCTTGAGGAACCACTTCCAGAGCTCGTCCTTGGTGGAGTCCGCGGGCGCCATCCGCTTGATGGTGATGTCCGGCGACTTGAACTGGTTGCCCAGCGTCTTGACGATCTGCAGTTGGCCCTTCTCGCCAACCTGCGTAACCGTCGAGACCTCGAGCTCCATGTCGAGGCCCGAGACGCTGGACAGCGTCGAGATGACCTTGCCGTCGATCTCCAGGAAGAAATTGTGGGAGATCAGCGGATCGGTCGCGATGAGGTCGTTAGCCACGTCCGCTCCCTGCTACGAATCGAATTGGGTTACGTGTCGAATATTGGAAAGGTCCGGACTAGCCGGCGACCTGCTTCTTTTGGCTGATGCGGAAGACGACGAACTCGGCCGGCTTCACCGGTGCGAGCCCGACTTCGACGATGAGCTTGCCCTCGTCGATCGACTCCGGCGGGTTGGTCTCCGCGTCACACTTGACGTAGAAGGCCTGGTCCTCGGACGTGCCGAACAGCGCACCCGCGGACCACAGGCCGCGCAGGAAGCCGGTCAGCGTCCGGGTGACGCCCTCCCAGAGCGTGACGTCGTTCGGCTCGAAGACGGCGTACTGCGTGCCCTCCATGATCGAGGTCTCGATCATGTTGAACAGGCGACGGACGTTGAGGTAACGCCAGTCGGTGTCGGAGGACAGAGTGCGCGCGCCCCACACGCGGATGCCGCGGGTGCCGAACGGCCGGATGCAGTTGATGCCGATCGGGTTGAGCAGCGACTGCTCGTTCTGGGTGATGTTGCGCTCGACGTCGAGGCAGCCGCGGATCGTGTCGTTGGCCGGAGCCTTCCACACGCCGCGCGACTCGTCGGTCCGCGCCCAGACGCCGGCGAGGTGACCGGACGGCGGGATGTAGACCTCGCGGTCGCCATTGACGCCGATCGGGTTCTCGACCTTGATCCACGGGTAGTACAGCGCGGCGAACGCCGAGTCGTACATCGCGACCTCGGAACGCCATTCCTTGATCTGCTGCGGGGTCATCCCCGGCGGCGCGTCGAGGATGGCCATCCGGTTGGCCTGCAGCTCGCAGTGCGAGATCAGCGAGGTCTGCACGGCCTTCCAGAGGCCCAGGTCGATCGTGCCGTCGTCCTTGCGCGCCGCCGTGACCAGGTCGGGAACGATGACCATCGTCACGTCGTCGGCGATCGCGAGGCCGTTGATGCCGGCCCGTGCGGTCTCCGAGCCGGCGAACTGCCGACCGTTGACCGGTACCGGTACCGACGCCGCCTTCTCGAGCTCGAAGACGCCCGGCTTCATCACGTCGATCATCGACGAGAGGTCGACGCCGGAGTCGAGGGTGACCTCGACCTTGACCTTCGTCGACGTCGCGTTGACGACCTTGGCCGCGTTGTTGGCGTCCTTCGGTCCGAGCGACAGACCCGGGAAGGACTCCACCGCCTCGCCGTGCTCGACCACCGTCAGCGTGAACGTCGACGGGCCTTCCGGCGCCTCGCCGTCACCGGGGTCGTCACTGCTGACCGCGATCTGGATGTCCGCGTCGGGCTCGACGCTCGTCACGACGAGCGGGAGACCGAGCGAACGGTCGGCGGCCGGCAGCGCCGCGCGAGCAGGCTCGCCCGCGGGACGCTGGTTGGGAATGCGGCAGATGTAGGCGATGCTGCCGCCGTTCTGGAAGTACCCGTAGACGGACAGCGGCAGCATGCAGCCCTTGGAGAAGCCGCCGTACAGCTGTTCGAACTGGGTCCAGCTGGTGACCAGCCGAGGAGCGAGGCCCTCGGGGTCGTTGGGATCGTCGGACGGAGCGCGCTCCGTGAAGCCGACGAATGCAGCGATGGCCGTCGGAGCCGCCGAGAGAACCTTCTGAGACGAGGCAACCTCTTCGACGTAGACGCCCGGTGCGGCGTAAGTGGGCACTACGCACCACTCCCTTCGTGCACGACGCACGTAGATCGGAATACCGCTTCAGGCGGCTGGGGCGAAAGCTAGACCTGTGCGAAACGGCTTGTATGGGAGTTTGAGAAATTGGCCCGGGTGGTTTTTTTGTGACCAGCCGCGAATGGGTGAGAACGCGCTCAACTCACCAGGGTCTGCACGGATCCGGCCATTTGGATGGCAATGACCCCGCCCCAGTTGCAGATGCACTGCGAGCTCTGCGTCAGCGCCGGCTGGTTTGCGACGAGCGTGGTCACGGCACCCGGCACCCACGGCGCGGCCGTCACCGGGATGCACGGCATCGGCGTGAGTACGCCGAGCGCCGCCGACGTCGCCGCGGCGACGGTCGGGTTGGCGAGCGACGTGCACATGCCGAACGGCGCGATGTTGAGGATCGGCTGGTGGTCCATGATGTTCGCGGCCGGCCGGCCTTCGACCATTACGCGGTTGATCGGCAGCACGTTGAGCGTCGACGGCGCGAGGCCGAACGAGCACATCATCATCGCCGACGAGACGACCTGCGGCTGGCCCATGAGATTCCTCCGTCAGGTCTTGGTGCCCTTGACCGACTTGTGCAGCACCGCGCCCGTCGTCGTGACGAAGCAGACGATGTCGCGGTCGTGGCTCTGCTGCCACCCGCGTGCCGACGGCAGCAGGTACGTGAAGAACAGCTTGGAGTCCTGGTAGTCGACCCCGACGTACGCCGAGAAACGCTGCGCGCACACGCCGTCGGCGTACGTCTTCAGCACCGTGTCGCCCGGGTACTGGTCGGTGAAGCCGCTGCCGCTGCCCGTGTAGGCGACGACGGCGTACGCCTCCTGCGTGTGGCCGCTCGTGCACGCGACGCGGTTGAGCGACGTGAGCTCGGCCTGCACCTTCGAGGGCGGCAGGAAGCACTCGCCGGCCTTGACGTGGAACACCGAGGTGCCGTTGCCGCCGCTGCCCGAACCGGAGCAGCCGGCGAGCGACGCGACCGACGCCGTGACAGCGAGCAGCAGCGCCGCGGCGCGCCGAGCGCGGGCGGTGTCCATGAGCCGACGATAGACAGCGAGCCGACGCGTCGCCGGGTGTTCGCCGAATTGTGTCGGTCGCGCGGCGCTCCGAGGCGGG
>JAVEEI010000208.1 GCA_030840525.1 Frankiaceae bacterium
CCCACGCCGAGGTGCCGGGGCCGGTGCTCCGTCGCCGCTGGCCGGTCGCGCCGGGCGCTGCGAGGCCGCTGCGCCGGGTGGTCGACGCCGGCGCGCTGTCCAGCCGCGGCGTCGACCGGGTGCTCAAGGTGGCGTGGACGCTCGCGGACCTAGCCGGCCGTGACCGGCCGACCGCGGACGACGTGCACCTCGCTCTGTCCCTGCGGGCCGGCCGGGCGCTGGCCGACGGCGTCGCCGGTGGGTGGGTGGTGAGCGCATGACCGTGCCGGCGGTGGTCAGCGACTCCGAGCGCCTTGCCCGGGCGACCCTGACCCGCATCGCGGAGCCGGGTGTCCGGGCCCTGGCTGCCCGCGTCCGCGAGGTGGGGCCGGAGCAGGTCGTCGACGAGGTGCGGACGGGCCGGTCGCTCGCCGGCGTCGACGTGGAGGCGTTGCGGCACCGGCTGGCGACGGCCGACCCGCGGCGCGACATCGAGCGCGCGGCGGCGCTCGGCGCGCGGCTGCTCTGCCCCGGAGACCCGGAGTGGCCGCGGTCACTCGACGACCTGGCCTGGGAAGGCCTCGACTGCCTCGGGCTGTGGGTCCGCGGTCCCGCAGCGTTGGCCGAGGTCGGTATGCGCGCGGTCGGTGTGGTCGGCACCCGCGTCCCGACGGCGTACGGGTTGCTGGTCGCCAACGACTTCGCCTACGGGCTGGCCGAGCGCGAGTGGGCGGTCGTGTCCGGCCTCGCGTACGGCATCGACGCCGCGGCGCACCAGGGCGCGGTCGCGGCCGGCGGCGTCACGGTCGCGGCGCTGGCCTGCGGCGTCGACGTCCCGTACCCGCAAGGCAACCGATCCCTCTACGAGCGCCTCTGCGCCGAAGGGGCGGTGGTCAGCGAGCACCCGCCGGGCTCGGCACCGCAGCGGCCGCGGTTCCTCGTCCGCAACCGGCTGATCGCGGCGCTGTCGGCGGGCACGGTCGTGGTCGAGATGGCGATCCGGTCCGGTGCGCGGGCGACCGCGACGTACGCCGCGCGCCTCAACCGGCACGTCATGGTGGTGCCCGGGCCGGTGACGTCGCCGGTGTCGGCGGGTTGCCACCAGCTGCTGCGGGAGCGGCCGGACACCGTCGTGGTGACGCGAGTTGAGGAGATCGTCGAGCAGTGCGGCCACGTGGGCGAGGTCGCCGACGTGCTCGCCGCGCCGCCGACCGCACGCGATCTGCTGGGTCCGACGGTACGGCGGGTGTTCGAGGGGGTGCCGGTGCGCGGGGCGGCGGGGGCCGACCAGATCGCGGCGACGGCAGGGGTCTCGCCGGCCGCGGCGGCCGCCTCGCTCGCGGCCTTGGCACAGCTCGGCCTCGCCGAGGAGCGCGCCGGGCTGTGGACGATGTCGCCGGCCGGGCGCAGCGAGCGGCGCTCGCGCGGCGACCCGCTCGCCCAGCTCGCGCTCGAGGTGTGGTGAGCGTCCGGCGAGTGCGCGCGTGCGTGTCCGCTTGACCCGCGGCGTCCCGTCGCGCAGCGTGAGCGGGTGGGTACCGGGCGCGCGGCGGCATCGGAGGGTCCGCAGGCCCACGGCGAGCCGGCGCCGCCGCCGGCGGAGGACTCCGCCGCGACCGTGCTGCCCCCGGCGTTCGCCGGCGCTCTCGACGCGTTCCTGGACTACCTGTCGCTCGAACAGAACAGGTCCGCCCACACCGTGCGCGCTTACCGCGGTGACCTGTCCGGGCTGTTCGAGCACGCCGCGCGGCTCGGCATGGCGACCCCAGGGCAGCTCGACCTGAAGATGCTGCGGTCGTGGCTGGCCAAGTCGAAATCGATGGGAGCGTCGCGGGCGACGCTTGCGCGGCGGGCATCGGCGGCGCGGACGTTCACGGCATGGGCGGTACGGCGCGGGCTCGCCGAGACCGACCCGGGCGCCCAGCTCGCCGCGGCCCGGCCGAGCCGCCACCTGCCGACCGTCCTTCGCCAGGACGAGGCACACCGCGCGATGCAGCCGCCGGAGTCGGAAACGAGTCGAGCCCGACGTGACGGCACCGGCGGTGAGACCGACCTCGGCGCCGGCGCTGACTCCGACGGTTTCGTCGAGGCGCTGCGCGACCAGGCGGTTCTGGAGCTGCTGTACGCGGGCGCGCTGCGGGTGAGCGAGCTCTGTGGCCTCGACATCGATGACGTCGACGTGTCCCGCCGTAGCGTTCGTGTGCTCGGCAAGGGCCGCAAGGAACGGGTCGTCCCGATCGGCGTTCCGGCCGCCGACGCCGTCGGACGGTGGCTCTCCGACGGCCGGCCGCGATGGGTGCGGCCCGCGAGCGGGCCGGCGCTGCTTCTCGGCGCCCGGGGCGGCCGGCTCGACCCGCGCACCGCGCGGCGCAGCGTCCACCGCCGCCTCGCGGCGGCGGGCGGCCTACCCGACCTGGGCCCGCACGGCCTGCGGCACACCGCCGCCACCCACCTGCTCGAAGGCGGGGCCGACCTCAGAAGCGTTCAGGAACTTCTCGGTCACGCTACGCTCGCAACTACCCAGATCTATACGCACGTGTCCATCGAGCGACTGAGGGCGAGTTATGAGCGGGCGCACCCCCGGGCGTGATCCGGCCGGCGCCGCCGCGGCGCCGGCGGAGGTCGACGTCGCCGAGGACGAGCTCGAGGTCGACGACGACCAGACCGACGACGAGGAGCTCGTCGAAGACCCCGCGCTGGTCGCTGCCGCCGAGAAGGCCGCGGAGAAAGACGCGGTCGAGGCCGCCATCCGCTCGCTGTGGCAGGAGTTCAAGGGCTCGGGCGACCCGCGGCTGCGCGAGCGGCTCATCCTCCACTACTCGCCGCTGGTGAAGTACGTCGCCGGCCGGGTCGGCGTCGGCCTCCCGCCGAACATCGAGCAGGCCGACCTCGTCTCGTACGGCATCTTCGGTCTCATCGACGCGATCGAGAAGTTCGACATCAGCCGGGCGATCAAGTTCGAGACCTACGCGATCAGCCGGATCAAGGGCGCGATCATCGACGAGCTGCGGGCGATCGACTGGATCCCGCGCTCGGTCCGGTACAAGGCGCGTGAGGTCGAGAAGGCGTACGCGGCGCTCGAAGCGAAGTTGCACCGCACCCCGACCGAGCCGGAGGTCGCCGAAGAGCTCGGCATCGGCCTCGACGACCTGCACACGATCTTCAGCCAGGTCTCGTTCGTGAACGTCATCGCGCTCGACGAGCTGCTCAACGTCGGCGGCGAGCGCGGCGACAAGCTCTCGCTCGTCGACACCCTCGAGGACACCAAGGCCGAGGACCCCGTCCAGGCGTTCGAGACCGAGGAGACGAAGTACCTGCTCGCGCGCGCGATCAACACGCTGCCCGAGCGGGAGAAGATCGTCGTCACGCTGTACTACTACGAAGGCCTCACGCTCGCGGAGATCGGGCAGGTGCTCGGCGTGACCGAGAGCCGGATCTGCCAGATGCACACGAAGGCCGTGCTGCAGTTGCGCGCAAAGCTCAACGACTCGCGCGACTGACCCGTCGGCATGCGCAAGCGGCAGCGCGCTGCGCCGCGCCACGCAGCAGCGCCCGACAGCGCGCCGGCGCTCGAGCACGCAGCAGCGACGCTGGAGGGCGCAGCGACGCTGGACAGCGCAGCAGCGCTCGAGAATGCAACAGCGTCGGACGGCGCAGCGGCGCTCGAGAACGCAGGCGCGGCGGACGACAACGCGACGTCGATGAGATGCGACGGTGACCCGGGCACGAGCCGGCGACGTAGCGAGGTGCGGCCCGTTGCTGTCGCGGTCGGAATGTACGTCGCCGTCCGGCTGCTCATGCTCGCGGCCATCGTGCTCACCGCGCACGCGCGCGGCCAGCACGCGGCCGGCCGGCTGACGAAGGCGGACGGCTACTGGTACCTGCGGATCGCGACCCACGGCTACGGCCACCCGCCGCCGATCGGGGCCGACGGCGCGTACACGCACACGACCCCGCTCGCGTTCTTCCCGCTCTATCCGTGGCTGGTCCGCGCGGTCTCGTTCGTCGGCATCCCGAAGCTGTACGCCGCCTTGCTGATCACCGGTGTCGCCGGGACGGTCGCGGCGGCGTTCATCACGCTCTGGGCGAGATCGCACGTCGGCGACCGCGGCGCCATTGTCCTCACCGCCGTGTGGTCGGTGCTGCCGACCAGCGCGGTGCTCGACATGGCGTACTCGGAGGCGCTGTTCGTCGCGGCCGCGGCCGCGACCCTGCTCGCGCTCCAGCGCCGCAGGTTGGTCGTCGCGGCGCTGGCCTGCTCGGTCGCCGGCCTGACCAGGCCGACCGCCGCGGGTTTGGTCGTCGGCGTGCTCATAGCCGTCGCCCTCGACGTACGACGAACGGCACTCACTGCCCGGCACGTCGCCGCGGCCCTGCTCGCGCCGGCAGGCCTTGCCTTGTCGCTCGGCCACGTC
>JAVEEI010000211.1 GCA_030840525.1 Frankiaceae bacterium
GGACCAACGTGTCGTAGATCGGGGCGTCGCCGTGCGGGTGGTAGTTGCCCATCACCTCGCCGATGACGCGGGTGCACTTGTAGTAGCCGCGGTCGGGGCGGTAGCCCCCGTCGTACATCGCGTAGAGCACCCGGCGGTGCACCGGCTTGAGGCCGTCGCGTACGTCGGGCAGCGCGCGCGACACGATGACCGACATCGCGTAGTCGAGGAAGCTGCGCTGCATCTCCGTCTCGAGCCCGACGGGCTCGATCCGGTCGCCGGGCGGCGGGCTGGTCACATCAGATGTCAAGGAATCTCACGTCTTTCGCGTTGCGGGTGATGAAGGAGCGGCGGGCCTCGACGTCCTCGCCCATCAGCACGCTGAACAACTCGTCGGCGGTCGCGGCGTCGTCGAGAGTGACCTGGAGCAGCACCCGGGTGGCCGGGTTCATCGTGGTCTCCCACAGCTCCTCGGCGTTCATCTCGCCGAGGCCCTTGTAGCGCTGGACGGGGTCTTCCTTCGGCAGCTTCTTGCCGGCCTCGGTGCCGGCCTTGATCAGCCCGTCGCGCTCGGCGTCGCTGTAGGCGTAGTCCGGCGCCTGCGGCTTGTTCCACTTGATCTTGTAGAGCGGCGGCTGGGCGAGGTAGACGTAGCCCTGCTCGATCAGCGGCCGCATGAAGCGGAACAGCAGCGTCAGCAGCAACGTGCGGATGTGCTGGCCGTCGACGTCGGCGTCGGCCATCAGCACGATCTTGTGGTAGCGCAGCTTCGCTTCGTCGAAGTCTTCGTGGATGCCGGTGCCGAGCGCGGTGATCAGCGCCTGCACCTCGGTGTTCTGCAGCACTCGGTCGATCCGGGCCTTCTCGACGTTGATGATCTTGCCGCGGATCGGCAGGATCGCCTGGTTCATGGGGTTGCGGCCGCCCTTGGCCGACCCGCCCGCGCTGTCGCCCTCGACGACGTAGAGCTCGCACTCTTCGGGGTTCGTCGACTGGCAGTCGGCCAGCTTGCCGGGAAGGCCGGCCGACTCGAGCAGGCCTTTGCGGCCGCGGGCGAGGTCGCGCGCCTTGCGTGCCGCCATCCGCGCCTGCGCTGCCTGTGCCGCCTTCGACACGACGATCTTGCCCTCGCGCGGGTTGCGCTCGAACCACGAGCCGAGCCAGTCGTTGCAGGCCTTCTGCACGAACGACTTGGCCTCGGTGTTGCCCAGCTTCGTCTTGGTCTGACCCTCGAACTGTGGTTGCGCGAGCTTCACCGAGACGATCGCGGTCAAGCCCTCGCGGATGTCGTCGCCAGTGAGGTTGTCGTCCTTCTCCTTGAGGATCTTCTGGTCGCGCGCGAACTTGTTGACCACCGTGGTGAGCGCCGCGCGGAAGCCCTCCTCGTGGGTGCCGCCTTCGTGGGTGTTGATCGTGTTGGCGAAGGTGTAGACCGACTCGGCGTACGTCGCGTTCCACTGCATCGCGACCTCGAGCGCCATGCCTTCGCCGTCGTTGCTGAAGTGGATGACCGAGTCGTGCACCGAGGTCTTCGTCGCGTTGAGGTGCTTCACGAAGTCCTCGAGGCCGCCCTTGTAGTGGTAGACGACCTCGGTCGGGACCTCGTCGCGCTCGTCCCGCAACGTGATGGACAGCCCGGCGTTGAGGAACGCCATCTCCTGCAGCCGGCGCGACAGCGTCTCGAACGAGTACGTCGTCGTCTCGAAGACGGTCGCGTCCGCCCAGAACGTCACGGTCGTCCCGGTCGCGGTCGTCGGCGCGCCCTTCTTCAACGCGGTCAGGGCCTTGCCGCCGTCGCCGTACGTCTGCGTCCACACGAAGCCGTCGCGCTTGATCTCGACCTCGAGCCGGCTCGACAGCGCGTTGACCACCGAGACGCCGACGCCGTGCAGGCCGCCGGACACCGCGTAGGACTTGCCGTCGAACTTGCCGCCGGCGTGCAGAGTGGTCAGCACCACTTCGACCGCGGGCCGCTTCTCCACCGGATGCCGGTCGACCGGAATGCCGCGGCCGTTGTCGATGACGCGCACCCCGCCGTCGGCGAGCAGCGTGCAGTGGATGGTGTCGGCGTGGCCGGCCAGCGCCTCGTCGACGGCGTTGTCGACCACCTCGTAAACCAGGTGGTGCAGGCCGCGCTCGCCGGTGGACCCGATGTACATCCCCGGGCGCTTGCGAACGGCCTCGAGACCTTCAAGAACCGTGATGGACTTGGCGTCGTAGGACAACAAGACTCCAGAGCGTCGGCGCGCCCAGGCGCGCGTCAGCGGCGCGCACGGGCGTGGATGTCCTCCAAGTCTACGCCGGAACGCCGCCAGAGTCGGCCATCGCGGGCACCTGTGGACGCGCGTGGCGCGCGGACGCGGTCGGGACAATGTCCCCCCACGCGAGATGGGTCTTGACAAGTCCCCGCGAGGCGCTCAGCCATATGTGTCGCGGGGGCCGCGGCCGCGTACCCGCAGCGGCCCGTGCTGCCAGCTCGGCGCGGTCGGCCCGTGCACGCGCAGCCGCTGGACGACGCCCGGCCCGACGTCCGCGGCGATCTTTGCCAATATCTCCGCGGTCTCCAGCCGGATCGCGGCCGCCCACGTCGTCGACTCGGCGACGCAGACCAGCTCGCCGTCGGTCAGCCGGTCCGGCCGGCAGTGCGCGGCGATCGCCGGCCCGACGATGTGCTCCCAGCGACCGAGCAGCCCGTTGGCGCGCAGCGACTGCTCCCAGTCGCGGTCCTGGACGAACTTCTCCATCGACGAGCCGAGCGGCGCGGGGTCCCGCTCGTCGGCGCCGGGCCCGCTCCACGGCTGTTCCTCCGGCGCGGAGCGTGCGCGACGACGCCTCGGCGCCGGCGCCGCCTTCCGCGCCCGGTCGACCAGCCGCCGGCCGCGCTCGTCACCTGACACGGGTCACCCGACCGCCCTCGACGTCGAACCGCGCTCCGGTCAAAGCCTCCGGTACGTCGGCCGCGACCGCCGCGGTGACCAGCACCTGCTCGGCCGGCGCGACGACCTCGGCGAGCTGGGTACGGCGGGAGTCGTCGAGCTCGGCGAACACGTCGTCGAGGATCAGCACCGGCTCGCCACCGTCGCCGCGCAAGAGGTCGTACGCCGCCAGCCGCAGCGCGAGCGCGACCGACCACGACTCGCCGTGGCTGGCGTAGCCCTTCGCCGGCAGCTCGCCGAGGGTCAGCACGAGGTCGTCGCGGTGCGGGCCGACGAGGGTGATGCCGCGGTCGAGCTCCTGGTCGCGGACCGCGGCCAACCCGGCCGCGAGCGCGGCGGCCAACAGCTCGCGGTCGGCGGTCTCGGCGACGTCGTCGGGCAGCGACGACTTGTACGACACCCCGACCGGGCCGCCGCCGCGGCTGACTGCCGTGTAGGCCTTGTCCAGCAGCGGCCGCAGGCCCTCGACCAGGTCGTGCCGGCCGGCCAGCAACGCCGCGCCAGCGTCGGCGAGGTGCTGGTCCCACACGTCGAGGGTCCGCAGCGCCGAGCCACCCTGGCGCCGGGCCGCGGCGGCCGACTTCAGCAACGCGTTGCGCTGCTTGAGCACCCGGTCGTAGTCGGACCGCACGCCGGCGAAGCGCGGGTAGCGCGCGACCAGCAGCTCGTCGAGGAAGCGGCGCCGGTCGCTCGGGTCGCCCTTGACCAGGGCCAGATCCTCCGGGGCGAACAGCACGGTCCGCAGCGCGCCGAGGATCTCCCGCGGCCGCGGCACCGGCGAGCCGCCGAGCTTCGCCCGGTTGGCCCGGCCCGGGCTGATCTCGACCTCGACCGCGGTGTCACGCCCGTCGCGGACGACCACCGAGCGGACGACGGCGCGCTCCGCACCGGCGCGGACCAGCGGCGCGTCGAGCGCGACCCGGTGACTGCCCAGCGTGGCGAGGTAGCCGAGCGCCTCGACCAGGTTGGTCTTGCCCTGCCCGTTCGGCCCGACGAGTGCCGTCACTCCCGGCTCGAGGTCGAGGCTCGCCTCGTCGTACGACCGGAAGTCGGTGACGGACAGCTGCCGGACGTACATCGACGCGGCTAGCGCTTGGTCGCGCCGGGGTCGGGCTCGGCGCCCGGGGCGTCGGCACCGGCCTCGCCGACACCCTTCTCCACCATGCCGGCCGCGGCGGTGACCGGGTGCCCGCCGAACTGGTTGCGCAGCGCCGCGATCATCTTCATCGACGGCGAGTCGTCCTGGCGCGACGCGAACCGGGCGAACAGCGCCGCGGTGATCACCGGCAGCGGCACGGCGTGGTCGACCGCCGCCTGCACGGTCCACCGGCCCTCGCCCGAGTCCTCGGCGTACCCGCGAAGCGCGCCGAGGTGCTCGTCCGCGTCGAGCGCGCGCACCGCGAGGTCGAGCAGCCACGACCGGATGACCGTCCCCGACTGCCACGAGCGGAACACCTCGCGCACGTCGGTGACGAGGTCGGTCGCCTCCAGCAGCTCCCAGCCCTCGGCGTAGGCCTGCATCAGCCCGTACTCGATGCCGTTATGCACCATCTTCGCGAAGTGGCCGGCGCCGACCGCGCCCGCGTGCACGAACCCGGTGTCGCCGGTCGGCTTGAGCGTCTCGAACACCGGCATCAGCAGACCGACGTGCTCGTCGTCGCCGCCGCACATCAGCCCGTAGCCCTCGGTCAGGCCCCACACCCCGCCGGACACGCCGCAGTCGACGAAGCCGATGCCTTTCTTGGCGAGGTCCTCGGCGTGCCGGATGTCGTCGGTGTAGCGCGAGTTGCCGCCGTCGACGACGACGTCGCCCGGCTCGAGCAGGCCGCCGAGCGCGTCGATGGTCTCGTACGTCGGCGGGCCGGCCGGCACCATGACCCAGACCAGCCGCGGCGTCGGCAGCGCCTTGACCAGCTCCTCGAGCGACTCGACGTCGCGCGGGCTCTGCGCGGAGCGGTCGTACCCGACGATCGTGTGGCCGGCGCGGCGCAGCCGCTCGGCCATGTTCGCGCCCATGCGGCCGAGGCCGACCATGCCCAGGGTGACGGTTGCCATGGTCGCGCCCTACCCCGACAGCCGGACGGGCATGAGCAGGTAGCGGTAGTCGCCGGTCTCGTCGCCGGCCTTCCCGGTCAGCACCGCCGGCTTGGTCGGGCCGGTGAACGACAACCGGGCCTCGTCCGAGTCGATCGCGCCGAGCCCGTCGAGCAGGTACGTCGGGTTGAACGCGATGGTCAGCGGGTCGCCCTCGAACGACGCCGGCAGTGCCTCCGCCGCCTCCGCCTCGTCGAGACCGCCGGCCTCCAGCACGACGCCGCCCTCGGAGAACGACAGCCGCACCGGCGACGTGCGCGACGCGACCAGCGACACCCGCCGTACGGCGTCGGTCAGCGCGGCCGCCTCGATGCCCGCAGTCGCGTTGAACGTGTCCGGCAGCAGCGACCGGTACTTCGGGAACTCGCCGTCGAGCAGCCGGGTCGTCGTCCGCCGGGTGCCGCCGGCCAGCCCGAGCAGGCCCTCCCCGGCCCCGGTCGCGGCCAGGGCGAGCGTGACCTCGGCGCCCGAAGTGAGCGACTTCGCCGCCTCGGCAAGGGTGCGCGCGGGGATCAGCGCGGTCGCCTCGAGCGACGGGTCGCTCGGCTTCCAGCGCAGCGTCCGGACGGCAAGCCGGTAGCGGTCGGTCGCGGCGAGCGTGACCTCCTCGCCGACGATCTCGACCCGTACGCCGGTGAGCACCGGCAGCGTGTCGTCGCGGCCGGCCGCGACTGCGACCGACCCGACCGCGGCGGCGAACGCGTCGCTGCCGATGGTGCCGGCGACCTCGGGCATCGACGGCAGCGACGGGTACTCGTCGAGGGGCAGCGTCGGCAGGGTGAACCGGGCGGTGCCGCAGACGAGCTGCGCGCGGGTGCCCTCGGTCGAGAGGTCGACCGGCTGGTCCGGAAGGCTGCGGGTGATGTCGGCGAGCAGCCGGCCGGGCACCAGCACCGCGCCGGCCTCGGCGACGGTCACGTCGAGCTCGGCCTCGGCGGAGACCTCGTAGTCGAAGCCGGACAGCCGCAGCGCGCCGCCGCTTGTCGCGTCGAGCCGCAGCCCGGCGAGCACCGGGAGCTGCGTCTTCTGCGGAAGGATCCGCGCGGCCCAGGCGACCGCGTCGGCCAGCGTGTCGCGCTCGACGCGAATTTTCATGCGTGCTCCCACAGGGTCGGTCGTGCCCACAGTGTCGTGAGAAGGAATGACAGAAAGAGATCCAAGGAAGTTGTCGTATGTCCGGTGCATGGTGTGGACGACCGGTGAACCCGCAGGTGAGCGGCTTGCGAGCGGCGCCGCCAAGCTGTTGACAGAGCTGTGGTGCCGGCCGGCCTCCGGTGGACGACGCTAGCGCCGCCGTAGTTTCCCCCGACGTCCACAGGGTTGTCCCCAACCTGTGCACGCCCCTGAGACACCATCGTGATCATCGGGTCGGGACCACTAGCCGCGTGCCTGTGACTTGATCCGGTTGGTCAGCTCGCTGACCTGGTTGTAGACCGAGCGGCGCTCGGCCATGAGCGAGCGGATCTTGCGGTCGGCGTGCATGACGGTGGTGTGGTCGCGGCCGCCGAACTGCTGGCCGATCTTCGGCAGCGACAGGTCGGTGAGCTCCCGGCACAGGTACATCGCGATCTGCCGGGCGGTGACGAGTACCCGGCTGCGCGACGAGCCGCACAGGTCCTCGATGGTCACGCCGAAGTACGCCGCGGTCTGGGCCATGATCGTCGCCGAGGTGATCTCCGGCCCGCTGGCGTCGGCGATCAGGTCCTTGAGCACGACCTCGGCGAGCGCCAGGTCGACGTGCTGCCGGTTGAGGCTGGCGAACGCGGTCACCCGGATGAGCGCGCCTTCGAGCTCGCGGATGTTGCTCGCGATCTTGCCGGCGATGAACTCGAGGACCTCGGGCGGGGCGTCGAGGCGCTCCTGGGCGGCCTTCTTGCGCAGGATGGCGATGCGGGTCTCGAGCTCCGGCGGCTGGACGTCGGTGATCAGGCCCCACTCGAACCGGTTGCGCAGCCGATCTTCCAGGGTGACGAGCTGCTTGGGCGGCCGGTCGCTGGAGATCACGATCTGCTTGTTCGCGTTGTGCAGCGTGTTGAAGGTGTGGAAGAACTCCTCCTGCGTCTGCTCCTTGTTCTCCAGGAACTGGATGTCGTCGACGAGCAGGACGTCGATCTCGCGGTAGCGCTTGCGGAAGCCCTCGCCCCGGCCGTCGCGGATGGAGTTGATGAAGTCGTTGGTGAACTCCTCGGAGCTCACGTAGCGCACCCGGTGCCCGGCGAACAGGTGCTGGGTGTAGTGGCCGATCGCGTGCAGCAGGTGCGTCTTGCCCAGGCCGGACTCGCCGTAGATGAACAGCGGGTTGTACGCCTTCGCCGGCGCCTCGGCCACCGCGACCGCCGCGGCGTGCGCGAACCGGTTGCTCGACCCGATGACGAACGTGTCGAACTGGTACTTCGGGTTGAGCCGGCTGCCCCCTGCGACCGGGTCGAGCGGCCGCGGCGCGGCGGGGGCCGGCGGCATCACCGGCTCGGGCGCGGCCGGCTCGTCGGCCGGCGCGGCCGCCTCCGGCTCGACCGTTACGGCGACGCGGACGTCCTGGCCGAGCTGGCGGGAGAGCGCGGCGACGATCACGTCGCGCAGCTTGGTGTCGAGGACGTCGCGGGCGAAGTCGTTGGGCGCGGCGAGGACGGCGGTGTCCTGCACCAGCGCGAGCGGCTTGGTCAGCCGCATCCACGCGCGGTGCTGGGCCGGCAGCACGTCATCGCCGAGCTCGGCGATCGCGCGTGCCCACACGGCGTCCAGGTCGATCGGGTCGGCGGTCGTCACGGCATCCGTGGGGTTCGACACGTGCTTTGCTCCCGGCCTCGATCGTGCGGCAGAACCGGGACGAACCCGGCTGGTGACCGGCGACGTCGATGGTGTCGTCCACAATCACGTCCACAGACTGTGGACCGTGCGTGGCCGAGCGGGGAAATGACGAGGGAAGGGCCGGTAGGCGACGAACGCTAACAGTGGTCCGGATGCGGCTTCAAGCGGTTCTCCACAACCGAGCGCGAATCTGTGCGCGGCTACCGGCGTGTCGCCTTGACCGGCCTCCACACAGGCCGCCCGGCGCGGGTTTGACCCGCCCGCGCGGCCCCCGTAACGTGGTCGCTGCCCTTCGCGGGCTGCGTCAGCATGCCCTTCCTTCTCGCTGCACTCGTCGGTGCAGGACGTTTGGAGCACTTCCGTGAGCAAGCGGACCTTCCAGCCGAACAACCGGCGCCGGGCCAAGACCCACGGCTTCCGGCTGCGCATGCGCACCCGCGCCGGCCGCGCCATCCTCGCTGCTCGTCGCCGCAAGGGCCGCGAGCGGCTATCGGCCTGAGCGCCACGCTCGTGCTTCCCGCCGCGGCACGCCTTCGTCGCCGCGCCGAGTTCACCGCCACGGTGCGCGGCGGGGTTCGCTCCGCCGCACCCGCCGTGGTGATCCACCTTCGCGTGCCCTCCTCGTCGTCCTTAGCTGAGGCCGGGCCGGCTCGGGCTGGCTTCGTCGTCTCCCGCGCGGTCGGTCCCGCCGTGGTCCGCAACCGGGTCCGCCGCCGGCTGCGCCACCTCGCCCGGCCGCGGCTGGCCGACCTGCCCGGCGGCAGCGCGCTCGTCGTACGGGCGACTCCCGCCGCCGCCGCGGTGACGGGTGCGGAGTTAGAACGTCAGTTCGACAGCGGCGTGCGGACCGCGCTCGCCCGGGCGACCCGATGACCCGCCTGCTCGTCGCCCTGGTGCGCGGCTACCGATCGTTCGTCTCGCCCGTACTGAGTCCGCGCTGCCGGTTCGTCCCCTCGTGCAGCGCCTACGCGCTCGACGCACTCGAGACGTACGGCGCGCTGCGCGGGAGCTGGCTGACCCTGCGGCGGCTGGGCCGCTGCCACCCGTTCCACCGCGGCGGCGTGGACCCCGTCCCGCCCGCCCACCCAGCGCTGCCCACAAGGCCGGAGGCTGAACCCATGAGGCCGGAGGCCTTCTCGTGTTAGACCCGTTCTACAACGCCGTCGCGTGGCTGATCGTCCACATCCACTCGGGCATGGGGTCGATCTTCGGCCCCACGTCGGGTGCCTCGTGGGCGCTGTCGATCGTGCTGCTCACCATGGCGATGCGGCTGCTGCTGTTCCCGCTGTTCGTCAAGCAGATCAAGAGCCAGCGGGCGATGAGCGCACTCCAGCCGCAGATGAAAGAGCTGCAGGCGAAGTACAAGAACGACAAGGAGAAGCTCAATCAGGAGATGATGGCGCTCTGGCGCGAGGCGGGCACCAACCCGCTGGCCGGCTGCCTGCCGGTCATCGTCCAGATCCCGGTCTTCTTCGCGCTGTTCAAGGTGCTCAACAGCCTGCACCCCAACAAGGGCTGCACCGACGTCAACAACATCGCGCAGTGCTTCTCCGGACACTTCAACAACATCCTCAACGCGCACCTGACCCACGACGCGTCGGTCGCCAAGGTCTTCGGCGTGCCGATCGGCGCCTCGTTCAGCTCGAGCAGCCACACCCTCAGCCTGCTGCACGCCAACGCCACGTCGGTCAAGCTGCTGTCGGTCATCCTGATCGTGGTCATGGCGGCGTCGACGTTCATCACCCAGCGCCAGCTGATGGCCCGCAACGCCGCGTCCGGCGTGGCCCAGATGCCGCAGCAGCAGAAGACGCTGCTCTACGTGCTGCCGGTCGTGTTCGCGCTGTTCGGCTTCAAGTTCCCGCTCGGCGTGCTGCTGTACTGGCTCACCACCAACTTCTGGAGCATGGCCCAGCAGGCGGTCGTCATCCGCCGGATGGACATGGCGCCGGCCGCCACCGGCCCGTCGACGACCGTGGCCGGCCCGGCCCCGGGTGCGCGCCCCGACCGGGTGCGGCCGGCGCGTACGGCGCTGGTGCCCGACGGCGACGCGGAGGACGATCCGGCCCCGGACGGGTCGAACGGCGCCGCCACGCCCACCACGAACGGGACGAGACCGGCCGCCCGACCGCCGGTGAACCGTAACCGGAAGAAGCGCAAGGGCGGCCGTCGATGACGACCGCGGACGAGCAGGAGGAGATCGTGAGCGAGGACAGCCAGCCGGCCGCGGACGCGGAGGGTGCGTCGACCGACGTCTCGTTGCTCGAACGGGAAGGCGACATCGCGGCGGACTACCTCGAGGCGCTGCTCGACATCGCCGACCTCGACGGCGATATCGACATCGACGTCGAGGGGTCGCGCGCGGCGGTGTCCATCGTCGGGGCCGACCTGTCCCGCCTGGTCGGGACCGGCGGCGAGACCCTCGAGGCGCTGCAGGAGCTGACCCGCCTCGCCGTCCACCGCGAGACCGGCGTACGCAGCCGGCTCATGCTCGACATCGGCGGTCATCGGGCCCGCCGGCGCGACGAGCTGTCCGAGCTGGGCCGCGTCCGGGCTGAGCAGGTGCGCGACACGGGGGAGACCGCCCGGCTCGACCCCATGACGCCGTTCGAGCGCAAGGTCGTGCACGACGCGGTCGCCGCAGTCGACGGCGTCGTGAGCGAGTCGGAGGGCGAGGAGCCCGAGCGGCGGATCGTCATCCGCCGCGGGTGACCGGGCCACTCGGGCCCGCAAGCCTCACCACCGACGTCGAGCCGCTGCCGGCGCAGGCCGAGGCCGTCTTCGGCGAACGGCTCCCCCAGGCCGTCGGGTACGTCGACCTGCTCGCGACCGCAGGCGTCGAGCGCGGCCTGATCGGGCCGCGGGAACGCCCTCGGCTGTGGAGCCGGCACGTGCTCAACAGCGCAGCGGTCGCCCCGGCGCTGCCGTCGACGGACGGCCCGCTCGAGGTGGTGGACATCGGGTCCGGGGCGGGCTTGCCCGGCATCCCGCTGGCTCTCGCCCGCCCCGACCTGCAGATGACGTTGCTCGAGCCGCTCGCGCGCCGGGTGGTGTTTCTCGACGAAACGGTGGCGGCGCTCGGCCTGTCCATCAAGGTCATCCGAGGCCGAGCCGAGGAGATCGCCGAGCCGCGGTGGGACGTCGCGGTCGCGCGGGCGGTCGCTCCGCTGGAGCGCCTGGTCGTGCTTGCGAGCCGCCTGGTCCGGCCCGGCGGAACGTTGCTGGCAGTCAAAGGGCGGACCGTCGCGGCTGAGGTCGCTGCCGCGGCGAGCGTTATCCGGCGCAGAAGTACCCGACCGGCCGAGGTTCTGACCTTTGGCGACGACGCCTCGGGCGCTACTGTCGTGCGCGTGCTCCTCGACCGTCCTCGCCCTCGCGGAAGGGTGAGCTAATGGGCGTCGGTTGGCCCCGCCGTGCTCAGGGGGCTGCGTCACCCCTGGGGTGGCCTCCGCGCGACGACGAAGTTTCACGTGAAACAGCCGAGCGGGTCCCCAACGAAGTTTCACGTGAAACAGCCGACTCCGCCGGGGTGGCGCCGCTGGACGAACTTCTTGCCCCCGAGGACGGGGATATCGACCTCGCCCAGGCGCCGGTGCAGAGCGGCGCCAGCGCGGAACGGGTGCCCGGCGGCCCGTGGCCGCTGCCGCCGAACGTGCGTGTGATCGGCGTGGCCAACCAAAAGGGCGGTGTCGGCAAGACGACGAGCACCGTCAACCTGGCGGTGGCCCTCGCCCAGCACGGTGCGCGCGTGCTGGTCGTCGACCTCGACCCGCAGGGCAACACCTCGACCGCGTTCAGCGTGGAGCACCGCGAGGGCACGCCGTCCATCTACGACGTGCTCGTCCACGGGCGACCGCTCAGCGAGGTCGCGGCGCCGGTCGACGGCGTACCGGGGCTGTATTGCGCGCCGGCGACGATCGACCTCGCCGGCGCCGAGATCGAGCTGGTGTCGAGGGTCGCGCGCGAGACCCGGCTTGCGAAGGCGATCGCTGTGGTGGCGGCCGACTACGACTACGTGTTCGTCGACTGCCCGCCCTCGCTCGGGCTGCTCACGGTGAACGCCCTGGTGGCGGCGCGGGAGGTGCTGATCCCGATCCAGTGCGAGTTCTACGCGCTGGAGGGCCTGAGCCAGCTCCTGCGCAACATCGAGCTGGTGCGCGCGCACCTGAACCCGGACCTGCACGTCTCGACGATTCTGCTGACGATGTTCGACGCACGGACCAGACTGGCCGAGCAGGTCGCCGAAGAGGTACGCAACCACTTCGGCCCGGTGGTGCTGACCGAGCCCATCCCTCGGAGCGTGCGAATCTCCGAGGCGCCGGGGTACGGGCAGTCCGTCATGACGTACGACCCCGCCTCCCGCGGGGCCCGCGCATACGCGCAAGCGGCGTACGAACTGGCCGGTCGCCCCGCGACCGGGGAAGGAGCGTCATCGTGAACGTCCGCCGCGGAGGTCTCGGGCGTGGCCTCGGTGCCCTCATCCCCACCGGACCGGCCGACGAGGAGGCGCTCGGGGCCCGGCTGGAGGAGATCCCGCTCGACGCCATCGAGCCGAACCCGCGGCAGCCGCGCGAGGTCTTCGACCCCGAGGCGCTCGCCGAGCTGGTGGCGAGCATCCAGGCCGTCGGCGTACTCCAGCCGGTCGTCGTCCGCGAGCTCGAACCCAACCGGTACCAGCTCGTCATGGGCGAGCGGCGGTGGCGGGCGACGCGCGAGGCTGGCCTGGCCAGCATCCCGGCCATCGTGCGCGAGACGGCCGACGACGACCTGCTCCGCGACGCCCTGCTGGAGAACCTGCACCGCCAGCAGCTGAACGCGCTGGAAGAGGCGGCGGCGTACCAGCAGCTCCTGACCGAGTTCGGTACGACGCACGAGCAGCTCGCCGACCGGATCGGGCGCTCCCGCTCGCACGTGAGCAACACACTACGGCTGCTCAACCTCGCGCCCGCGGTCCAGCGGCGCGTGGCGGCGGGCGTGCTGTCCGCCGGACACGCGCGCGCGCTGCTCTCGCTGGACGACCACCACGCGCAGGAGCGGCTGGCGGAGCGCGTGATCGCCGAGGGTCTGTCGGTGCGCTCGGTCGAGGAGCTCGTCGCCGTCGGCGAGCCGGCGTCGGCCACGCGGGCGGCGCGAACGAAGCGGGAGCAGCCGGGCGAGCTCGTCGCGCTCGCCGAGTTGCTGTCCGAGGCGCTCGACACCCGGGTCAAGATCGAGATGGGCCGCAACCGCGGCAAGCTGGTCGTCGAGTTCGCCACGATGGACGACCTCGAGCGCGTCCTCGGCCAGCTCGCCCCGGGCGCGCTCCAGTCGACGCAGGCGCAGCCGGACGAGCCGCCCGCGGAAGCCTCAACCGACGAGTCCGAGGCTCAGCGCCACGAGGAGTCGTACTAACCCGCTGTGAGGCGGCAGCTACTGAGCGCGCTGAGTCTCCAGGAAGCGGCCGAGGCGGTGGAGCGCGTCGGCCAAGTCCTCTACCGCCGGCAGCGTCACGATGCGTAGGTGGTCCGGCGACGGCCAGTTGAAGCCGGTGCCGTGCCCGATCATCACGTGCTCGGCCCGCAGGAAGTCGACGACGAACCGTTCGTCGTCGACGATCGGGTAGACGGCCGGGTCGAGCCGCGGGAACACGTAGAGCGCCCCCAGCGGCGTGGTGCAGGAGACCCCCGGAAGGTCGTTGAGCATCCGGACCGCGAGGTCGCGCTGCTCGTGCAGCCGGCCGCCGGGCAGCACCAGCGCGCCGATGTCGCGCGGGCCGCCGAGCGCCGCCTGGATGCCGTGCTGGGCGGGCACGTTCGGGCACAACCGCATGTTGGCCAGCAGCGTCAGCCCTTCGAGGAAGCTGCGCGCGTGCTCGGTGGGCCCGGACACGACCGCCCAGCCGGCGCGGTAGCCGGCGACCCGGTAGGCCTTCGACAGGCCGTTGAACGTGACGCAGAGCAGGTCCGGCGCGAGGGCGGCAAGCGCGTGGTGCTCGGTGCCGTCGTACAGGATCTGGTCGTAGATCTCGTCGGCGAGCAGCAGCAGGCCGTGCTCGCGGGCGAGGTCGACCATCCGCTCGAGCACCTCGCGCGGGTAGACCGCGCCGGTCGGATTGTTCGGGTTGATCACGACTAGGGCTTTTGTCCGGTCGGTGATCTTGCGCTCGAGGTCGTCGAGGGCGGGCAGCCAGCCGGCGGACTCGTCGCACAGGTAGTGCACCGCGCGCCCACCGCAGAGCGTCGTGATCGCGGTCCATAGCGGGTAGTCCGGCGCCGGGATGAGCACCTCGTCGCCGTTGTTGAGCAGCGCCTGCAGCGTCATCGTGATCAGCTCGGACACGCCGTTGCCGAGCCACACGTCCTCGACGTCGAGACCCTCGACGCCCTTGCTCTGGTGGTACTGCACGACCGCGCGGCGGGCGGTGAGGATGCCTTTGCTCTCGCTGTAGCCCTGCGCGGTCGCCAGCGTCCGGGCCATGTCCGCGACGATCTCGTCCGGCGCGTCGAAGCCGAACGGCGCCGGGTTGCCGATGTTCAGCCGCAGGATGCGGTGGCCCTCGGCCTCCAGCCGCATCGCCTCGGCCAGGACCGGCCCGCGTACGTCGTAGGCGACCCCGGCGAGCTTGTCCGACTGGCGAATCTCCACCCCCTGGACACTATCCGTAACGGCCAACGCCCGTTACGATCCTTCGTTGGCCGCAACGTTCCCGGCCGGACCAGGAGTGCCGATGGCGCGCCGGCTCGCCAACATCACCCTCGACAACCTCGACGACCTTCCGCGTCGTTGCCGCAAGTGTGTGTTCTGGGAGCTCGACCCGGTCGCGGGTGCGCGCGCGGCCGAGACCGGCGACACCGAGCTGGAGAAGGAGGCGTGGGTCTCCGCCGTCCTGCTCGAGTGGGGTAGCTGCGGCAAGATCGCCTACGTCGACGGCATCCCGGCCGGTTACGTCCTGTTCGCGCCGCCGGCGTACGTGCCGCGCTCGGTCGCGTTCCCGACCAGCCCGGTGAGCGCCGACGCGGCGCTGCTGATGACCGGCGAGGTGATGCCCGAGTTCACCGGCGGCGGCCTCGCCCGGATGCTCGTCCAGGGCATCGTCAAGGACCTCACCCGCCGCGGCATCAAGGCGCTGGAGGCTTTTGGCGACGCGGAGTGGCACGGTGCCGGCCACTGCGTCATCCCGGCCGACTACCTGCTCGCGGTCGGGTTCAAGACCGTGCGGCCGCACCCGCGCTACCCGCGGTTGCGGATGGAGCTCAAGACGGTCGCGTCGTGGCGCGAGGACGTCGAGGTCGCGCTGGAGCGCCTGCTCGGCTCGATGTCGCCGGAAGGCGCGCTGCGCCCCGTCTGAGCCTCAGCCGGTCAGCGCGGGCATCCGGAACTGCCCGGTCGGGATGTCGCGGTCCTCGGGCAGGAACAGCCGCTGGATCGCGGCGACGACGGCCTCCGCGACCGTGTCGCGGAACTCCGGGTCGGCCAGCCGCCGGGCGTCGCCGGCCGCGGTCACGTAGCCGGCGTCAACGCGGACCGCGGGCATCCGGGTCAGCCGCAGCAGCGTCCACGCCTTCGGGTGCGTCCGGCAGTCGAGCAGGTCGGTGCGAGCGACCAGCTCGCGCTGGATGAGGGTGGCCAGCCGCTCGCCGACGACCGAGCGCACATGCCGGCCGCGCAGCGTGGCGCCGTAGTAGTAGGTCGCGACGCCGTTCGGGCCGGCCGAGAGCGCGGCGTCGGTGTGCAGCGAGACGAGCAGGTCGGCGCCGGTGTCGTTGGCGAACCGGGCCCGGTCTTCGTCGTCCGGCGCGGAGTCAGGGCCGCGGGTGAGCAGCGTGTCGATGCCGAGCGCGCCGAGCCGGCCCTCGATCCGGGTGGCGAGGTCGTAGGCGACGTCGGACTCGGCGAGGTCGTGCGCGCACGCGCCGAGGTCGTCGCCGCCGTGGCCGGGGTCGAGCACGACCCGCCGCCCGGCCGGCGCGATGGACCCGCGCAGCAGCTTCTCCTCCTCGCGCCGCTCCGACGCGGACCCGCCGGTGACGGTACGGCGCAGCCGCTGGAGCGCGGCCAGCGTCGTCGGGCCGAGGATGCCGTCGGTCAGCAGGCCGACGTTGCGCTGGAACTCGCGCAGCGCCTCCTCGGTCTGCGGCCCGAACCGGCCGTCGCAACGACCGGGGTCGAAGCCCATCTCGAGCAGGCGCTGCTGAAGCGCCGCGACGTCGTCGCCGACGTACGGGTGGTTCACCGCGTAGGACAGCGAGCGGTCGCCGAGCTGCCAGCGCGCCTCGTCGAGCGCGCGGTAGGTCTCCGGGCCGACCACGCCGTCGACGCGCAGCCCGCGGTCCTGCTGGAACTCGCGTACGGCGTGCTCGACCGCCTGGTCGTAGCCGGCGGAGTCGAGCCGCGCGCTCAGCAGGCCGAGCCGCCCGAGCTTGTCGCGGATCTCGCTGACGACGGGACCGTCGTCGCCGCGCCGCACGACCTGCATCCGCGGATGGTAGCCGCGGGAACTAGAGGTGAAACCGGGCGGGGCGGGTGAATCCCCTTGCCGGCGACGCCGCTAGAGGATGCCTTCGAGGTCGCGCAGCAGTGCGGCCTTCGGCTTGGCACCGACGATGCTCTTCACGACCTCGCCGCCGGAGAAGACCGACATCGTCGGGATCGACATGATCTGGTAGCGGCGGGCGATCTCGGGGTTCTCGTCGATGTTCACCTTGGCGATGGTGATCCTGTCGGCGTTCTCCGCCGCGATCTCCTCCAGCACCGGGGCGACCATCTTGCACGGGCCACACCACTCGGCCCAGAAGTCGACGAGGACCGGCTTGTCGCTGCCCAGCACCTCGGCATCGAACGTCGAGTCGGTGACGGTCTTGGTGCTGGCGCCCATCGGTTCTCCTCCGCGAGTTGCGTTGTCTGCCGTTCCAACCACGGCGGTACGACGTTATTCCGTCCCGGACGCTTCCAGCCACCGCTCGGCGTCGAGCGCGGCGGCGCAACCGGTGCCGGCGGCGGTGATCGCCTGGCGGTAGACGTGGTCGACGAGGTCGCCACACGCGAACACGCCGGGGAGGTTGGTCCGGGTCGACGGCGCGTCGACGAGCACGTAGCCCGCGGGGTCGAGGTCGACCTGTCCGCGGACGAGCTCGCTGCGCGGGTCGTGCCCGATCGCGACGAACATCCCGGTCACGTCGAGGGTCGAGCCTTCGCCCGAGACGACGTTGCGCAGCGCCAGCCCGGTCACCTTGTCGTCGCCGAGAACGTCTTCGACGACGGTGTTGTAGAGCACCTCGATCTTGTCGTTCGCAAGCGCCCGGTCCACCATGATTCGTGATGCCCGGAATGCGTCCCTGCGGTGGATGAGGTAGACCTTCTCGGCGAACCGGGTGAGGAACGTCGCCTCCTCCATCGCCGAGTCGCCGCCGCCGACGACCGCGATGCGCTGGTTGCGGAAGAAGAAGCCGTCACAGGTGGCGCAGGCCGACACGCCGTGGCCGAGCAGTCGCTCCTCGTTGGGCAGGCCGAGGTAGCGGTACGCCGACCCCATCGCGAGGATGACGGCCTTCGCCCGGTAGGTCTCGCCGCCGACCTCGACGGTCTTGACCTCGCCGGTCAGGTCGAGCGCGGTCGCGTCGTCGGAGACCAGCTCGGCGCCGAACCGCTCGGCCTGCTTGCGCATGTGGTCCATCAGGTCCGGGCCCTGGATCCCGTCGACGAAACCGGGGAAGTTCTCTACCTCGGTCGTGTTCATCAGGGCGCCGCCGTACTGCACGCCTTCCACCAGCAGCGGGCGGAGGCTGGCTCGCGCGGTGTAGACCGCCGCGGTGTAGCCCGCCGGCCCCGACCCGACGATGATGACGTCCCTGATGTCGCTGTCAGTGTCGCCGTGCATTGGCGTCTCGCCTTCGCTGTCGCCGTCGCTGGTGCCGGTGCGCAGAACGCGAGTGTAGGGCTCACGATTCCCGCGCGCGGGCGTGCAAGGCTTGCCCCATGCCCGCGACCCGGTGCGCCCTGCACCCTGCCCGGCTCGCGGTCGGCAGCTGCCCGCGCTGCTCCCGTCCGCGCTGCGGCGTGGACGCGGCGGCGTACGGCGAACGGGGGTGCGGCGCGTGCGCCGCGCCGGCCCCGGCCGCCCCGGCCGCGCCGTACCTGGAACGGGTCGTGCGGGCCGGCGCGGCGGCGTACGTCGTCGCCCTGCTCGGTGGGTGGATCGCGACGCAGTACGTCGACGTGCAGCTCTTCTCGGTCGTCGCGCCGGCGCTGGTCGGCCTGGCGACCGGCTGGGCCGCCGCGACCGCCGCGGGCACCCCGGCCGGCGTCCGGGTACGGCGGGTGACGCTGCTCATCGGCGCGGTCGCGGCGGTGCTCAGCGCCGGCCTCGCGTTCCGGCTCGAGTCCGGCGGCGGGCAGGACCCGGTGAGCGCGTGGCACGAGGTCGGCCCGCCCTACCTGGCGGCCATCTTCGGCACGCTCGCGTGGCCGGTCGTGTTCGCGCCGCCGAAGCGCAAGCGGCCGGCCGACGACTAGCGCACGCCCGGCCGCGGCATCCGGAGGAAGCCGATGTCGATGGCCTTGCCGCTGCAGGTCGAGCGGATGACGTAGATGTCGAGCTGGTGGGTGGGGTCCTCGTGGCCCGGCAGTACGAGGATGTCCGCGGGGATGGCGTCGTACGTCGCGTAGTCGATCGCGATCGGGAGCACCGGCCGGCCGGCGAGCAGGGCGGCGCAGGCGTACACGAGGGCCGGGTCGCGCAGCTCGTCGCGGGTGTAGCTCGCGGGGCCCGTAGGGGTCGGGGTCACCGGCGCGGACGTGTTGGGCGGCGGCGTCGGGAACGGCGGCGGGGCGGCGATCAGCAGGCCGGTGACGTAGCCCCGCCACGTCGCCGCGGTGTAGTCGTGGCCGGTCTGGAACTGCTTCAGCCCGCTCGGCGCCGCCGCACCCAACGGCAGCGCGCCGCGGTTGACCGCGCCGGCGCTGGTCTTGGCCGCCGGCTTGGACTTGTCACCCAGGTGCCCGACGACGAGCGCGGCGCCGAGGGCGAGCACCGCCACGCCGGCCGCGGCCGCCGCGACGTTCGGGCCGCGCAGCCAGGCCCGCCGCGACTGCATCGGCACGATGTCGCCACCGAACGTCATCGGCGGTGCCGGCTCGGCCGCGAGCGCCGCGTCGATGCGGGCGGCCACGTCCGCGGGCATCGCCTCCGCCGGCAGCGTCGACAGCAGCGCCCGGCTCGCGTTGAGCTGGCCGGCGCGCGCCCGGCAGGCGGCGCAGCCGTCGAGGTGGCGGCGCAGCGCGTCGGCGTTCGCGGCGATGCCCTCGTCGAGCTCGGCGAGCTGGTCGAGGCTCAGGTGGTCCGCGGCCGCGGGGCCGTCGCTCACGTGCTCTCCTCCGTCGAGTCGGTGCCGGAATCGCCGTACCCGGGTTCGACGGCCGGCAACGGAGGAGGGTTCCCGCCGAGGTGGCCGAGCAACTCCGCCAGCCGGGCGCGGCCGCGGGCGCAGCGGCTCTTGACCGTCCCGACCGGGATGTCGAGCATCTCCGCGACCTGCGCGACCGGGAAGCCTTCGACGTCGACCAGGACGACCGCGGCCGCCTGCTCGGGGCCGATCCGGCGTAGAGCCGCGAGGATCTCTGCCGCCGTCTCGCGCTCGCCGAGGACGTCGGGCGCGGCGACGTCGTCGCCCGGACCCTGCTCGTCGTCGAGCGGCACGCTCGGGCGGCTGTTGCGCCGCCGGACGAGGTCGAGGCAGGCGTTCACCGTGATCCGGTGCAGCCACGTCGTCACCGCAGCGTCGCCGCGGAAGGAGCCAGCCGCGCGGTACGCCGAGAGCAGCGCGTCCTGGACCGCGTCGGCGGCGTCGTCGGGGTTGCCGAGGGTGCGCAGCGCGACCCGCCACAGCCGGTCGCGGTGTCGCTCGACGACGAGCCCGAACGCCTGCCGGTCGCCGGCGGCGTGGCGCGCCAGCAACTCACGGTCGTCGAGCCCTGCCAGCGCCCCGCTCACCGGCGCAGGGTAACGGCTCGGAGGCGCTCAGCCGAGTAATGCGACCTCGGTGACACCGATTCGATAACCGCCGCTCGCCTTCGGCAGGTCGGTGAACCACACCAGCCAGTACCTCGCTGTCGTCGGCCGGGGCAGCTGCCACCGCACCTGCGACCCGGCGCCGACGGTCGCCGACACCACCGCCAGGTCGGCCTCGGTGCGCGGCGCCTGGTCGCCGGCCCGCAGCTCGACCGTGCTGCCCGGCGCGGTCAGCGCGAGCTCGGCGACCCGCACCGTCGTCGGGCGGCGCAGGTCGAGCAGCAGGCCGACCCCGGGTTTGAGCCCGCCGAGGTGCGAGCTGCCGCGGTACGTGACCGTCGTCCAGGACGTCGACGGGTCGTTGTCGACCGCGAGACCGACCGCGCTCGGGTTCTCCTCGCCGTCGCCCTCGGGGTCGAAGCTGGCGACCCTCGGCGGGCTCGACCAGACCAGGTGCAGGACGCCGGTCCCCGGGGCGCTCGCGCTCGGCGCCGGCAAAGTCGGGTGGTGCGCCCGGGCGACGAGCGGCACTCGCCCGAGGTCGCTGCCGACGACCCACCCGGCGGCACCGAGTACGGCGACGAGCGCGGGTGGCACGAGACGCCAGGCCCACCGGCGGGCTGCCAGCGCCCGCGGCGACGGCGGTGCGGGCTGGGCCGGCTTCGGCGCCGGCAGGTCGCCGAGCGCGCGGTCGACGGCGCCGGGGTCCGGGTAGCGGCCGGCGAGCGCACGGGACGCGATCTCGTCCAGGGCCTTGGGTGCGTCGCGGCGGCGCTGGCGGAGCCTGGTGCCCGCCGGCGTACGCGGTAGCCCGGCGTAGCCGGGGAGCGGCCAGGTCCCGGTCAGCGCCGCCACCAGCAGGCCACCGAGCGCGCGCACGTCGGCGGCACCCGGGTCGGACGGGCCACTGTCCGCATCCTCGGCGAGGGCCCGCGCGGTCTCGAGGCCGGTCACCCGGGGCAGCCCGGCGGCCGGGACCAGCACCCGGTCGGGGTGCAGGTGCCCGTGCGTGCAGCCCTCGCGCGCGGCGGTCGCGAGCGCCTGCGCGCACTGCCGCACCAGCGCGACCGCCTCGTCGACCGGCAGCGTCTTGCGCCGTACGACGGCGGCAAGGGTCGGCGCGTCGACCCACTCGGTGACGATCCAGGTGAACCGGTCGGCCGCCGCCAGCTCGCCGACGTCGAGGACGCGGACGCATCGGGCGTCGACGACCCGGCCGGCGCGGGTGGCGGCCTGCGCGAGCTGCTGGCGGAGGGCGCGGGTGCGGCCGCTCGCGAGCAGGACGGCGACCCGGCGGTCGAGCGCGAGGTCGAGCGCGCGCCACAGGACGACGCGACGCCCGTCCGCGGCGGCGGTGTCGTCGCGGACCTGCTCGAGCCGGTAGCGGTCCTCGATGACGAGCCCGGCGGTGATGCCGGCGAATTCGTCGTCGGCGCGTCCCACGCGGCGCAACTCTACGGGGAGGGTGCTGCGTAGGTCCCGGTTACTTGGGCGGCGGTACGGGTGCGGGGTTCGCCCACGGACGGGTCGCGCCGAAGAAGCCGTCCATGTACACCGGCTCGATCTTCACGACGTCGCCGGTGTGCGGCGCGGCGATCATCAAGCCGTCGCCGAAGTAAATCGCCACGTGGTGGATCGTCGCCGGGTCGGCAGGGTTCGTGGCCCAGAACAGCAGGTCGCCGGGCAGCAGGTTCGCGAGGTCGACCCGGGCGCCGACCCGCCACTGGTCCGAGGCGACGCGGGGAAGTGCGATACCGGCTATGCCGTACGCGAACTGGGTCAGACCGCTGCAGTCGTAGGCGTCCGGGCCGGTGCCGCCCCACAGGTACGGGTCGCCGAGCTTGGTCCGGGCGGCGGCGATCACGGTCGCGACCGTCGCGTTCGGCGGCTTCGTCGTACCGGTGAGGGTGACGCCGGCGGCGGTCAGGGCGGCGGTGAAGTTGGCGGCGCTGCGGGCTGCCGCCGCGGCCGCGGCCTGCGCGGCAAGGGAACGCACCTGCTGGTTCGCGCCGGCCAGGGCGCGCTGCTGGGCGTTGAGCAGGGTGGTGACCTCGACGGCGGCATTGCCGGCGGCGGCCTGCAGGTTGGTGACCTTGTTTGCCAGAGCCGCCAGCCGGGCCGTGATCCGGGCGGCGGCGTCGGCGCGGGTCTGGTCGGCGTGCACGGTGACCTGGTCGACCCCGATGGCGACGCTGACATCGTGGTAGCGGTCCATCAGGTCGGTCGGGCTGGTGCCGTCGAGGATCGAGGCGAACAACGCGGTCGCACCGCCCGACTCGTACAGCGCGCGGACCCGGGCGCCGGCCCGGTCCTGGTCGGCCTGGGTCTGGCTCTGCGCGGCGTCGAGCTCGCGCTGCGCCAGCATGCTCGCGGTGACGGCCTGGCCGAGCTGGGTCTCGACGGCGTCGTAGCGCTCGGTCGCGATCTCGGCGCGCGTCTGCAGGTCGGCGACGGTGCGGGCGAGGGCCGCGGCGCGGGCGCGTGCGTCGGCGAGCGGGTCGGCCCCGGCGGAGGCGCCCGGCCATGCGATCGCGGTCGCGATCCCGGCGGCGCAGGCGGCGACGGCAGTGAGCCGGCGGACCCGCGGCACCCGGCGCGTACGTGGCTCGCGGGTCACGACGTCGGCGGGCCGGACTCGCCCTTGACGACCGCGTACGTGTAGCGGCGCAACGGGCCGATCCGGAACATGAGCAGCGTCTTCGCCTGACGCCGCAGCTCGAGGTGCACGGTGCCGTCGGCGGCGATCGAGAAGCTGTTCGGGACCAGCGACTCGTGGCTGTCGGGCACGGCCTCCTCGGCGGCGTCGAGCGCGGACTGTTCGTTGTGGGTCTGCTGCCAGACGGTCGCCCCGGCGAGGGCGGCGGCGTTCGCGTCGTCGGTGCCGTTCAGCCGGGAGACCCCGACCGAGATCGCGTCGAACGCGACGACCGCGACGAGCACCACGACGACGACCAGCTTCACCAGCCAGCCGATCACGATGCCGCCCCGGTCGCCGGTCGCCCAGCCCCGACGCTCGCACTTCATGACACGTCCTCCTTGCACCCAATGTCGGCGTACGGATGGACGGCCTTGAGTTGGGCCGGTTGGCCTAGGAGGGATCGGCGAAACCCACCCTGCTGCGCCGCGCCCAGGCGACGACCGGCTGCGTTCTCGGCCGCGCGCGTAGCTCTGCTACGCCCGCGACCTGCGGCCTTCCGGGTCGCCGCCTGGACTCGGCTCGCGACGGGCGCGTTTCGCCGATCCCTCCTAGCAGCCGCGCAGGCGGCGCCTGACCATGTCGGTGATCTCGTCCAGCTCGCTGACCCGCAGCCGGCTCGCGACCGCGAAGAACAGCGCCCCGCCGATCACCGCCGCGACCGCGACCGCGACGAACGACGACTCCGGGTCCAGCCCGAGCCCGCCGGTCAGCAGCCGGGCCGCCGCGTACGCCGGGACCACCGCGACCAGCGCAGCGACGGTGAGCCGCAGGTGTGTCCGCAGCACCCGGTGCTCGTTGGCCGGCCCGAGCCGGCGGCGCAGCAGCCGGGCGAACCAGAACGCGCCGAGGACGTACGACGCGACGAAGCCCAGCGCCAGCCCGACGACCTTCTCCCGCGGCGGCAGCGCGACGTACAGGACGAGGTCGGCCAGCACGTTCACCGCGGTGACCGCCCCGTTGACCAGCGCCGGCGTCCGCGAGTCGCGCAACGCCAGGAACGCGCGCAGCTGGAGCTGGAACGCCGAGAACGGCACCAGCCCGAGCGCGAACGCGGCCAGCGTGGCGCCGGTGAGCCGCGCGTCCGACAGGTCGGTGTTGCCATGCGCGAACACGACCGCGCCGACCAGCGGCCCGAGAGCGACCAGCAGCGCCGTCGCGGGGACGAGCAGCGTGCCGGAGAGGCTGAGCCCGGCGCCGAGCGTGTTCGCGATCTCGCCCCGCCGCTGCGCGGTGGCGCTGCGGCTCATCCGCGGGAACAGCGCGGTGATCACCGTGACCGCGACCACCGCGTACGGCAGCGAGAACAGCGCGTACGCGTAGGTGTAGGCCGAGTACCCGAAGCCGGGGTTGTGCCGGGCCCGGCCGCTCGCGGTCGCGAGGTTGACGATGACGAGGGAGCCGAGCTGGTTGGTCACGACGTACCCGACCATCCACGCCGCGAACGGGCCGGCCGAGACTAGCGGCGACGCGCGCCAGTCAGTGCGCAGCCGGAGCCGGATGCCGACGGCGCGCAGGCCGGGCAGCAGCGCGATCGTCTGGACGACGATGCCGCCGGTCGTACCGAGAGCGAGCACGAGGATCTGCCCGTGGGAGAGCTGGCCGGCGTGTGGTGCCGAGCGCGTGACCGCGAGGAACAGGCCGCCGCTCGCGATGACGACGAGGTTGTTGAGCACCGGCGCCCACATGGGCAATGCCAGGCTGCCGCGGGTGTTCAGGATCGCGGTGAACACCGCGCCGGCGCCGTAGAAGAGCACCTGCGGCAGGAAGTAGCGGGTGAACGTCGTCGCGAGCGCGCGCTCGGGGCCGGCCAGCTTGCCGCCGTACAGGTGCACGATCTGCGGGGCGAGCAGGACGCCGGCGACGGCGGTGATGGTGAGCAGCGCGACGACGACGGAGAGCAGCCGCTGCGCGTACGCCTCGCCGCCGTCCGCGTCGTCGTGGGACGCCTGCACGAGCAACGGCAGTACGACGCTCGACAGCACGCCGCCGAGCAGCAGGTCGTAGAGGCTGTTCGGGATCGTGTTGGCGACGTTGTAGGGGTCGCCGAGGAACTGCCCGAGCGCCGCGGCGATGACGATCGTGCGCAGGAAGCCGGTCAGCCGGGACGCGAGGGTGCCGGCCGCGATCGCCGCGCCTGAGCTCGCCCGGCCGGTGCGCGCCCGGTTCACGCGGCGCGTCTGCGGGCTCGCAGCCCGCGCCGGATCAGCCGTACGACGACCGCGATCATCAGCACGGCGGTGGCGCCGCCGGTGATGAGCAGCGCGACCACCCCGTACGCCGTGGACCGGACGAACAGCTTGACCTTCTGGTAGGTCTGGCCGGTGGGCGTGTAGAGCGTGACCTCGAGCGGGAACACGCCGGAGGTCTGCGCGGTCGCCTTGACGTCGATCGGGATCCGCCGGTGCGGCGGGATCACCTCCGCGGTGCGCCCGTTGCCGGCGACCTTCAGGTGCAGGCTGCTGGTGATGCCGACGACGACGTGCACCGGGGTGTCCAGCTCGTTGGACACCGTCACCGGCACGGTGCCGCTGTGGCTGGTCAGCGTGACGAAGGAGTTGGCGCCGGTCGCGATCCGGACCCGCCGCATCGTCGAGGCAAGCGCGGCGCGCACGGCGGCGAGCCGGGTCGCGGCCTCGGCCGAGTCGTCCCGCCAGGCCGACGACAGCGTGCGCAGGACCGCGTCGTCGAAGTCGCGCGACTGGTTGTCGCCGGGCATCGTGATGGACGCGAACGCGTCGGCGCGCTCCTTCGCCGCGCGCACCGCCGCGAGGTAGCTGCCGGTGAGCTCGGTCACCCGTGCGGCGCGCGGGTAGGTGAGCGGCTCGCGCGTGACCTTGGTCGACGTCGGGTTGTCGAGCGCCGTCGACAGCGGCACCGGCTGCACCCACGGCACCTTGCCGGTGTCGGCGAGCAGCGCGGCGGCGAACGCGGGGTCGGGCGCCCAGCGGCGGTCCGGCGCCACCACCAAGGCCCGCTGGTCGGACGGAAGCTCGGCCTGGATCATCAGCAGTTCGGAGAGAAACCGTTGCAGCGCAAGGGGTTGTAGCCCCGGGTTGGACAAGCCGACCGACACCACAGCGCGCAGGCCGTCGTCGACGAGCAGCGCGTCGAGGTCGCCGTCGTGGGCGTGCACGACCGCATGCGCGCCCGGTGTCTCCGACGGCTCGCCACCGAGGATCGGCAACGCCGCGCCGTCGAGGACGACCGTCCGTACGCCGGCGGCGAACAGGCTGTCGAGCGTGTGCTGGTCGACGAGCCCGCTCGGTGGCCAGGCGTAGGTCAGCGGGGCGGTGCCGAGCGAGGCGGCGAGCGAGGTCTGCCCTTTGTTGATCGCGATCTGCACTTCGTTGGCGAGGCCGGCCCGGTCGGCCGCGACGATGTCGGGGTCGGCGTACGGCAGCGCGAGCACCTCGCCGCGGCTCACCGCGGTGCGCAGCGACGACAGCCAGCTCGTCGCGAAGGCCTTGCCGCGGCCGGCCTCGGTCGAGCGACCGGTCGTCACCCGGTAGCCCGACGTCATGGCCGCGACGTCCTCGACGAGCATCGGGTCGACGGCCCAGGTCACCGGCACCGGCCGGACCGTGGGTACCCGCTTGCCGACGATGTGCAGCTGCCGCTCGCGTGCGGTGCGCTGCCGCCCGGGCGGTGCCTTCTGCTGCGAGGCGGCGATGCCCTCGGCGAGCAGCCGGCCGAGCCGGCCGTCGGGGGTGAGGGCGGCGGCGAGGTCGTCGTCGAGCCAGGTCGAGCCGCCCAGCCGGTGCGGCCGGTCGGCGAGCGGCCACAGCCACGCGACCTGCGTGGGCAGGCCGACACCCGGTACGTCGAGCGGTGCCCACGGCAGGAACGTGCGCAGCCGGCCGACGGTCTCGGTGCCTTCGGTCGGGGTGACACCGACGACCTGGATGCCGAGCTCGTAGACCTGCCACGACCGCCGGTCGAGTTGCAGGCTGTCGACCGGGACCTTGATCCGGAACGCGACCGTCGCGCCGGGGGCGATGCTGTCGTGGCCGACCGCCACGGTCGCGTCGCCGGCCCGCTCCTGCGGCAGCGGCCCGTCGGCGGTGGTCGCGTAGTCGTCGAACTCGCTGCGCGAGCCGACCCGGCTGTCGCGGTAGCGCAGGCTGACGTCGAGGTTGGTCACTGGGTCGTTGCCGTCGTTGTGCAGCGTCCCGGTGACGACGAGTGTGTCGCCGGGCTGCGGCGCGAGCGGCGTGAGCGAGCCGAGCCGTACGCTCAGCGGCAGCGCGGGGCCGGTCGGGGTCGCGCTCGGGCTGTTAGGGCTGCTCGGGCTGTTAGGGGACGGGGGGCTGGGAGCGGCGCCGGCGAGACCGGGAGCGGTCAGTGGCAGCAGGGCCACCAGCACGAGCCCGGCGAACCCGCGCCGGCGGGTCACGCGGTGTCCGCCAGCAGCTCTGGCACCTTGGCGACGAGCCGGCGCTCGTCGGCGTACGCCAGCCGTTCGTCGAGCTCGCTCAGCGGCACCCAGGCGACCTCCTCGACCTCGATGTCGTCGGCGGACAGCTCGCCGTCGGTCGCGAGCAGGAGGTAGTGGTGCACGGTCTTGTGGATGCGCCGGCCCTCGGCCACGAACCAGAAGTCGATGGTGCCCAGCGTCCCGACGACCCGGCCGGTGATGCCGGTCTCCTCGGCGACCTCGCGTACGGCCGCGTCCTCGGCGGTCTCGCCCGGCTCGACGTGCCCCTTGGGCAGCGACCACAGCAGCCGGCCGCGCCGGTCGATGCGGCCGATCAGCGCCGCCCGGGCCCGCGTCGCCTCGGTGCTGTCGAGCACGAGCCCGCCCGCGGAGGTCTCCTCGACCCGGCGGAGCCGGCGGCGCGGAGCGGAGGGGGACATGGTCCCGATCGTAATGTCGCGACGGCCCTCGACCGGCGGCCCGACACCCGCTGGGGACTACCGCCGGTTCGGTGGCTCGAGTGCGCGGACGAACTCCTCGTCGAGGTCGTCGGCCGCCGAGGCGGGCGCCTCCGGCAGGCACAGCTCGCTGACGGCGGCGCGACTTGCCGTCAGCAGCCAGCGCGACGCGATGCCCACCGCCGTACCGCTGTCGCCGGTCGGCGCGTAGACGACGTCGGCGTGGCCGACGCACGCGTCGGCGAGGACGAGCACCGAGTCGGGCAGCAGGAACGGCGACACCAGCGGCGCGGCGAAGTCGGTCAGCTCGTTCACGACGTCCGGCCGGGCGGTGCGCAGCGAGCGCGCCCGCGCGGCGGTCAGCACCGCGCCGGGGTGCGGGACCGTGCCAGCCCGGACGATGACGGCGACCGGGCGGTCGTCGGCGAGGTACATCCGCACCGCCACGCAGCGCTGCGGGGCCAGGCCGAGGGCCTCCGGGATGTCGTCCGCGGACGACACGGCCTTGGGCAGCCGGACCACCTCGTGCGGGATCTCCCGCGCGAGCAGCGAGCGGTGGACGTCCAGTGCGTCCTTCATCGGGTCAGTTCCACGTCGGTGGGACCTCCTGGGGAAGTATGCGCAGACTACGGCCTTTGTGCGCGGTTCGACCAGTTCCCCTGGCGGTTGATCATGCTTGCCCGCGAGTGCCCGCGCCGAGGCTCGTAGGCTTGCCGCCCGTGCCCGCCCACGACCCTGCCCACGACGGGGCGCTGTTCGCCGCCGCCCGCCGCGCGGTCGAGGAGCTGCGCCGGGTCGAGCCGGTGACCGGGCCGCTCGCGGAGCGGTTCCGCGCCGCCGGGCACGACCTCTACCTGGTCGGCGGCTCGGTCCGCGACGCCCTGCTGGGCCGGCTGTCCGGCGACCTCGACTTCACCACGGACGCCCGGCCGGAGGAGATCGAGCGCCTCGTCCGCCCGCTCGGCCCGGTGTGGACGACCGGCGCGGAGTTCGGCACCATCGGCGTGCTCGTCCGCGAGCCGGGCGGCCCCGAGGGCGAGGGCACCGAGCACCGCTGCGAGATCACGACATACCGCAGCGACGTCTACGACCCGTCGACGCGCAAGCCGGACGTCTCCTTCGGTACGACGCTCGACGGCGACCTCGTCCGCCGTGACTTCGCAGTCAATGCGATGGCGGTGCCGCTGCCGCTCGACGTCGCGGCGCCGCTGGTCGACCCGTTCGGCGGCCTCGACGACCTCGCCGCCGGCGTCCTGCGGACGCCGGGCCCGCCGGAGCGCTCCTTCGACGACGACCCGCTGCGGATGCTGCGGGCCGCCCGGTTCGCCGCGCAGCTCGGCTTCGCGGTCGACCCGGCTGCGGTCGCGGCCATCCGGGAGATGACCGGGCGGCTGTCGATCGTGAGCGCCGAGCGAATCCGCGACGAGCTGTCGAAGCTGATCCTCTCGCCGCGGCCGCGGCTCGGTCTCGAGATCCTCGTCGGGACCGGGCTGGCCGCGTACGTGCTGCCGGAGCTCGCCCGGCTGCGCGAGACCGTCGACGAGCACCGCCGGCACAAGGACGTCTACGCGCACACCTTGACCGTTCTCGAGCAGGCGATCGCGCTCGAAACCGAAGGCCCGGACCTTGTGCTCCGGCTGGCCGCGCTGCTGCACGACATCGGCAAGCCGGACACCAAGCGGATCGACGGCGGCAAGGTGTCGTTCCACCACCACGAGGTCGTCGGCGCCAAGCTGACTCGCGCCCGGCTGACCGCGCTGCGCTACCCGAAGGACGTGGTCGAGGACGTCACCGAGCTGGTCGCGCTGCACCTGCGCTTCCACGGCTACTCCGCCGGCGAGTGGACCGACGCGGCGGTTCGCCGGTACGTCCGCGACGCCGGCCACCTGCTGCCGCGGCTGCACGCGCTCACCCGGTCGGACTGCACGACCCGCAACGCCGCGAAGGCACGCGCGCTCGCCGCGGCGTACGACGCCCTCGAACGGCGGATCGGTGAGCTGGCCGAGGCCGAGGAGCTGCAGGCCTTGCGGCCCGCGCTCGACGGCAACGAGATCATGACCGCCCTCGGCGTACCGCCGGGGCCGGTCGTCGGCAAGGCCTGGAAGCACTTGCTGGAGCTGCGGATCGAGCAGGGCCCGATGAGCCGCGAGGAGGCGCTCGACGCGCTCCGGGCGTGGGCACGCGAGCAAGGACTAGACCCGGATTAGTCATTTCGTGCCATAGAGCCGGAAGGCCCGCTGCGTCGATCATTGACACATGGGGCAAACCGCACATCCCGGTCGCCGTACGGGCGTCTGGCGTGCGTCCATCACGGCCGCCGCGCTGGTCGCGGCCGTGAGCCTCACCGGCTGCGGCGAGTCCGTCGCCTCGGCCACCACCACCCTCGACGGCTTGCTCCCGGGCGGCGGCGTCCGGGTGATCCACGCGAACGGCCAGGAGGTCGCCGGCGTCGACGGCCTGCGGCTGCACCGCGGTGACGTCGTCCGAACCGGCCCGGGTGCGCGCGCGACGCTCGTCACCCGCTCCCGGCGGGTCTACGAAGGCCCCGACGCCGCGGTCCAGATCGTCAACGGCGCGGCGCAGGCGCTGCGGGCCGGCTCGGTCGTCGTCGACGCCGTCCACGGGCCCGGGCTGCAGCTCACGGTCGCGACGCTGACGGTCGACACGCCCGCCGGGTCCGCCACTCGGGCCGAGCGCGCGGTGACGCTGCGGGTCGGGGCGCTCGCCGGCTCGGCCGAGGTGGCCAGCGAGACCGGCCAGCAGCTCCGGCTCGCCGGGCTGAGCCAGGTCGTCGTCAGCGGCGACGCGCTGCCGGACGCGCCGACGCCGCTGCGGCTCACCGACGACTACGGCGAGACCCACGCCGCGCCCGAGCTGGTCGCCGACGACAAGGCCCTGCGCAGCCTGGCCACCGGCGTCGACTCCGCCGGGGCGAGCACCTTCAAAATCGTCACCGCCAACTGGGCCGGGCCGCGGGAGACCGCGCCGGCCGGGCTGTCGCGTAGCGAGGAGCTGCTGCCGATCGCGATCGCCGCCGCGGGCCATCCGCGCGAGGCCCAGCAGCGGTACGGCGCTGCGCTCGACCTGCGCAAGTCCGGCGGCTCGTGGGGCGTGGTCGCGCACCGGCTGCACACCGACTCGACCGCCGTACTCGCCGCCCTCGACCGGCTGGAGCACTTCATCGCCACCGGCCAGGTCGGCACCGTCCCCGCTGCACTGTCGCTGCTCACCGGCGGTGGCGGAGGAGGCGGCGGAGGTGGCGGAGGAGGCGGTGGCGGAGGTGGTGGCGGCGGCAAGCCGACCGCACACCCGAGCCCGTCACCGAGCGACAGCGGCGTCGCCGGCACCGTGCAGGACACGATCGACAAGGTGCTGAAGCTGCTCCCGAGCTCGACCCCGACGCCGGTGCTCCCGGTGCCGGTGCCGTCGCTGCCCGCAGTACCCGTCGGCGTACCGCCGCTGGTCAGCCCGTCGCCGACGCCCGCGCCGCACTAGCCCCGTACGACGCCGCGATCAGCGCGTAGCCGGCGCCGATCGCGATGAGTACGGGGTAGCTCTTTCCGTTGGGCGGCAACGAAAATGCCGCGATCGCCGCGGCCGCGACGAACGTCAGGTTGAAGCCGGTGTCGTAGAGCGAGAACACCCGGCCGCGGTAGTTGTCGTCCACGTCCTCCTGCACCGTCGTGTCGACGCAGATCTTCGCGCCGGAGGCCGCGGCGCCGAGGAAGAACGCACCGACGAGCAGCAGGTCCATCCGGAACGGCAGGCCGAACGCCAGCTGCGTCACCGCGGCCAGCGCGAACATCGCCGTCACCCACCGCGCCGTACCGAACCGCGCGGTAGCGGCCGGCGTGACGACCGCGGCGACGACGTACCCGATCGCGGCGGCGCCGAAGGCCTGGCCGAGCCCGACGAGGCCGGCCTTGTAGAACCCGTGGTCGTGGAAGTAGTTCCGGTAGAGCAGCAGCGACCCGATCGTCGACATGCCGAACAGCAGCCGGCTGGCGCAGATCGCCAGCAGCGCACGCCGCGACCGCGGCCGCGCGCCAACGTGCCGGGCGCCCTCGACCAGCCCGGCCGCGACCCGTCGTACCGCCGCCGCGAAGGGGACGGTCGAGCGCGGCTTCGGACCGAGCAGGTCGGCGGGCATCGCCGTCGCGATGAGCGCCGAGGTCGCGTAGAGCACGCACGAGCTGATCGCGACGACCGCGCTGCCCCCGTCGCCGGACCCGGCCCAGCGCCGTACGGCGAGCCCGATGCCGCCGCCGAGCGCGGCGATGACCGTGCCGCTGGTCGTCGTAACCGCATTGGCGAGCACCAGCTCCGCGCGGGATACGACGTGCGGCAGCGACGCGGACAGCGCGGACAGGTAGAACCGGTTGACCGACACTGCGGCCAGCGCCGCGACGTCGAAGCCGATCCCGCGCGGCCCGCCGGCCAGCAGCAGCACGGCGGTCGCGACGACGAACGCGGACCGTACGACGTTGCCGATGACGAGGACGCGCTGGCGGCGCCAGCGGTCGAGGAACACGCCGGCGAACGGGCCGACGAGGCTGTACGGCAGCAGCAGGACGACGAACCCGGCCGCGGCCTGCTTGGGGTCGGTCTGGTGGTCCGGGTTGAAGAAGACGGCGCTCGCGAGGCTGGCCTGGAACACGCCGTCGGCGCACTGCGCGGCGAGCCGGGTG
>JAVEEI010000216.1 GCA_030840525.1 Frankiaceae bacterium
CGGCCGCGGTGCTCGCGATCGTCCGCGAAGCCGCGCCCATCGTGTGCGCGCTGCTCATCTCCGGGGCCGGTGGGTCGGCGATCTGCGCCGACCTCGGCAGCCGCAAGATCCGCGACGAGATCGACGCCATGGAGGTGCTCGGCATCTCACCGATCGAGCGCCTCGTCGTACCCCGGGTCATCGCCTCGATGTTCGTCGCGGTGCTGCTCAACGGGCTCGTGTCGGTGGTCGGCGTGATCGGCGGTTACACGTTCAACGTGTTGCTGCAGCACGGCACACCGGGCGCTTACATCGCGTCGTTCACCGCGCTCGCGCAGTTACCCGACCTCTGGGTCGGCGAGCTCAAGGCGCTGATGTTCGGCGCATTGGCCGCGCTGGTCGCGTCGTACAAGGGACTGAATCCGAAAGGCGGGCCGAAGGGCGTCGGCGACGCGGTCAACCAGTCCGTGATCATCACGTTCATGTTGCTGTTCCTGGTCAACTTCGTGGTGACGACGATCTACTTCCAGGTCATCCCGCAGAAGGCCATCTGATGGCCACGACCACGCCGATCACGCTGCCGCGGCCGTTGCGGCTGCTGCGCCCGATCGTCAACCGCCCGCTCGACGTCCTCGAAGACCTCGGCGAGCAACTGTCGTTCTTCGGCCGCGCGCTGGCATGGCTTCCGCGCGCGCTGCCGGCGTACTGGAAAGAGATCGTCCGGCTGATCGCGGAGGTGAGCCTCGGGTCCGGCGCGCTCGCGGTCATCTTCGGCTCGGTCGGCGTGATCGGCTTCCTGACGTTCTTCACCGGCACCGAGGTCGGGCTCGAGGGTTACCAGGGCCTCAACCAAATCGGCATCTCCGCATTCGCCGGCTTCGTGTCGGCGTACTTCAACACTCGCGAGATCGCACCGCTGGTGGCCGGACTCGGTCTCACCGCGACCGTCGGCGCGGGCTTCACCGCGCAGCTCGGCGCGATGCGGATCAGCGAGGAGATCGACGCGCTCGAGGTCATGGGCATCCCGTCGGTGCCCTACCTCGTCACCACCCGGATCATCGCCGGCCTGGTCGCGGTGATCCCGCTGTACGTCGTCGGCCTGGTGTTCAGCTACTTCGCGACGAAGTTCATCGTGGTCGACTACTTCCACCAGTCCGGCGGCACCTACGACCACTACTTCCACCAGTTCCTGGTGCCGGTCGACGTCCTCTACTCGTTCCTCAAGGTCATCATCTTCAGCGTCGTCATCATGCTGATCCACTGCTACTACGGCTACTTCGCCCGCGGTGGCCCGGCCGGTGTCGGCGTCGCGGTCGGCCGCGCCGTCCGTACGTCGATCGTCGCGATCAACATCATCGACCTGTTCCTGTCGCTGGCGCTCTGGGGCGCCAACACGACGGTGCGGATCGCGGGCTAGCCGATGGTGCGGACCGAGCGCAGCCTGCGCATCAAACGTCGCCTCCAAGGCGTCGCGTTCCTCGTCGTCGTGTTCCTGCTGCTCGCGTTCACCGTCGCGATCTACAACAAGTCGCTGCCGTGGCAGTCCGCCGACACCGTCACGCTTCAGGTCGACCGCATCGGCAACCAGCTCGTGGTGCCGGCCGACGTCAAGCTCGACGGCATCATCGTCGGCCGGGTGAGCGAGGCGCACACCGACGGCGAGCACACCACGCTGACGCTCAAGATCGACGACAGCCAGATGAAGGACATCCCGTCCGACGTCGTGGCGCGCATCCTGCCGAAGACGCTGTTCGGCGAGAAGTACGTGCAGCTCGTCACGCCGCCGTCGACCACCGTGGCCGACCACCTGCGCCCCGGCGCGGTCATCGCGCTCGACCACTCGTCGACCGCGATCGAGCTGCAGACCGTGTTCAGCCACCTGGTCCCGCTGCTCCAGACGTTAAAGCCGGCCGAGCTGTCGATCGCGCTGTCCAACTTCGCCGGCGCGCTGCGCGACCGCGGCGAGGCGCTCGGCAAGAACCTCGAGCTGGTGAACACCTACTTCACCAAGTTCAACCAGGACCTGCCCAACTTCAACCACGACATCTCCGCGTTCGCCGACTTCGCCAGCAACTACGCCGACGCGACGCCGGACCTGCTCACGACGCTGCGCAACTTCGCCTTCAACGCCCGCACGCTCACGGTCAAGAAGGACACCTACGCGCAGTTCCTGCTCGGCACGCAGGGTTTCGCCCGCGAGGCGACCACCGTGTTCGGCGACAACGCCGACCGGCTCATCGCGCTCGCCAATGTGAGCAAGCCGGTGCTCGACATGTACGCGTCGTACTCCGACGTGCTCGAGTGCCTGCCCAACGGTCTCGCGATCTACGACCGCACCCGGCTGGAGCAGACGTTCGGCGCCGGCCCCTACCTGCACATCACCCTCACCCCGGTCGGTGACCGCGGCGCCTACACGATGACCGACCGGCCGCGGTCGACCGACCTGACCGCGACCCACCCGCTGCCCGGCAACGACAACAACTGTTACGGCCTGCCGTACAGCGGCGAGAAGTTCGTCCACCCGGTCAACCCTGCGCTGTTCCAGTTCCCCGGGCCGCACCCGGACGGCAACTACAAGTGCGCCGGCTACATGAACAACCCGGCCTACGCGAGCTGCCCGTCCGGCGCCGGCAACCCCGGCGGTACGACGGCCGCGCCGGCCCGGCAGGGTGCCGGCTCGCCGGCCGAGCAGCAGTTGCTGTCCAACTTGTTCGGCCCGATCACCGGTGTGCACTCGGCGGCCGGCCTCGAAGACCTGCTGCTCGGCCCGATGCTGCGCGGCATGAGTGTGTCGGTGACCGCGTGAAGGGCCAGACGCTCGGCGCGTTCGTCAAGCTGACGATCTTCGCGGTCGTCACGATCCTCGCGACGGCGGTCCTCGCGGTCACCATCAGCAACAGCACGTACGGCGGCAGCCCGCGGACGTTCAAGGCCGACTTCACCGACGCGACCGACCTGCTCCCGGGCGACAGCGTGCGGGTCGCCGGCGTGCGCGTCGGCACGGTCAAGTCGGTGTCGGTCGTCGACCGGCACTTCGCCCGGGTCACGTTCGACGTCGACGGCGACATCCCGGTGCTCACGTCGACGAAGTTCGCCATCCGCTACCTCAACCTCGTCGGCCAGCGCTACGTCGCGCTGCTCGAAGAGCCGGGCAGCGACGACAAGCAGGACCCGAAGCAGGTGATCGCGGTCGCCCGGACCGCGCCGGCGCTCGACCTGACCGCGCTGTTCCGCGGCTTCAAGCCGCTGTTCCACGCGCTGTCGCCGGACGAGGTCAACTCGTTCGCGATGGAAATCATCAAGACGCTTCAGGGCGAGGGCGGCGTCGTCGCCGACCTGGCCGCGAAGTCCGCGACGCTCACCAACACCGTCGCCGACCGCGACGCCGTCATCGGCGGGGTCGTCAACAACCTGCTCGCCGTGCTCGACACGGTCGCGAAGCGCAACGCCGGCCTCAACCAGACGGTCGAGCAGCTGCAACGGCTGGTCAGCGGCCTCGCCAGCGACCGCAACACGATCGCGGCGTCGCTGCAAAACATCGACAACCTCGCCAGCAACAGCGCGCTGCTGCTGCAAGGCATCCGGCCGTACCTGCCGTCCGACATCACCAGCCTCGGCAAGATCGCCAACAGCCTGAACACGACCCGCAACTGCCCGGGCTACGTCTACCCGGTCAACAACGAGCCGGCGTACACCTCGGTGCCGAAGTTCGCGAAGAACTGCGCGACCGGGCCCAACACGCTCGAGGAATACCTCAAGCGGGCGCCGACGAAGCTGATCCAGATCATCCGCACGGCGACGTACGGCTCGTTCTTCAACTTCTACCTCTGCGACCTCGCGTCGACCGGCGCGCTCGGCGTCGTGACCATCCCGCTCAGCTCCCCGGCGTGTGGCACATGAGGCCGTTCCGCGAGCGCAACCCGCTGCCGATCGGCATCATCGGCATCGTCGCGATCCTTGCCGTCGTGCTGCTGGCGTTCAACGCCAACAAGCTGCCGTTCATCGGCGGCGGCGACACCTACCACGCCGACTTCGCCGACGCGGGCGGACTGAAGACCGGCGACGACGTCCGCATCGCAGGTGTGAAGGTCGGCAAGGTCACGTCGCTCGACCTTCGCGTCGAGGGCTCGCAGCCGGTGGTGCGGGTCGGCTTCCAGGTCGCCTCGGGCACCGACGTCGGCCCGGACACGACCGCCGACATCAAGATCAAGACGCTGCTCGGGCAGAAGTACATCGCGCTCACGCCCGACGGCTCCGGCACGCTGCGCGGTGACATCCCGTTGAGCCGTACGACGACGCCGCTCGACGTCACGGCGGCGTTCATCGGGCTCGGTCAGCGCGTCGGCGAGATCAACACCACACAGCTCGCGCAGGCGTTCGACACGATCGCGGCGACGTTCAAGGACACCCCGCCGTACGTGCACTCCTCGCTCGTCGGCCTGCAGCGGCTGTCGACGTCGATCGCGTCCCGCGACACGCAGCTCAGCCAGCTACTCGCCGACGCCAACACGGTCACCAACACGCTCGCCGCGCGCGACGCCGAGGTCGCCAAGCTGATCAACGACAGCAACCTGATCCTCGACACCGTCTACCAGCAGCGCACGGTGATTCACAACCTGCTCGTCGACACGTCCGCGGTCGCCCGGCAGCTCGCCGGCCTCGTCCGGGAGAACCGCGCGATCATCGGCCCGGCGCTCGCGAACCTCGAGCAGACGCTGACGATCCTGCAGCGCAACCAGGACAACCTCGACGAGACGATCCACCTCGCCGCGCCGTTCATTCGCGACTTCACCGACGTCCTCGGCAACGGTCGCTGGTTCGAGACCGTGCTGTGGAACCTGCCCGGCGGCCTGACCCAGGGCTGCCTCAAGGTGACCGGCGGGCCGGACGTCTGCCCGCCGCTGACGACCGCGGGAGTGAAGCGATGAAGCGCCGCATCTTCGCGATCGTCGCGGTGGTCGCGCTCGCCGTCGCCGGGACGGTGGCCGCGTCCGCGTCCTCCGGCCGCAGCGGCACGATGCACCTCACCGCGCGGTTCACCCGGGTGATCGGCCTCTACCAGGGCAACGACGTCCGCGTCCTCGGGGTGAAGATCGGCCAGATCGACAGCCTCAAGGTCGAGGGCACCTACGTCGTCGTGAAGATGTCGTACGACGGCAAGTACAAGCTGCCCGCCGACGTCGGCGCGGTGCTGGTGCCGCCGTCGGTCGTCAGCGACCGCTACATCCAGCTGACCCCGGCGTACCAGGGCGGTCCGACGCTGCCGGACAACGCGCTGCTCGACGTCGACCGCACGGTCGTCCCGCTCGAGTTCGACGAGATCTTCAAGAACCTCGACCAGCTCAACCGTGCGCTCGGCCCGAACGGTGCCAACGCGCACGGGGCGCTGAGCCGCCTGGTCGACGTCAGCGCGGCCAACCTCGACGGCAACGGCGCGGCGCTCAACGGCGCGCTGAAAGAGTTCTCGGCCGCGATTTCCACGCTGGCCGGCAGCCGCGGCAACCTGTTCGACACCGTCCGGCAGCTGCAGCAGTTCACCACGATGCTGGCGCAGAACGACGGCGGCATTCGAGCACTGAACGGCAACCTCGCGAAGGTCGGCTCGCAGCTCGCCGGCGAGCGCAAGGACCTCGGTGCGGCTCTCGCCAACCTGTCGACCGCGCTGCAGCTCGTCAGCTCGTTCGTCGGCGACAACCGGACCCGGCTGACGTCCGACATCTCCAAGCTCACCAGCGTCACCAACATCCTGACGAAGGAGAAGAAGGCCATCGCCGAGGTCGTCGACATGGCGCCGTACGCGCTGTCGAACCTTTCGCTCGCCTACGACCCCAAGGCACACACGCTCGACACGCTCGACGCGGCGAGCCAGGCGTTCGCCCACCCGACCGGGCCCAACGGCCTGTTCTGCCAGCTCTCCGGCAACTCGCCGATCCCGGGGCTGCACCAGGCGCTGTGCGCGAAGTCGGCGGTCACCGTCCGCTCGTTCTCCGACCTGCTGACGGTGAAGCCATGAGCCGCCGGCTGGTCACCCGGGTCCTCGCCGCGGCGACGGCCGTCGTCGCGCTCTCGGGCTGCGGGTTCAAGGGCGCCTACTCGCTGCCGCTTCCGGGCGGCAGCGGCAACGGGCCGGTCTACCACGTCAAGGCCGTGTTCACCGACGTGCAAGACCTGGTCCCGATGTCGGCGGTGCGGGTCAACGACGTCGCCGTCGGCGACGTGACCGACATCCAGACGACCAACGACAACGGGCAGATCAAGGCGCTCGTCACGATGCGGATCAAGAAGTCGGTGCACCTGCCGGCCAACGCGGTGGCGACGCTCGAGCAGACGACGCTGCTCGGCGAGAAGTACGTCGCGCTGAGCCCGCCGACCGACCAGCCGCCGACCGGCACGCTTGCCGACGGCGCGAAGATCCTCGACAGCGCGACGTCCAACCTGCCCGACGTCGAGGAGCTGTTCGGCGTGCTCTCGGCGGTGCTCAACGGCGGCGACCTACAAGACATCGAGACGATCAACCTCGAGATCAGCAAGGCGCTCGGCGGCCGCGAGCAGGCCATCCGCTCGGCGCTGTCGCAGGTCGACAAGTTCGTCGCCGACCTCGACGGCCAGCGCGGGCAGATCGTGCGCGCGCTCGACGAGCTCGACCGGTTCAGCGGCGCGCTGCGCAAGCAGAACAGCGACATCGCGACCGCGCTCGACGACCTCGGCCCGGGGCTGAAGGTGCTGGCCGACGAGCGGGCGCAGTTCACCGCGCTGCTCACCGACCTGTCGAAGTTCGGCCAGGTCGCCACCCGCATCATCACCGCGAGCCGCGAGCAGACGATCGCCGGGCTGCGCGACCTGAAGCCGATCCTCGGGCACATCGCGGCGGCCGGCAGCAACCTGCCGCGCGCGCTGGAGCTGCTCATCACGTTCCCGTTCCCGCGCGACGTCGCGCACGGCGTGCCCGGCGACTACAACGGCCTCTACCTCACCTTCAACGCGGACCCGTTGTTCTGCATGATCCTGCCGTCGCCGGCACCGACGTGCGCGGCGATTCCGGGCTCGGTCGGCACCCGGCCGACCACGCCGAAGGGGTCGAAGCCGACGCCCACCAGCCCGGTGCCGACACCGACGCTGCCGGTCCCGACACCGACGCTGCCGCCGCTGCCGGCGCTGCCCGGTGGCGTCCTCGGTCAGCTGCTCGGCCTGGGTCTTCCCGCCGGCCACGGGGGTGGTGGCGCGTGATCCGCCGTTCGGTCAAGATCCAGCTGGTCGCGTTCGTCGTGATCTCGCTGCTCGGCATCTACTACGTCGCGGCCAACTACGTCGGCGTACACGTCCCGTGGGGCGCGCACCCGATCTCGGTGACGATGCAGGCGCCGGACACCGGCGGCATCTTCACCAACGCCGCGGTCACCGAGCGCGGCGTTGACGTCGGCCGGGTCGGCAAGCTCACGCTGCGGCCGGGGCACGTCGATGTCGAGCTGCGCATCGACCCGGGGCACTCGATCCCCAAGGACCTGCGCGCGACCGTCGCCAACCTGTCCGCCGTAGGTGAGCAGTACGTCGACCTCGAGCCGCAGTCCACCGGCGGCGAGGTGTTGCGCAACGGCGACGTGATCACCGCCGACAAGGTAACGGTGCCGCTCGACGACGCGACGTTGCTCGTCGACCTCGACAAGCTCGTGACCAGCGTCGACCGCAACCACCTCGCCACCGTCATCGAAGAGCTGGGCAAGGGCTTCGACAACCTCGGTCCTTCGTTGCAGGCGTTGATCGACAACGGCAACAAGCTGACCCAGGACGCGATCGCCACCCTGCCGGCGCAGCTCAAGCTCATCGACGACAGCCGTACCGTGCTCGACACGCAGAACCAGGTCGCGGGCGAGCTGAAGGCCTGGGCTGCGACGTTCCGGTCGTTCTCCACCCAGCTCGTCACCAGCGACCCGGCCCTGCGCGGCGTCCTCGACAACGGCGTCACGGCGGCGGCACAGGTCACCGCGCTGCTGAAGGACAACCAGGCGGCGCTGCCGACACTGCTCGGCAACCTGATCACGTTCAACCAGATCCAGGCGGTCCGGCTGCCGTACGTGAAGGCGACGCTGCAGCTGTTCCCGCCGCAGGTGGCCGGCGGCTTCTTCGTGACGCCGGGCGACGGTACGGCGCACTTCGGCATGGTGCAGCAGAACCCGGGCGACGCCAACGACCAGCCGTCCAGCCCGTGCACCATCGGCTACGAGTCGACGAAGCTGCGCGGCAACGACGGCCCGGCACAGTGGGGCGGCCCCGCCAACCTCAACGCCTACTGCCAGGACGCCGCGCAGAACAACGACGACAACCGGGGCTCGCGGTTCGTGCCGCGGCCGGACAACTACCAGATCACGAACGCCGACCCGTACCCCGGCCCGGTCTACGGCAAGAGCTCGCACCCGACCCTCGCCGAGCAGAACAACGGCGGGACGTTCGGCTCGACCGGCTCGACCGGACCCGGTGCGTCGGCGCAGGACTCGACGTTCTCGCTGCCGTACGACCCGACGACCGGCCTGCTCACCGGGCTCGACGGGAAGCCGTACCAACTCGGTTACCACGGGCCGCTCGCGCCCATCTTCGGGTCCAACTCGTGGGAGTGGTTGCTGCTCGCCCCTACGATGCGCTGATGGACCGCGTTGTCGCGGTGACCGCAGGGGTCACTGCCGCCGTACTCGCCGTGGGCGGAGGCTCGCTCGCCGCGGTGCACGCCCACCAGCTTTCGGAGCGGGCGGCGCTGTCGGCGAAAGTCTCCTACCAAGACGAGGCGCTCGGCGCCGGCCGCCAGATCGCGGTCGACTTCCTCGCCTACGACTACCGGCACATCGACGCCGACTTCACCCGGGTCGTGAACGAGTCGGTCGGCTCGCTCAGCAAGGACTTCGCGACCCAGAGCGCGGGCGTGCGCGACCTGATCGTGAAGGCGAAGGCCGTCTCGACCGCGACCGTCGCGAGCGCTGGTCTGGTGTACGTGACCGGGACGACCGCGCGGGTGCTGGTGTCGCTCAACCGCACCGTGTTCAACACATCCGTGCCGAAGGGGCAGAGCAACGCGGTCGACCTTCAGCTCGACCTGGTCCGCCGGCACGGCCGGTGGCTGGCGAGTGCGGTGAAGCCGCTGTGAGCGACGGACCGCGCGACTGGTGGGCCGCCGACCCCGAGCCGGACGAGCCCACCCCGCCCCCCGTTGCGGAAACTCCGCCCGCTGCGGAGGCTCCGCCTGCGTCAGAGGCTCCGCCCGCTGCGGAGGCTGCGCCTGCGTCAGAGGCTCCGCCCGCTGCGGAGGCTCCGCCTGCGTCAGAGGCTCCGCCCGCTGCGGACCATCCGCCTGCTGCGGACGCCCCGCCCGTCGACGTACCGACGTCGGAGCCGGAGCCGACCGCGGAGCAACCGCCGGCCCCCGCCGAGCCGGTGGAGCCGGTTGAGCCGAGTGAGCCGAGTGAGCCGGAGCCGTTCGAGCCGCCCGCCCCGGTGCAAGCCGAGCCGCCGCTACAACCCGAGCCGCCGCTGCAACCCGAGCCGCCCGCCCCGCTACAACCCGAGCCGCCCACCCGGGTGCGGATCGAGCCCGAGCCGGCCGCCCCGGCGGCTGCCACCGCGACCGGCTCGCTGGCCCGGGCCGCTGCCGCGTCGCTGGTCATCCTCGCGGTGCTCGCCGGCGGCCTTGCCACCGTCACGACCGTAAAGCTCGCCGGCGACCACGTCGGGTGCGGGCCGGTCGGGTCCGGGCCGCAGCTGGCCGAGGTCGCGACCGCGGCGAGCAGCGTGCGCGTCGTACTGTCCTACGACTACCGGCACCTCGACGCGGACTTCGCGGCGGCCGAGCGGCTGCTCACGCCGGCGTTCCGGAAGAAGTACGTCGACACGACCAACAAGGGCGTGAAGCCGCTCGCGGTCAAGTACAAGGCGATCGCCAGCGCGGACGTCACCGGCGCCGGACTGGAGTCGACCACCCGGGGGAGCTGCGATCACGTCCTGGTGCTGGTGCAACAGACGGTGACCAACTCCCAGCTCGCCCAGCCCCGGCTCGACCGCTCCCGGATCGACGTACAGATGACCCGCAGCAACGGCCGTTGGCTGATCGCCGACCTCAACCCGGTCTGACCCCCCGCGCCCCTGCCGTTGAGTGCGACGTTCCTCGTCTTCTCAGCCCCCGAGAAGACGAACTACGTCGCACTCAACCCGGGACAACCGAGGGGTGGCGGCGAGCCGGCCTTGACGAGGGGCGGTCGCGCTGTCACCCTCTCTGCCAGCAGTGACGAGACCACCCGGTCCGGTCGCTAGGCGCAAGCCTGGCCGCCGCCTCGACAGCAGCTATGCCATCAGGTAGGCTGCTCGTTTGCGCTGCCCCATGAATCTCCCGCTGACTGCCGCCCCGGCCGCGAAAGCCCGGACGCCGGCAGCGAGGCGGGACATTCGGCGTGCGCGCCGCTAGCCGCCGCGAGCACTCGGAAGGACCACAGTTGGCCGCCTCGCGCACCACGTCGTCAGCCCGCCCCTCAACCGCATCTCTCGCTCCGCGTCGCGTCTCCTTCGCCCGGATCGCCGAGCCACTGGAGGTCCCCGACCTCCTGGCCCTGCAGACCGCATCGTTCCGGTGGCTGATCGGCGACGACGCCTGGCGCGCCTCCGTCGAGCCGGGGACCATGTCCGGCCTGGAGGAGATCCTCAGCGAGATCAGCCCGATCAAGGACTTCTCCGACACGATGTCCCTGGAGTTCCGTGAGCCCAAGCTCATGGACCCGCCGCACTCCGTCGAGGAGTGCAAGGACAAGGACATGACCTACTCCGCGCCGCTGTTCGTGATCGCGGAGTTCACCAACAACGAGACCGGCGAGATCAAGAGCCAGACGGTCTTCATGGGCGACTTCCCGCTCATGACCCCCAACGGCACGTTCATCATCAACGGCACCGAGCGGGTCGTCGTCTCCCAGCTCGTCCGCTCGCCCGGCGTCTACTTCGAGCGCACCGTCGACAAGACCAGCGACCGCGACGTCTACGGCGCCAAGATCATCCCGGGCCGCGGCGCGTGGCTGGAGTTCGAGGTCGACAAGCGCGACCAGGTCGGCGTCCGCATCGATCGCAAGCGCCGCCAGCCGGTGACCGTGCTGCTGCGCGCGCTCGGCTGGGACAACGAGCGGATCCGCGAGCGGTTCGCCGACTTCGACTCGATCTCGCTGACCCTCGACAAGGACCACACGACCACGCAGGACGAGGCGCTGATCGACATCTACCGCAAGCTGCGCCCGGGCGAGCCGCCCACGCGCGACGCCGCGGAGACGCTGCTCAACAACCTCTACTTCAACGAGAAGCGCTACGACCTCGCGAAGGTCGGCCGCTACAAGGTCAACAAGAAGCTCGGCACCGAGGCGCCGATCGGCACCGGCGTACTCACCGAAGACGACATCGTCGCGGCGATCGACTACGTCGTCCGGCTGCACCGCGGCGACGCCGGCTACGAGACCGACGACATCGACCACTTCGGCAACCGGCGGCTGCGCACGGTCGGCGAGCTCATCCAGAACCAGGTCCGCATCGGCCTGTCCCGGATGGAGCGCGTCGTCCGCGAGCG
>JAVEEI010000003.1 GCA_030840525.1 Frankiaceae bacterium
ACACTGCTGCTCGCCAACACCGTTGGTCCGGAGGTACGGGTCAACGCGGTGGCGCCGGGGCTGATCGACACGCCGTGGACCGCCGACTGGGACGACGTCCGCGCCGGCGTGCAGGCGATCGCACCGCTACGCCGTTCCGGCCAGCCGGACGACGTGGCCGAGGTCGTGCTCGCCGCGGTGCGGTCGAGGTACGCGACCGGGCAGGTGTGGGCGGTCGACGGCGGCGTCGGCCTGCGCTGACCGTCAGGGGGGTGTTGACGCACCCGGCGGCGTCGGGCCGCCGGTGAAGCAGACGCCGGGCTTCTTGCAGTCGTCGCGGCCAGGGTGCAGCCCAGAGCCGCTACTACACGCAGCGACGCTAGCGACGAGTGCCCCGGCGAGGGCGGCGCGCAACCCGAGTACGGCTGCGCGCCGCCACGCTTGGTCAGGGTGCACCGGTGAGCGCCTCTGCTGCGACATGGGTTGGAACGACATAGAACTCTTGGCCGAGGTCGTTGGCGAATCTTGCCACGTCTGGTGAGGAGTTCAGGCCGCTCGGGAGGTGGAACTGGGCGACGGTCGGCCCGACGAGGTTCGTCGCCACGTCGAAGACGTTGCCCGGGATGTTCGTCGGCGGGGTGTTGAGTGCGTTCAGGTCGACGAGGAACGGCTGTCCGGTGGCCGGGTTGATGACGGGGTTTCCGTCCGGACCGGCGATGGTGACGTTGCCGAGCGGCGGGTTGATGAGACCGTCCGTAGCGAGTTCGCCGTCACTGGTTCCGGCGAGGACGTTGTCGACGCCGCTGTAGAGGCCGGGGTTGGCGCTGCCGGTGGAGTCGGTGCCTGCGTCGGATGACGGTGAGGCGGGTAGCCGGTGGCCACCGCTCCAAATCGAACCGCCGAGCCAGCCGCCGTTGTTCACCTTGCCCATGGAGAGCGTGCCGTAGTAGCTGGCGCCGCAGATCGACGGGCCGCGCATCTCGCCCGCGATGGTCATGTAGTAAGCGGTGTTCTGGTTGTAATACCAGTCGGAGTACTCGCAGAGGCTCCAGTCCTGCGGAAACATCTTGTTGTGGGTGGGCTTGTTGTTGAGCCTGAAGTACTCGTCGCGGATGGCGATGTTCTGCGACGCCCGATACCAGTTGTCGTCGTTGGTGTTCGTTTCCGTCGTGCAGTCGTGGTAGCCCGCGCTGTCGGTCCAGGACTGGAACGCTCCGACCGCGCCTTTCATGTACCCGTTGCCGGACTCGCCGTGCGAGGACTCCGCGTAGGAGTACACGCATTGGTGGAGATCGGACGAGGTGTACACGAATGCTTCTTGGTAGACGTAGTGCGCTGACGCGGGTGGGATCCCGAGGGCTAGCAGCGTGACGGCTCCGACACCGATGATCGCGGTGCGTCCCCTTCTGAAGTTGGGCATCTCCGGCCCCTCTCTGCGAGAGGGACGGCTCCTCTCAAATTGTTCCTACCACCGGGAATGAATGTTGCCTACGGGTCCTTTCGTCACAAGTTGGTAACGGGGAGCCACGGCGGGGTCGGTCTGCGCTGACCGACCGACCCCGCCGCCTCGACTACCCGCGTCTCAGCAGGTGACGGACTCCACGATCGGGTCGCCCACCTGCTTCGGCCCTGCCGGTGTCGAGACGAACTCGGTCGACACCTGCTCGGAGCAGTACGGCACGAACTGGCCGAGATTGTTGGCGTAGTACGCGGTGTCCGACTCGGTGACCGTCGAGCGCAACCGGTAGCACCGGGCGAGCGACGAGCTGCCGACCGAGGACGCGGCGCTGCCGTCGAGACGGTTGGCCGCCGCATCCTCGACCGGTTGCGCCGCCGTCGGTCCACCGAAGTAGGCCACCTTGAAGTCGACCGGGTTGTCGACCTCGAAGTCGGTGTTGCCGGTGCTCGCGTAGGTGTACGGGTCGTTGCTCGTCGCCGCGACGGTCGGGCTCTGCTCGACCGGCGGGCAGTCGGGCATCTCCGCCGTGTCGGTCAACTGCGTCGTCACCATCACCGCGGTGACGCACGGGTCGGGCGACGACGCCTTGGCGGACGCGAACGCGTGCCAGGTGAAGTCGACGACGCCGCTCGCTGTGGTGGTGACCGTCGCGGTAAGCGGCTGGGCGAACAGCTCGTGCGTGTCGAGCTTGCAGGTCGACACCGGCGCCGCGATTTGGCCGGCGACCTGTGTGGTCACCGCGCCGATCGCGCCGGTCGGTGAGGAGCTGTCGGCGTACGCCGTCACCGGAAGCGTCTGTACGACGACGACCGCGACGGCGGCCGCCGTCACGCGGCCGGCGGCGCGCATTTCACGGTGTCGACGTAGTTGATCTGCGGGCCGGTCGGCGTCGCGGTGATCTGGTACTCGTCGTCCTCGCAGACGAACCACACGTACTTGTTGAGGTTGTTCTCGTAGTAGCCGTTGGTCTCGACGCTCACCACGGATGACGAGCGGACGCAGTCCGGCGAGACCGCGCCGGGCGTGGACGCGGGCGAGGTGCCCGTGACGCCGAGGTCGGGACCGTCGTCGCCGTAGTAGGTCACCGGCAACCGGAACGCACTCGGGTCGACGGCGACGAGCACGTTCGTACCGTCGTCGAGAGTCCAGTGCTGGTGGCCGTACGTCGTGACGACCGGGCTGGTGACGGTGGGCCGGCAGTTGGCCGCCGGGCTGGTGTCGGTGATCTGCGCCGTCAACTTGACGTCCTTGGCGCAACCGGTGTCGGGCACCCACGCGAGCGCCGAGGCACCGGTGTCGCCCACGGAGCTGTCGAAGGTGTCCCACACGTACTGGATCTGCGGGCGAAGCGGGTCGATGTTGACTCCCGCCTCCAGCGCACCGGCCCACGAGTCGAAGTCGCTCGTGTCGCCGGTGGGCGTGCACGCGGTCTTCTTCGCCGCGTCGACGAGGTCGGATGCGTTCAGCCCGCCGGTGTCGACCACCACGACGGGTGGCTGCGGGTGCGGCACGTCGGCGGCCGCGGTGGCGGCCGTCAGTGTCGCGAGCGCCACTAGCGATGCAGTCATCGCGGCTAGTCGGCATGTTGATTTGAGACAGCGTTTGCTCACGAAAGGTCCCTTCCAGACCGAGAGGTGGGATGGAGCTACGGCGCGGGCGTGCCTTACGCCCCGCGCCGGGGACGGTTGACGATGAGAACAACCATGCGATTGAGGTTCTGCGTCGGCGCGACGCCGCTGGCGTCGTCCGGTGTTCCGGTCGGCTGACTCGTCAGCCGCCAGGTCGTGGGGCCGCTGGCCATGCCGTTGGCGGTGTGCACACCCGCGCAGGACAGCGGGATGGACCGGCGGCTGTCCTGCACGTTGAGCCCGGTGAACGTCGCGCGGCCCTGCGGCACCGGGTACGCGACGAGGTCGGACGAGCAGGGCAGGCCGACGTACGCCGCCGACCACAGCGCGTTCGGGGTCTTGACCGCGATCTCGCCGTTGAACTGCTCGACCGAGTAGTTGGCGGTCTGCACGCCGGCGCCGTCGTGCGAGCTGCTGTTCTGCACGATGGCCATCGCGACGTCGGTGGCCCGGCTGACCGTCCAGCCGGCACTCAGCGCGACGACAGTGAGCTTCGCGCGCAGCGCGCCGACGTAGAAGTCGTGGAAGGCGTAGCTCGCCGGCCGGCCGCGGTCGTCGGTGGGCTTGGCGAACGTCAGCGCCCACGGCTCGCCGGCCCGCGCGGAGCCGTCGAGGCCCATGCACGAGTCCTGCAGCGGGCACGGCGGCGAGGCGACCCCGGCGCCGTTGGCATACGCGCGGGGGTAGAACGCGCCGTTCGCGAGCTCGGCGTACGCGAAGCCGTAGTTGTCGGCGGTGTCGAGCGGCGTCGTCGGGATGTGCCGGTCCTCGACGACCATGAGCGCGCCGCCGTCGCCGTTCTCGACGTCGGTGATGCGCAGCTTCAGCGTCGCGGCGGCGGCGGCCTTCTTCGTCGGGTGCACCCGCCACACCTCGTTGGGGTGCGGCGGGTTCGTGGACGATGCCGGGGCCGGACCGCTCAGGTCGTTGATGTCGCCGATGTCGGCGAGGGCTGGCGAGCCGAACAGCCCGAGCACCAGCGCCGCGAGCACCACCCGAGTTACCGCCGTCATCGCCCCGCCCGCACTAGTGACAAATCGGATTTGTCAAAGAGTGCAATACGACGGTCACGTTCGGACCGGTTTGGATGTGGCGGCTAGCCGACGTGACGAGTCGACGCCATCTCTTCCGCCGCCGCGGCCGCCGCCTCCAGCAGCAGCGGGTCGCCCGGCGGCCGCTCGGCGAGGTTGATCGCCGCCGACTCGGGGTCGCGGTGCGCCACGAGGTCGCACAGCAGCGTGAGCGGCACCCGCTCGGCCAGCAAGGCCATGACGGGGGAAGTCGCCATGCCGCCCTCCTCGACGTACGCCGGAACTACAACCGTGTCATTCGACCGCCGGAGGCCGGGACTTGAGCGGCAGCGTCAGGCGAGGTTCCCGTCGAGCGCCGCGTGGCCGACCCGGACCAGCGGGCCGACCCGGGCGGCCATCTCGACGAAGCCCTCGCCGATCATCGCGCCGGCCCGGCCGCGGGCCGCGACCCCGGCGCACACGACCGCGAGCTTGAAGCAGCCGAACCCGACGTACCACGGCAGCGGCGACAGGTCCCGCCCGGTCGCGGCGGCGTACCGGTCGAGCAGCTCGCGCCGGGTCGGGAAGCCGGGCAGCATCGTCACGGACGGGACGGCCATCGAGTCCTGCCGCGCCGCGCCGTCGCCGGCCTCCTGCCAGTAGACGTAGAGCAGGCCGACGTCCGCGAGCGGGTCGCCGAGGGTCGACAGCTCCCAGTCGAGGACGGCGGCGACCCGGCCGGGGTCGGTGGGGTGCAGCAGCACGTTGTCGAGCCGGTAGTCGCCGTGCACGATCGGCCCGGCCGGCTGGCTCGGCAGCTTCTCCGCGAGCCGGGCGGCCAGCCGGTCGAGCTCGGGCCCTTCCGGCTCCTCGGGCTGGCGGGTGAACTCCCACTGGGTCGTCCACCGCTTCACCTGCCGGTCGAGGTAGCCGGCCGGCTTGCCGTAGTCGCCGAGCCCGACCTCGGCCGGCTCGACCGCGTGCAGCGCGGCGAGCACGTCGACGAGACCGTCGGCGATCGCGCGGCGCTGGGCCGGCTCGTCGGCGTACCCGTCGGGCAGCGCGTCGCGGACGATGTGCCCGGCGACGCGCTCCATCACGTAGAAGGGCGCGCCGAGCACCGACCCGTCGGTGCAGAGCAGCAGCGTCCGCGGCACCGGTACGGCGGTGTCGCGCAGGCCGGTCATGACCCGGTGCTCGCGGCGCATGTCGTGCGCGGTCGGCAGCACGGTCGACAGCGGTGGCCGGCGCAGCACGACGTCGCCGGCCGCCGACGACACCACGAACGTGAGGTTCGACTTGCCGCCGGAGATGAGGTCGATGCTCAGGTCGCGCCACGCGTCGTCGCCGAGCTCGGCCGCGAGATACGCCCCGACCGTCGCCGGCGGCGCGGCCTGCTCGGTGAGCGACCTGAGGTCGGCGTCGGTGTCGGTCATCCGCGTGCGTCCTCCGGAGGGGTCCCGTCGTCGGTCGCCTGCTCGTAGCGGCCGGCCCGACCGGCGGCCGGCAGCACGACCTGCGTGCACCGGCTGTTCGCGAGTACGACGCCGGCCTCGTCGGTCATCTCGGCCGCGCAGAAGACGACCCGTCGGGTACGGCGTACCACCCAGCCGTTCGCGACCAGCCGGCCGACGTGCGCGCTGCGCAGGAACTCGACCCGCAGGTCGGCGGTGAGGAACGCCTGGTCCTTGTCGAGCACGCTCCAGCACGCGCCGCCCATCGAGGCGTCGAGCAGCGCGGTGACGAGCCCGCCTTGCACGATCGGGCCGCCGGCGGAGGGGAAGCAGTAGTCCTCGGTGGCGTCCCACGCGATCGTCGTCCCGCCGGGCTCCCACGACAGCCGCTGGTAGCCGAGGGTCGCCCAGATGTGCGGCGGGGTGATCCGGTGCGCGTCCCACTCGTCGATGTCGGAGAAGCGCTCCCCCGGGGTCATCGGTGGCCGGTCCGACACGCGTGGACCCTACCGCGATGGCCGTCGGCGACGATGGGCGCGCCCGGTAGGGATCGAACCTACGGCCAACCGCTTAGAAGGCGGCTGCTCTATCCGCTGAGCTACGGGCGCCGGGCCGTGTCGAGTGTAGGTAGCCGCGCGGCATCGCGAATCGGGCGGACAAACATGACAGGGTGGTCGCTATGTCCGGAGCTGGCCGCCGATGACCGAGCCGCTGGTCTGGATCGACTGCGAGATGACCGGGCTGGACCCGGCGCACGACGTCCTGGTCGAGATCGCGGTGGTCGTGACCGACAGCGAGCTCACGATGCTCGACGAGGGCATCGACATCGTCATCGCGACCGACCCGGCGAAGCTCGCGACGATGGACGACGTCGTACGGGACATGCACACCCACTCCGGCCTGCTGGTCGCGCTCGAGTCGGCGACGACGACCCTCGAAGAGGCCGAGGAGCAGGCGCTCGACTACATCCGCGGGTTCGTGCCGGAGCGGCGCAAGGCACCGTTGTGCGGCAACTCGATCGCGACCGACCGCTCGTTCATCGCCCGCTACCTGCCGCGGCTCGACGACCACCTGCACTACCGGATGGTCGACGTGTCGAGCATCAAAGAGCTGAGCCGGCGCTGGTTCCCGCGGGTGTACTTCAACTCGCCGCCGAAGCTCGGCGGCCACCGCGCGCTCGCCGACATCGTCGACAGCATCAACGAGCTGCGCTACTACCGGTCGACGGTGTTCGTACCGCCGCCGGGGCCGGACACCGACGCCGCCCGGGCCGCCGCCGCGCAGGTCGTGCCGCCGCCGCCCGGCTCCGTCATCCCGGACTGAGACGAGCGCTGCCCGGCTAGACTTGCGGGCGCGGCGAGAGCCGTCTTGGTGGGTGTAGCTCAGCAGGTAGAGCACCGGGTTGTGGTCCCGGGTGTCGCGGGTTCAAGTCCCGTCACTCACCCCAAGCGTCGGCTGGCGAGCCCTAGCCCGCGACGGCGACGAGCTGAGCGCGGCCCTGCTGGGGCTGCTCGTCATCGAGGACGAACGCATAGCCCGGAGCGTCGTCGCCCGGGCGCTGGTCGGTCAGCAGCCGCTGCACGAACAGACCGACCGTGCAGTCGTCCGCGAGACGCGGAGCCGCACGGCGCGACGGCATGCGTCCCGAGGCACTGGTGGTGAGCGCGACGCCCATCAAGCCGTTGAAGAGGGGCACGAACACGTTAGCGGCGCCGTCGCCGTGAGCGATGTCGCGGACCAGCGCCTTCATCGAGTCACCCGGCATGGCGATCTTGATGGGGTGCGAGCCGTCAGGAGCGGTCGCCACCAACCGGGACCGGAAGAGAGGGTTGGGAAGCCGGCTGTACACGAGGCGCGTCATCGCAGCCCTGTCCATGTCAGGCATCGTGCCACCTCCGCCGGTTGTCTTCCCATTTTTCGAACACCGCGTCGTACGCGACGTCGTACGCAATCTGAACATCCGACAACGACAATATGGGCCTGAGGCTCAGCGGATCACCGACTCGCGCCCCCGTGCTGCGCGCGAACCTGTGCATGTGGACATCCACATCGTGGCACGTGTCGACCTCGACGACGTCGCGCCACCTCTGCCGAAAGAATGTCTGCTGGACAAGGGCGAACTCCACCATGAACCGCCGGTCGACGTCGCTCACTATCCGCAGCTTCACCCGTTCGCGGCTCGGGTCGGCGCCGTCCGGCGCGATCGTGTAGACGTCCGGCGGCGCCCACTCCTCCGGCGGAGGCCGCGTCCACGTCGGCAGGGCCGACTCAGCGGCGGGCGGGTTCATGTCCACCGACCGCTTGATCCCTTTGCGCTTGCTCTGCTTGTGCAGCGCCACGAAGGAAGAAGTTACGACGACGCGCGGCCGCGGTCAGGCCGCTATCCACAGCCCACCCGTGCGTCGCAACATCGCCGCGTGACGGCGGGCGGGTTCGCGCGTACGACAGCGTGAAGGGCCGCACCGGCCGACAACCGACCACACCTCGAGGTGCCAGCCATGCCGCGTCGCGGGATCCACGTGCGTACGCCGCTGCGCTGGATCATGGCCGCCGCCGTGCTGGCGTCAGCCGCGGCGTCGGGGGCCGCGGCGCCGGGGGTCGCGGCCGGCACCGCCCCGGTCTCGGCCGGCTGTTCCGGCGGCACGATCACGCCGGCCGGGCTCGGCTGGCTCGCGATCGCGCCGCACTTCCACCAGGGCGGCGCCGACGTCTCGCTGGTGAGCTCGCCGCAGTTCCAGCCGGACACCATCTACGCCAGCAACGGCACCGAGATCCTGCGTTCGTCCGACGACGGGTGCACCTGGCGGGCCGTCTTCGAAGCATCCACCGCGGCGGGCGCGACTGCCGGCGCGCTGCCGCAGTCGGCCACCATCACCTCGCTCGCCGCGCCGAGCTCGGCCAACTCCTCGCACTACCTCTACGTCGGCGTCGACGTCACCGTCGCGGGCGTGTCCGAGCCCGTCGTCGCCGCCAGCGGAAACGGCGGCAGCACCTGGACGTACTCCGGGCCCAACTCCGGCCTCCCCCTCGTCGGCAGCGTCAGCGACGTGACCGCGACGGCGGACCTGCCGCTGACGAGCTACGCCGTCGTGTCGCCGCCGTCGACCGGGACCAACCTCGGCCGCGCGGTCTACGCGAGCACCGACGGCGGCCAGACGTGGACCGCGCGCACGCCGCTCGGGTCGTCGTACGGCGGGACGTCGCTGACGGCGAGCCCGACGCACGACACCGAGGTGTTCGGTCTCGAAGGGCAGACCGTCCAGGTCAGCGAGGACGGCGGCGCGACGTTCTCCGCCGTACCGTCGCCGGGCAGCGGGCAGATCACGTCGATGGCGCTCGCGGCCGGCGGCAGCGGCGTGCGCATTGCGGCGGCGCACGGGAACGACCCGGCAGTCGACGTCGCCAACCCGTTCCGGGTCGGCGGCAGGTGGACGACGCGGCTCGCGCCGACCGTCGCGGAGGACGTGGCGTACGCGCCGCTTCAGGACATCCTCGCCGTCGCGGGCGGGGGGCAGCTCGCCATCGAGCCGGCCGGGAAGTCGCCGCGGGACGTCAGCCCGGCGACGGGCGCGGTTAACCAGATGGTGCTCTCGGCGCCGACCAGCGCCGGCTTCTCGCTCACCGGCCTGTCCGCGAAGCAGGTGGTGCGGGCCACTCTCGCGGTCGGCACCGGCGTGCCGGTGCCGGTGCACACGCTGCGGCCGGTCCGGCTGCTTCCGGCGGCGGACGTCCACCAGTTCCCCGCCGTGCTGACGCCCGGCCCGCGCTCGGTGACGCTGCGCCCCGGCGCGAGCATCGACCTCCCGTACCGGCTGTTCCTCCCCCGGGTGCCGACGCCGCTCGACGTGATGTTCCTCATCGACACGACCGGCAGCATGGGAAACGTCATCGACGGCCTGCGCCAGGACCTCGTCGGGATCGCGAACGCACTCGACGTGAGCGGGCTCGACGTCGAGATCGGGCTCGGTGACTTCAAGGACTACCCGGACCCGTACGGCGGCGGCTCGCCGGGCGACTACCCGTACCAGCGAGACGCCCGGGTGCAGCATCCCGGCGCCGCGCTGCAGGCGGCGATCGCCGGGCTGTCGGCGAGCGGCGGCGGCGACGGCCCGGAGTCGGGGCTGACCGCGCTCTACCAGTCGACGACCGGGGCCGGTGACGTCGTCAACGGGCACACGTTCGTCCCCCGCGGCCGGTGGGCCGGCTACCGCGGCGACGCGCTGCACCTCGCGGTGACCGCGACCGACTCGCCGTTCCACGAGGGCGGCGAGCGGACGACGGACTCCAGCGGCAACCCGATCAGCTACCCGGGCCCGACCATGGCGCAGACGCTCGCCGCGCTGGTCAAGCACCACGTGTACCAGGTAGGTCTCGCGGCCTCGGGCGACTCGGTCGCCGACCTGACGACGGTCGCCCGCGGCACCCGGACGTTCGCGCCCGACGGCGGCGTCGACTGCAACGGCGACGGGACGATCGACCTTCCGGCGGGGACGCCGCTCGTCTGCCCGGTCGGCGGTCTGGTCAGCGGCGCCGCGCCGGTCGGGGTCGGCGTCAGCGTCGACGGCAGCGGGACCGGCAGCGGCAGCGGCGGCGCCGTACCGCTGACCGGTGCGGTGGTCGGGCTGGCCGAGGCGCTGCCGGACTACCAGCCGGTGACGTTGCAAGTGACCCGGGGCGCGTCGGTCGCGACGGTACGGACGCCGGCGCTGCCGGCGGTCAACGTCAAGGCCGACAACGAGCTCGGGTACACGGTGCACCTGAGCTGCCCGGTCGCGCCGAAATCGCGGACCGTCTCGGTCGGTCTGGCGGCCGCCGTCGCGACCCGCACGGTCGCGACCGACGGAATCTCGCTGACCTGCCTCGGGTTGCGCAGCGCCTCGTCGGCACCCCCGCTGCCGCTGCCGCTGGCACCGGTCCGCGGTATCGGCGCGGGCGGGCCGCCGGCACCGCCGGAGCCGGTCCCGAACGTCAATCCGCAACCGCAGCCGAATCCGAACCCGAACCCCAACGTCAACGTGAACGGCGCGGTGGCCGAGCAGGAGCAGCAACAGCAGCAGCTCGCGCTCGCGTACCTCGACGGCATCCGGGCCCAGGACACGGTCGAGCTCGCGATGAGCCGGCGTACGCCGGACCCCTCGTCGATGCTCTTCCTCGGCGCGGCCGCGCTAACCGCGCTGGGAGCCGGTGCGGTCGCGACCCGGCGGGCGCGGTCCACGGCGCTCGCGCGCACGTTCGCGTAGCCGCCACCCTCGTCCCGGCCCGGCGTCGTCGTCGTACCCCTGCCGCGGGTCGCGACGCGGCATAATCCGTCCAACGCATTGTCCGCTCCGGTCGGGGGGTAGTTGGTGCAGACGCTCGGCGAGCTTCGCCTCGGGTCCGAGCCCGACGCCGTCTCGCGGGCCCGCCGGTTCGCCGTCAAGGCGCTCGACGACCAGCCCGAGGGCCTCGTCGACGACGCCGCGCTCGTCGTCACCGAGCTGCTGACCAACGCCGTCCTGCACGGCGAGCCGCCGGTCACCTTGCGGGTGCGCCACCTCGACGACCGGATCCGGGTCGAGGTCGAAGACGGCGGCCGGAACATGCCGGTCACCGTCCGCCACTCCACCGAGGCGATGACCGGCCGGGGCCTGCCGCTCGTCGCCGCGCTCTCCGCGTCGTGGGGCGTCGATGCGCGCCAGGGCGGCGGCAAGGCCGTCTGGGCCGAGCTCACCGCCGAGTCGTCGGCGGCGCAGCCGAAAGACGTCGCGCCGGAGGTCGACCTCGACTCGTTCCTCGCGGCGTGGCCCGACGACGACGAAGACGCCGAGACCCGCTACACCGTGCGGCTGGGCGCCGTACCGACCGACCTGCTCCTCGCCGCGAAGGCGCACATCGACAACGTCGTACGCGAGTTCACCCTCGCCCGCGCCGGGGATGGCCTGCACAGCGACCCCGAGATGACCGCGCACTTCGGCGACTTGATCGAGACCGTGACGTCCGGCTTCGCCGACGCGCGCGCGGAGATCAAGCGCCAGGCCGTCGAGGCCGCGGGGCGCGGCGACGCTCACACCGAGCTGGTGCTGACGCTTCCGCTGTCCGCCGCGGACGCGGGCGAGCAGTACCTGCTCGCGCTCGACGAGGCCGACGCGTACGCCCGCGCCGCGCGGCTGCTCACCCTCGCGACGCCGGCCGCGCACCGGGTGTTCCGGCAGTGGTACGTACAGTCGCTCGTCAACCAGCTGCGCGCGCAAGCGCGCAACGAAGAGCCCCCCGCGCTGCGCACGTTCCCGCAACGTCTCGCCGACGAGGTCGAGGAGCTCGCCGCTTACCGCGAGGCCTCGGATCGCTTGCAGTTGCTGCAAAAAGTGACCGCCGACCTGACCAACGCGCGCACCGTCGAGGAGATCGCACGCGTAGTCGTCGACAGCGCCCACGACTATCTCGGCGCGATCGCGACCCGCGTCTACGTGCTCGACGGCGACATGCTGGTGTCGATCGCCGCGCACGGTGCGGGCGCCGGGCTCGACCACCAGTACCCGCACGTCCCGGTGAGCGCCGACCTGCCCGGCGGCGTCGTGGTCCGCAGCGGCGAGCCGCTGCTGCTGCGCAACATCGCCCAGATCGTCGCGCAGTTCCCCGAGCTCGCCGACATTTACGCCGGGTTGCCCGACCGCACGTTGCACGTCGCGCCGCTCATCGTCGGCGACCACACCCTCGGCGTACTCAGCCTGACGTTCCCCGGCGGCGGGCAACTGGGCGAGCAGTCGCAGGCCGACTTCGTCGCGTCGCTCGCCGACGCGCTCGCGCAGGCACTCGAGCGCGCGACCGCACTCGACGAGGCGCGCGAGGCCAACACCCGGCTGTCGTTCCTCGCCGAGGCGTCGTTGGCGGTGTCCGGCTCGCTCGACTATCGCGAGACCCTCTCCGCCGTCGCCCGGCTGCTGGTCCCGCGGCTCGCCGACTGGTGCGTCATCCAGGTGCTCGAAGGCGACGAGCTGATCAACGTCGGCCTCGCGCACCACGACCCCGGCCGGCTGGAGTGGGCCGAGCAGATGTCCGGCCGCTACCCCACCGACATGTCGGCGCCCACCGGTGCGCCGAACGTCATTCGCACCGGGCAGAGCGAGCTGTACGCCGAGATCCCCGACGAGCTACTCGTCGCCGCGGCCGTCGACGACGAGCACCTCGAGCTGATCCGCGAGCTCGGCATGCGCAGCGCGCTCGTCGTGCCGCTCACCGGGCGGCTCGGCACGTTCGGCGCGGTCACGTTGATCTACGCCGAGTCCGGCCGCCGGTACGCCGACAGCGACATCCCGTTCGTCGAGGACGTCGCCCGCCGGGCCGCGCTCGCGGTCGAGAACGCGCACGCGTTCCGCGAGCAGTCCGGTCGGCTGGCCGACGTCACCCGCGTCGCCGAGACCGCGCAGCTCGCGATCCTCGCGCCGCCACCGGCGCACATCGGCCCGGTCGCGCTGGCCGCGCGGTACGTCAGTGCCGCAGCCGAGGCCCGCGTCGGCGGCGACCTTTACGAGGTCGTCGAGCGGCCCGGCGCGGTCCGGTTGCTGATCGGCGACGTACGCGGCAAGGGGCTGACGGCCGTGCGCATCGCGACGGTCGTGCTCGGCGAGTTTCGCGGGGCGGCCGCGGACATCGACGACCTCGTCGACGTCGCGGCACAGATCGACCGGCGGCTGCGCGCGTACCTCGCCGACGAGGACTTCGTCACCGCGCTGCTCGCCGAGATCCACGACGACGGGACGTTCTCGATCGCGTCGTGCGGGCACCCGTGCGCGCTGCTGGCGACTGGCGACAGCGTCACCGAGATCGAGACCGCGCCGACGCTGCCGCTGGGGCTCGGCGCGCAGCCGCGGCTCACCACCGGGCGGCTCGGTCGCGGCGACCGGCTGCTGCTCTATACCGACGGCGCGACCGAGGCGCGGGTCGACGGCGGCGGCTTCGCCGGTATCGCGCCGCTGGCCGAGGCCTTGCGCCGCAACGGAGCCAGCCACGGCGAGCTGGGCGAGGTGCTCGACGCCGTGCTCGACGCGCTGCACGAGGCGACCGGCGCGGCGCTCGGCGACGACGTCGCACTGCTGGTCGCCGAGTACCTCGGGTGACCGCAGGGTGACCGCGGCCGACGCGGTCGTCGTCGGCGCCGGTGTCATCGGCTCCGCGATCGCGTACGAGCTCGCCCGCGCGGGTCGCGACGTCGTGGTCGTCGACCGTCGCGGCGGGCCGGGGCACGGCTCGACCAGCGCGTCGAGCGCGATCGTGCGGTTCAACTACTCGACGTGGGCCGGCGTCGCATTGTCGTGGGAGGCGAAGCACTGCTGGGAGGGGTGGCGCGAGCACCTCGGCGCGCCCGACGACGAACCGCTCGCGCACTTCTGCCGTACCGGACTCGTCATCCTCGACGTCGACGTCGCGCCGAAGGAGCCGACGCTCGCGCTGTTCGACCGCGCCGGCGTCCCGTACGAGGTGTGGTCGCCGGCCGAGCTGGCCCGGCGCGTTCCCGGGATCGACGCCGGCCGGTTCTGGCCGCCGAAGCGACTCGACGACGACGGGTTCTGGGCGCCGGCCGCCGGGGAGATCGGCGCCTTCTTCACCCCGGACGCGGGGTACGTCGACGACCCGCGGCTCGCCGCGGCCAACCTGATGGCGGCCGCGCAGCGGTACGGCGCGCGGCTGCTGGCCCGCCGCGACGTCACCGCCGTGCTGCGCGACGGTGACCGGGTCAGTGGCGTCGAGCTCGACGGCCGCGACGAGGTCGCGGCGCCGGTCGTCGTCAACGCGGCCGGGCCCTGGTCGGGGGCGTTCAACCGGCTGGCCGGCGTCGGCGACGACTTCACCGTGACGGTGCGGCCGCTGCGCCAGGAGGTACACCAGGTGGCCACGCCGGCCGGCGACCTCCCGGTCGTCGCCGACCTCGACCTCGGCGTCTACACCCGGCCGGCGCCGGGCGGCGCGCTGCTCGTCGGCGGTACCGAGCCGGCCTGCGACCCGTTGCAATGGCTGGAAAACCCGGACGACGCGGCGCCCGAGCCGACGGCCGAGGTGTTCGCCGCGCAGGTCACCCGCGCCGCTCGCCGAATGCCCGGGCTCACCGTCCCGAACCGGCCGGCCGGCATCGTCGGCGTGTACGACGTCACCGACGACTGGACGCCGATCTACGACCGGACCGCGCTCGACGGGTTCTTCGTCGCGATCGGCACCAGCGGCAACCAGTTCAAGAACGCGCCGGTCGTCGGCCGGTTGATGGCGCAGCTCATCGACTCGCCCGGCAGTCCCGAGTACGTCGGCGAGCACACCGGCCTGCGCATCGACCTGTCCGCGTTCTCGCGGAAGCGCGCGGTGAACGACGCGTCGACGCACACCGTCCTGGGCTAACGACAGCCGATCCGGCGCGCGGTCGCGACCGCGGCCTCGACGCCGTCGCGCCACACCCGGCCGTGCCCCGGCAGCACCGTGCGCGCCGTCATCCCGGCCAGCCGCTCGAGCGACGCCATCGCCGTATCCGAGTCGCGGTTGGAGCCGCGGGTCTGCAGCTGCGGGTCCGCCGGCCGGCCGGTCTTCGGGTCGAGCGTGCAGAGCAGGTCGCCGACGAAGGCCGCGCCGTGCGCCGGGAACTCCAGCACACACGACCCGTCCGTGTGTCCGGGTACGTGCGTCACCGTTGGCGCGCCGGGCACCGGCAAAATCTCGCCGTCGGCAAGCGCGGTCGTCGGCGGCATCGGCTCGGGCCGCAGCACACCCTCGCGCAGGCAGTGTCCGACGAACGCCCACGTCGCCGGCCACCGCAGGTAGGCCAACGCCGGGCGGTCGGTCTTGTTCGTCTTCGGCGCCGCCGCGAGTGCCGCGTCGGCGGGATGCAGGAACACGTTGACACCGCTCGCCGCCCAGGCCGCGGCCATACCGACGTGGTCGATGTGGCCGTGCGTCAGCACGACCGCGCGCACGTCGGCGCGGGCGAAGCCCATCGACGCCAGCTCGCGGTCGAGGTCGCGGCGGTAGCCCGGCAGCCCCGCGTCGACGACGGTGACACCGTCCGCGCCGCAGTCGACGGCGTACCAGTTGACGTATCGAGTGCCGGCCGACCACACGCCCGGCAGCACCTGCGTCGCCACGTCACGTCTCCCGCTGGTCGAGCGCGGCAAGGATCTCGTCGCCGTGCTGCCCGGCGTACGGCGCGGGGCCGCGGACCGCGCCCGGCGTACGGCTGAGCCGCGGCGCCGGTGCGGGCTGCGAAATCCCTTCGATATCAACGAAAGTCGACCGCGCTACCAGGTGCGGGTGCGCCCGCGCCTCGGTCCAGTCGAGCACCGGCTGCACGCATGCGTCGCTGTCGGCCAGCAGCGCGGCCCACTCGTCCCGCGTCTTCGTCGCGAACAGCGCCGCCCACTCCGCTTTCGCTGCGGCCCACTGCGCCGGTGCCGGCTGCTCGACCGACTCGGAGAAGCCGGTACGGCGGACGAGCTCGGCATAGAACTGCGGCTCGAGCGCACCTACGGCGAGGAACTTGCCGTCCGCGCACTCGTACACCTCGTAGAACGGCGCGCCGGTGTCGAGCAGGTTGACCCCGCGCGCGTCCTGCCACAGGCCCATCGCTCGCAGCGCGGAGAACATCGTCGTGAGCGACGCGACGCCGTCGACCATCGCCGCGTCGACGACCTGGCCACGCCCGCTCGACGACCGCTCGAACAGCGCGCACATGATCCCGAACAGGCAGAACATCGAGCCGCCGCCGTAGTCGCCGACGAGGTTGAGCGCCGGCACCGGACGCTCGTCCGGGCGCCCGGTCGCCCACAGCGCTCCGGTCAGCGCGATGTAGCCGATGTCGTGGCCGGCCACCGGCGCGAGCGGGCCGCTCTGCCCGAACCCGGTCATCCGCGCGTAGACGAGCCGCGGGTTGAGCGACAGGCACTCGTCCGGCCCGAGCCCGAGCCGCTCCATCACCCCGGGACGGAAACCTTCGATCACGACGTCGGCGCCGGCGAGCAGCCGCCGGACGGCCGCGACGCCCTCGTCGCTCTTGAGGTCGAGCGCGACCGACCGCTTGCCCCGGTTGACGAGGTCGCGCGCCGCGGCGGCGGCATCGGTGGCACCGCCGGGCCGCTCGACGCGGACCACGTCCGCGCCCATGTCGGCCAGCAGCATCGCGGCGTACGGGCCCGGGCCGATGCCGGCCATCTCGATCACCCGCAGGCCGCGCAGCGGCCCGAACCCCTCGTCTGCCATGAGCGCCAGCATGCCGCCCTGGCCCGAATTGACTATGGAGGCCCCACCCGACCGCGCCGAGACTCGCAAGTGAGCTACCAAGAGGGAGGAATCCGGTGGACGCGTGGGAGTTCCTGGCCGCGGAGACCCAGGACGAAGGCGCCATCACGGAGGTCATCCGTCCCGCGGCCGTGCTGCCCGAAGCCGCAGCGCGCGCCGTACTCATGCAGCTCGCGCTACGAGATGTACGCCTCGGCGGCGTCTGGGACACCGAGCCGGCGCTGTGGCGGCGGTTCGACTCCGGCTGGATCGGTGGGCACGACAGCGACGCGGCCTCGCTGCTGCTCGGCAGCATCCAGGTCGCGTACGGCGTACCGACCCGCTACGAGATCACCATCTTCCGGGCCACCGTGACCCGGGCCGGCAGCGAGCAGGGCTGGACCGTCGAGACCCTGTGCGACGACGCGCTCCAGTACGGCGCGCTGACGCTGGCGAGCTGCCCGCGGGCCGACCTCAAACCGCCGCCGAAGCCTTTCCGGTTCGAAGGCGCCGGGCGGCACTGACGCCATACGCATTGTTCGGCGGGTCGCGCCGCTCGCCCGCAGCGGACCGGTCGAGCCGGCGCAAGCCGAGGGCGATGCCCGCGATCCATACCAGCCCGACAAGGCCGAGCAGCGCGTACGCGATCCGCTGCAGCGTCACCGAGCCGCCGACGGCCTCGCGCTGGAGCACCTGCTTGTCCGGCACGAAAGTGCGGGTGAACGTCGCCGTCGCCGGCACGCCCTTCGCCGGGATGGCCGGGTCGGCCGGCAGGTAGACCGGGACCGCCTGCAGGCTGTTGACCGTCGCCAGCCGCAGCAGCGTCTTCCACTTGCCGTAAACCGGCACCGGGGTCGTCGACCGGTAGACGCCGGGCGCGACCTTCTGCAGCGGCACGACCCACTGCCCGACGATCGAGCTCTGGAACATGCCGTCGCCGCCCTGCCACGACGTGAGGTTGAACCAGGTCGCGTTGTCGGCTGCCTGCGGCGGGTCGAGCTTGACCGTCGCGAGCACGCTGCGCTGCGCGCCGGAGCCGACGTCGTGCAGCGTGACGGTCGCCTTGTAGTCGTGCGCGCTCATGGGCATCGCGATCGCGATGGTGGCCAGCACGCCGGCCCAGGCGAGCGGCAGCACGAGCCGCGGGCTGCGCTGCCGCGCCTCCCCCGGCGGCAGCAGCGAGCGGCCCATCGCGCCGCCGAGGACACCGCCGCCGACCGCGGCGACGAACCCGAGGATCGCGCCGAGCGGCCACATCGCCGACCGCCAAGGCAGCGGCATCCAGACCTGGCTCCAGCCCCACTCGGCCGCGAGCCCCACGGTGCCGATCAGGAGACCGGAGACGAAGCCGAAAAGGATCTGCCGCCGGGTCGAGACGACCAGCGCGACCAGCTCGACCAGCGCGGCCTCGGCGAGGTACAGCGGGAAGTGCAAGGTGGTCCGGCCGAGCACCGGGCCGATGAGCAGCGTCAGCGTCCCGCGGACGACGAGGAACACCAGCGCGGCCGCGAGCGCGCCGCCGCGACCGGTCCGGACCCGCGCGGCGACCAGCGCGATGCCGGCGGCCAACATGATGAGCAGCGGGTGGTAGACCGCGCGGAACTGCGGCACGCCGAAGTCGAACTCACCCTGCAGCGTCGACAGGCCGACGAGCACCGCGCCGCCGACCGCGACGTCGGCGTACCGGGTCAGCCGCCCGCTCAGGCCGGGGCGGTCGAGGGCGTTGCGGTGCAGCTCGGGCGCGCGCCGGGTGCCCTCCTCACGCAAGATCCACGCCGCGATGGTGGCGAGCGAGGCGCCGCCGATCATCTGGATGTGGGTCGGGCCCCAGAGGGTCACGTCCTGGCCGAACAGCGTGTGCCACACGTCGTCGAGCGGGAAGCCGGCCAGCGCGACCAGCCCGCACAGCGTCAGCAGGGCGCCGCCGATGCTGACCCGGCCGAGCTTCGGCAAGCGGATCCCGTGCGGGTGGTCGTCGGTGTCGAGAGCGAGCGAGGTGACACCAGCGATGGCGATGCCGAGCAGGCCGATGATGATGGGGTAGTGCGCCGGAGTCGAGAACGGCCCGTCGTCGCGGCCCTTGTCGATGTGCCAGGCCACGTCCCAGTAGAAGCCGAACACCGCGATGACGAGGCTCACCGTCGTCATCGCGATCGGCAGCGCGGCCCAGCGGGGCAGCCCGCTCACCCGCTCGGCCCGGTCGGCGACGCGGTCGAGTGCGGCGAAGCGGCCCTGCCGGTAGCGCACCGCGCCGAGCGCGACGCCGACCGTCAGCAGTACGGCGACGATCGAGGCGGGGATCACCTGGCTCGGCGGGAAGCCGCGGGCAGGGGCGAAGCCGGTCGCGAGAAGCTGGTACGGCGCCATCCGGGAGACCTCCGGGAAAAGCCGGGTCGGGAGTACCGGTACGGGAGTACCCCTGCCCGGCGAGCTGGAACTTGACACCAACTGATGTCACATCAGTGAACGACGGATAGGACGGTCTGGCAACGTGACGTCGGCCACATCCGGAATGGTCTGCGCCGTCGACCGGCTCGCGGCGGCGGCCGGGGTTGCGGTGCTGCAAGCCGGCGGCAACGCCGTCGACGCCGCTATCGCCACCAACGCGGTCCTCACGGTGACCACGCAGCACATGTGCGGGCTCGGCGGCGACCTGTTCGCGCTGGTGAGCGTGCCCGGCGCGGCCGCCCCGCTGGCGCTCAACGCGAGCGGCCGCGCGGGGTCCGGGGCCGACCCGGCGCGGCTGCGGGCCGCCGGGCACCGCGCGGTGCCGATGACCGGCGACATCGCCGCGGTGCCGGTGCCGGGGTGCGTCGACGGCTGGGTCGCGCTGTCCGCCCGGCTCGGCCGGCTCCCGCTCGCGCAGGTGCTCGCACCCGCCGTCGAGCTGGCCCGCGACGGCTTCCCCGCGTCGCCGCTGCTCGCCCGGGCCGCGCCGTCGGTCGCCGACCTGCCCGGCGCCGAGGACTTCCGCGCGGCCACGCACTCCGGCGCCGTCGTCCGGCGGCCCGGCGTCGCTCGAACCCTCGCGGCGGTCGGCACCGACGGCCGGGACGCGTTCTACCGCGGCGAGTTCGGCGCCGGGCTGGTCGCGCTGGGCCGGCGTACGACCGCCCCCGACGAGTACGACGAGAGCGACCTCGCGACGGTCATGGCCGACTGGGTCGAGCCCTTGGCGGTCGACGCGTGGGGCTCGCGGGTCTGGACGGTACCGCCGAACTCGCAGGGCTATCTCACCCTCGCCGCGGCGTGGATCGCCGAGCGGCTGCCGTTGCCGGCCGACCCGGCCGACCCGCTGTGGGCGCACCTGCTGGTCGAGGCGGCGCGGGTCGCGTCGTACGACCGGGTCGACGTACTGCACGAGCACACCGACGGCGCCGCGCTGCTCGACCCGCGACGGCTGGCCGCGCGGCACGCGCTCGTCGCGGGCGACCGCGCCGCGTCGCTGCCGCCCGAGACGTACGCCGGCGGCGGCACGATCTACCTGTGCGCGGTCGACGCCGACCGCATGGGCGTCTCGCTGATCCAGTCGAACGCGGCCGGGTTCGGCGCCCGCATCGTCGAGCCGTCGACCGGCATCTTCCTGCAGAACCGCGGCATCGGCTTCTCGCTGGTGCCCGGGCACCCGGCCGAGCTCGGCCCCGGCCGGCGGCCGCCGCACACGCTGTCGCCGGCCCTGGTCACCGACGCGGCCGGCCGGCTCGAGCTCGTCGTCGGCACGATGGGCGGCGACGCGCAGCCGCAGGTCGTGCTGCAACTGCTGGCGCGGGTTCTCGCCGGCGGCGCCGCGGTCGAGGACGCGATCGCCGCGCCGCGCTGGGTGCTGTCCGGGCAGCCGCCGGCCGGCAACGGCTTCGACACCTGGGACGCGCGCGGGCCGGTGCAGGTCCACGTCGAGGCTGAGGCGCCGCCGGCGTGGGACGCGGGACTGACCGAGCGCGGGCACGACGTCGTACGGCACCCGCCGTACGGCTACAACATGGGCCACGCGCACGCGATTCGCGTCACTTCGGGCGGGTTGGAAGGCGCCGCCGACCCGCGTGCCGTCGTCGGCGCCGCGCTCGGCTACTAACCCCGAGCCGGTGCGCCGTCAGCGCGACATAGAGACCGCGCTGACGGCGATGATCATGGCGGCTAGGATGGAGACGTGCTTCGCAGCCGCGACTTCTTTTATGCCCTGACCGGGGTTCGGTCCGGGCTCGGCTGCTGACGCCCGCCCACATCCGCCCCGGCTCGCCGGGGCGACGCGCTCCGGGGGCCTCGCCACCAGGAGCCGTCCCGATGTCCGCAACACTGCGCGACGTGCCGTCCGTCGACGAGGGTCGCGCGCGGCTCGACGCGATCGACGCCGAGATCCGCGACCTTGTCCGCTCGCGACGCGAGATTTCCCAGCAGGTGCAACGGTTACGCCGCGAGTCGGGCGGTCCGCGGATCGAGCACAGCCGGGAGAACCAGATCCTCAACGGGTACGGCGACGAGCTCGGCCGGGCCGGTGTCGGGCTCGCTCTCGCGGTGTTGGAGATCTGCCGCGGGGAGCCCGGTTGAAGCTCGTCCCCGACCCGGACACGTCGTCGTACGACGGCGGCCGGCTGCTGCTCGGCGGGTCGCCGCGGCGGGTGCTGCGGCTGACCGACCGGGGCGCCGCGCGGGCGCGGGCCCTGCTCGCCGGCAGCGCCGTAACGGACGCCGTGGACGCGGCGCTCGTCCGGCGGTTGCTCGCGGCCGGCTTCGTCCACCCGGTGCCGCCGCCGCCGTCGCCGCTGGGCGGCGACGTCGCGGTCGTGGTCCCGGCGTACGGCTCGCAACCGGTGGCGGCGCCGCCGCGCGCGGTCGTCGTGGACGACGGCTCGCCCTCGCCGCTGGCCGGCGCGACCGTCCGGCTGCCGGTCAACCGGGGGCCGGCCGCGGCACGCAATGCCGGGCTGGCCGCGACCGCCGCGCCGATCGTGGCGTTCGTCGACAGCGACGTCGCGGTGTCGGCGGACACCCTCGGCCGGCTCGCTGCGATGCTCGACGACGACCCGGCGCTCGGCGCGGTCGCGCCGCGGATCCTCCCGGCAGGCACCCGGCTCGACATGGGCCCGCGGCCCGGCGTCGTCCGGCCGGGAGCCCGCACGCCGTACGTTCCCTCGACGGTGCTCGTCGTCCGGCGCATCGCGGTCGAGGCGGTCGGCGGGTTCGACGAGTCGCTGCGGGTCGGCGAGGACGTCGACCTGGTCTGGCGGCTGGCCGCTGCGGGGTGGGTGGTGCGCTACGTGCCGGAGCTCGAGGCCGTGCACCAGGAGCCGGCGACCCGGGTGGCGAGGTGGGACCGCAGTCGCCGGTACGGGACCGCCGCCGGCCCGCTGGCCGGCCGCCACCCGGCCGCCCCGCTGTCGCCGCGAGTACCGGCGGTCGCGGCGGTCCTGCTCGCCGCCGCCGGCCGGCCGCTGCTCGCGTCCGCCGCGCTCGCCGGCCCGGTGCTACCGGTCGCCCGCCGGCTGCGGTCGGCCGGGATTCCCCCGTCGCGCGCCGCGGCGGTGGGTACGGCGGCGGCCACCGGACCGGCCGCGAGCGCCGCTCGCTGGCTCGTCCAGCTATGGAGCCCGGTGCTCGGGGTGCTTGTCATTCGCGCGGTGCGCCGGCGCGATCCGGTCGCCCTGGTCGCGCTCGCCGCCATGCTCGTACGGCGCGACATCGTCGACGAGGTCGCGTACGGTGCGGGTGTGTGGACCGGCTGTTTTCGCGCTCGCGCGTTGCGCCCGCTGGTCCCGTGGCGAGTCGCCGCCACCAAGATCCATTAGCTGGCGGGCCGTAGCCGTGGCGGCTTCCCGCCACATACAAACCGCCTAGTTTTCGTCCGCGTCGGCGTACGTTCGCCACATGTCTCCGTCGTCTGGCATCGCACCGAAGAACCTCGACCGGGTCCGCGCCCGGATCGCCTATGTCCTGCTCGCCATCTTCGCCGGAACGGTCGTCCTCGTCGTCGTCGACGGCGCGCTCGGCCAGGTCGGCGCGACCGTCGTCGGGGCCGAGGTCATCCTGCTTCGTGTCGTCCTCGGCTTCTACTTCGCCGGCCGGTCCTGAGAAGATGCCGCGATATCCACCGACGTCGGGGCATAGCCGGGCCCCACCAGCTCGGTGCGAAGATCGAGCGGATCAGACCGACGACAGCGCGCGTCTTTCAGCGACCGGAGCAGCGGCGAGTTTCGCTTGCGACACCTTCACACCCATGAGCATCTGCTTCAGCCCCGGCCACCCCGGCGTGTGCCCGTCACAGGCGTGGAACGCCGTGCGGAGGAGTCCCATGCCCTTGCCGACGACCGTCTCGATGGACTCCTCGGCAGGAGACGTCACGAGCAGGGAAACCGAGAAGGCCTGACCTTCCTCATCGAGGACGAGGGTCACATCCTCGACGGCGAGCGCATCCTCCAGGTGTGTCACGACTGCATCGAGGAACTGGGTGATGTCGTCGTACCCGGTGTGCTCGCCGTCCGACTCAGTCATCGTGTAACTGAAGTCGGCTTCGAGCAGCCAGTATGGGAACGGAGTCGTCTCGCTCATTGTTGGCTCCCGCTCTCCCAGCATGTTTCGAATTGTAGGCGTTGTCGCAACTTCTCCACCGTGGTAATCGACTTGACCTTCAGCGGAGCCCAGAACTGGTGACGGCACGGTCCTGGACACCAGTACCGGATGCCGCGTCGCTCATCGCGCACCACCGGGTTCCATCGGCGTTGATTTGCCGCGTCGATCAGCGCGCGAAGCTCCGGTGCGAGGTCGGCCTTCTCTTCTTCGGTGAGATCGGCTGGTCGACTACCGCCTTGAGCCACGCTGACCGTCTCCTCGACTACATTCACTCGTTCGGCGTACCGCCCGGCACATCCTGACAGAGTACGGATCACCCGGTATGCATGTCTCGGGTCATCAGCAGGTCCGGTCGTGGCCAGCGCTGAAGGGGACATGCCTCGCTTCATCGCCGGGTTTCGCGGTTCGTGTCGCGGCGTCCTACTAACTAGGACGACTGAGTCACGAACGCGGCGACCACGCGGCCCAACTCCTCGCCCTTGTCCTCCTGCAGGAAGTGCCCCGCCCCGCGGATCGTCGTGTGCGGCTGCCCGTCGGCGCCCGGGATCAGCTTCGGCAGGATCTCGGCCATCGGCCCGGTGATCGGGTCACCGTCGCTGAACGCACACAGGAACGGCGTCGGCAGCGTCGCCAGCACCTCCCACGCCCGCTGGTTCGCGACCGCGCCGGGGTCGTCGGGGGTGATCGGGACGAGCTGCGGCATCGCCCGCGGGCCGGCTTTGTACGTCTCGTCGGGGAACGGCGCGTCGTACGCCGCGACTACCGACGCGTCCGGCCGGACCTGGCAACCCGACGCGACGAACCGGCCGACGTCGAGCACCGGCGCGGCCGCGACCGCCGCGCGGAACTGGTGCCACACCTCCGGCATCTCGTGCCGGCCGTCCGGCAGGCCGGTATTGGCCGCGACCGCGCGGGCGAACCGGTCCGGGTTCTCGGCCAGCAGCCGCAGCCCGATCAGGCCGCCCCAGTCCTGGCCGAGCAACGTGACGTCGCGCAGGTCGAGGGCGTCGAACAGCGCCGCGCGCATCCACTCGACGTGCCGCGCGTAGCTGTGGTCGGCGACCTCGGCCGGCTTGTCCGAGCGGCCGAAGCCGACGAGGTCCGGCGCGACCGCGCGGCAGCCGGCATCGGCGAGCACAGCGATCACCTTGCGGTAGAGGAAGCTCCACGTCGGCTCGCCGTGCAGGCAGACGACGACCGGACCGTCGGCCGGCCCGGCCTCGACGTAACCGACCCGCAAGGTGCCGCTTCCGTCGCCGGCAGGCACCTCTACATAACCCGGCGTGTAGCCGAAACCGGGCAGGTCGGCGAACCGTCCGTCGGGGGTGCGCAGGATGTCCATCCGCTGATACTGCCAGTGAACCCGCGCGCGCCCGACGCCGTAACTACTGGGCATGGGTTCGGGGCCGGCGTCGTCGCTCGTCGACGCCGCGCGGCGCGGCGAGTCGTGGGCCCTGACCGAGATCTGGCAACGGCTCGCCCCCGCCGTCAGCGGCTACCTGCGCGGCCGCGGCGCCGCCGAACCGGACGACCTGACGAGCGACGTATTCGTCGCGGTTTTCGAGAAACTGCGCGGATTCCGCGGCGACGAGGCCGACCTGCGCGCGTTCGTCTTCACCATCGCGCACCACCGGCTGGTCGACGACCTCCGCCGCCGTACCCGACGCGGCCCGACCGTCGCGTACGACGCCGGTACGGACGAGCGGACCACGGGCAGCGCGGAAGACGAGGCGCTCGAGGCGCTGCACACGCAGGGGGTGCACGCGCTGCTCGCGCGGCTGTCCGAGGACCAGCGCGAGGTACTGCTCATGCGGGTCGTCGGCGACCTGAGCCTCGAACAGACCGCGACCGCGCTCGGCAAGAAAGTCGGTGCGGTGAAGGCGCTGCAGCACCGGGCGCTGGCGACGCTGCGGCGTCTTCTCGACCAGGCCGTATCCCCATGACGAGCCCGGACGATTTCTCAGGTATGACCCGTTCCGACGAGGAGATGCTCGCGGCTGCCGCCCGGCAGCTGCACGCCCTCGTCCCCGACCGGCCGCCGCTGCCCAGCCGTGAGCTCGCGCTGATGCTCGCCGACGGGCTGCCCGCGCGGGTCGGGCCGCTCGACCGGCTCCGGGCAGTCGGTGGTCGCGTGGCCGGGCTCGGCCTGCTGGCCAAGCTCACCCTGGCCGCCGGTGTCGCGGTCGCGGGGGTCGGCGGCGCGGCGACCGCGGTCGAGCTGTCGCACGACTCCCCCGGCCACGCCCGCGAGCTCCCCCGGCACGACCCGCGCGGGTTCGTCACACCGTCCGCGACGCCGTCGGCCACGGCGGCTTCGGCGGCCGCGACGGGCAGCGCCTCCCCGGCCGGCGACGACCACGGCGGTACGGCGTCACGCGGCTCCGGCTCCGGCGACTCGCGCGGCTCCGGCTCCGGCTCCGGCGACTCGAGGGGCTCAGGTAGTTCCGGCGGATCCGGTGGGTCGGACGACCGCGGTTCGGCCAGCCCGACCGCGACCTCGACCACGGGCTCGCATGACGGGTCGGGATCAGGCTCCGGCTCGGGCTCGGGGTCGGGCTCCGGCTCGGGCTCGGACGACCACGGCGGCTCGACGCCTACGCCGACCGTCAGCTCGACCTCGCACGACGGCTCCGGCTCGAGCGGCGGCTCCGGCGGCGGGTCGGGCTCGGGCGACGGCTCCGGCACCGGCCACTAGCCGCGCTCTTGCCGGCTCATATCGGCGGGAGTTGCAAGTAGCACGAGGTCGGCAGGGCGGAACACATGCGTTCACGGGCGGGGACGTCTTCCGCCGAACCTCGTCCAGCGGCATTTGGTGCCGAACACCCACGAACCCTCTGGTCATGTCGGGCCATTTGAAGAGATGGTTCTTTAGGTCGGCCCTGGAAGGGTCTATAAATCGCGGAGCGCAGTCATCCATTCGGGCTACGCGGATGTGTCGAGAACGCTAGAGGTCGTCCACACCGATAGCCCTGCGGAGAGGGCTGACGCTCGGCAGTTGTCTACGGACTCCTTGCCGCCAGCACCGATAGACCGCGCACGGTTCGTCGGGCATCGCGTGATCGTGCGACCCCTAGTAGCACGAACTGATCAGTTCGGACGTGGGGCCGGGGGGACATTGTGCTGTCAACGCATCTGAGTCGAGTCCGGAGCGCGCAGACACGACGGTCGCGCGCGCTAGTGGTCGCGCTGACCGTGTCGGTCATCGGGTCGACGCAAACCGCAGCGGTCGCGGCAAGCGGGACAGAGCCGTCCGCGCATACGGCCAGCAGCTCCGGTCCGGGCGAAGGCTGGACCAGCAACTCGCACTGGGTGCTGAACGCACGCGACCACACGGTCACCAGGACGGTCTACCCGACGCCCCAGTTCCGGAAGGTCGGCGCGAACTGGGTGCCGATCGACCCCACCGTTCGCCCCACCGGCGGCAAGGCGCAACCGCTGGCGGCCTTGGGTGCCTTGCGACCGGTCCGCTTCGGCGCAGAGGCAAAGAATCTCGTGTCGATCGACCTCGCCAAAGGTCCGGTGACGCTACATGCGGCCGGGCTGCGGTCAGTCCGTCCGGTGCTGCTGCCGTACGGCACGGTGAGATACGCCAACGTCGCAGCCTCGACCGATCTGGAGTACGGCGTCGACTCGTCCGGCGTGAACGAAGAGCTGATCCTCAGGACGCCGCACGCGCCGACGTACTTCCAGTTCCACCTGTCCGACCCGCGGCACCAGCTCGGAGCGCCGAAGCAGCAACCCGACGGGAGCTGGGTGTTCGCAAAGGACGTCGCCGACGGACACCAACTGCACCTGCTCGCGCCGAGCGCGCGCGGCGCGAACGAGCAGGTCGGTCAACCGAACAGCGCCAGCATGGCGGTCATCGCCGCTGGTGACGGTTACGACATCACCGAGGCGATCGACCCGACGTGGCTGGCGGGCAAGCGCTATCCCATCGTGCTCGACCCGTCGATGAGCTTTACCGGGTCGCCGACGATTCTCGACTGCGAGATCGACGGCGGCACGACGACGATGACCACGAACTTCTGCGCGAACGCGTCCTCCTCGGTCGGCCTGTCCTCCGGGCTGTCCGGATTGCAGAGCTACGCGCACCGCTACCTGCTGCACTTCGACATGTCGTCTTTCCCGACGCACGACGCACAGATCACGAGTGCGGCCCTGAACCTCTACCTCTCGAGCGTCACCGGCACGTCGTCCCAGACGATCGAGGCACACGACGTGACGACCGGATGGACGTCGTCGGTGAACTGGCTGACCACAGACGGGACGCACCTCTGGACCAGTGCCGGCGGCGATTTCAGCTCGACGGTCCAGGCAAGCGCGACCGCAGGACCCGCCGTCAACACCGTCGTCAGCCTCTCCGGCTCGACGCTCGGCGCACTGGTGTCGCGGTGGGTCGCGACGCCATCGTCCAACCTGGGCGTGATCGTCAAGGCTGCCGACGAAACCGTCACGTCAGTCGACACGTTCGCGTCGACCGAGGGCGCCTCCGCACAGCGGCCCGTCTTGGTCGTTACGTACTCGGCGCCGCCGGACGCGCCAGGTGCGTTTGCCGCGACGCGCGGCGATGGCAGCGCCGCGTTGGGCTGGACAACACCGTCGTCGAACGGCAGCCCGATCACCGGCTACACGCTCAAGACGTACAAGTCCGACGGCACGCTGGTCGCGACCAACTCGGTTGCCGCGACCGCGACGAGCTACACCGCGACCGGTCTCACTAACGGCACCGGCTACTACTTCACCCTCGCCGCCACCAACTCGATCAATACCGGACCGCTCGCGACCTCTTCGACCGTCGTGCCCGCGGGCGTCCCGTTGACCCCGACGGGGGTGAGCGCGACCGCCGCGCCGACGTCGGCCACCGTCTCGTGGACGACGCCGGGTGCCAACGGAAGCCCGATCACCGGTTACACGATCACGGCGACGAAGTCGGACGGCACCGTCGCGGCTACGGCAAGCGCCGGGGCGAGCGCCACCTCCGCCACCGTGACCGGCCTGACCAACGGAACCCCGTACACGCTCGCGGTCGCGGCGATCAACGCGGTCGGTACCGGTGGCTTCGGTACGGCGGCTGCCGCCGTCACGCCCGCCGACGTACCGTCGGCCCCCACTGGCCTCGCCGCCCAGCGCGGCGACCGGTCGGCCACTTTGACGTGGACGGCGGCCGCGAACAACGGCGCGGCACTGACCGCGAACACCGTGACGACGTACAACTCCGACGGCTCTGTGCTCGCGACCGCGACCCTCGCCGGGTCGGCCGTCGCCTACACGGCGACCGGGCTCACGAACGGCAACAGCTACTACTTCACGGTCGGCGCGACCAACGGCGTCGGCTCCGGCAGCACGAGTACGTCGAGCACGGTGACGCCGGCCGGCGTCCCGTCGGCGCCCACATCGGTCTCGGCGACCCGCGGTGACCGTGAGGTCGGCGTCGCATGGTCGGGCGCCGGCGGCAACGGCAGCACGATCACCGGCTACACGATCACCACGACCCGGATCAGCGACAACACCGTCGTAGCGACGGCGAGTGCCGGCGCGAACGCGACGAGCGCGACCGTAACCGGACTCACCAACGGTGTGGCGTACACCGTCGCCGTCGCGGCGACCAACGACGTCGGAACCGGCCCATCGACAACGTCCGCGAGCGTCACGCCGGCCGGCCTCCCGACGGCCCCGACCAACGTCGCGGCCGCCCGCGGCGACGGGCAGTCCGTCGTGACCTGGACCGCCGCGAGCCCGAACGGGTCCGCGCTCAGTGGGCAGACCGTCACCGTCACCGGGAGCGACAACAGCCAGCGCAGCTTCAGTATCGCGGCCGGCCTGACCACGGTCACCGTCACCGGGCTGACCAACGGCGTCACCTACACCATCGCGATCGCGGCGACGAACGACGTCGGCACCGGCGCTTCCGGCGTATCGAATGGCGTCGTCCCCGCCGGCGTGCCACTTCCCCCCACGTCGGTAACCGGCTCGCGCGGTGACCGCCAGGTCGCGGTTGTGTGGTCCGGCGCGGACGGCAACGGCAGCGCGATCACCGGGTACACGATCACGACGACCCGCGTCAGCGACAGCAGCGTCGTCTCGACGACCAACGCCGCGGCGAACGCAAGCAGCGCGACCGTTACCGGGCTGACGAACGGTACGGCGTACACCATCTCGGTCGCCGCAAGCAACACGGTCGGGACCGGTGCAGCGACAACCTCGGGCCAGGTCACGCCGGCCGGCCTGCCCACCGCACCGAGCAACGTCGTCGCCGCTCGCGGCGACGGGCAGGCGGCCGTGACGTGGACGGCATCCAACCCGAACGGTTCGGCGCTGAGCGGCCAGACGGTCACCGTGGCCGGCAGCGACAACAGCCAACGTACCTTCACGATCGCCGCCGCCCTGACGACCCTCACCGTGACCGGTCTGACCAACGGCGTCACCTACACCATCGCGATCACCGCGACCAACGACGTCGGCACCGGACCGGCCGGCACCTCCAATGCGGTCGTCCCCGCAGGCGTGCCCGCCGCCCCCGCGAACGTGACCAGCCAATACGGCGACACGACGGCGGCAATTGCCTGGTCTGCCGCGGCCGCCAACGGCGACGCGGTGACCGGCTACCAGGTGCAGCTGTTCACCAGCGCGAACGCCCTCGTCACAACCGCCAACCTCGGGACGACAGCGACGACCACGACGTTCACCGGGCTGACCAACGGCCAGGACTACTACGCGACGGTGACCGCGTCGAACTCGGTCGGCGCCGGCTCCGCTGGGCAGAGCCCGACCGTCACCCCGGCGGGACTGCCGGGCGCGCCCGGATCGGTGTCCGTCGTCCGCGGCGACCGCAGCATCACTGCCAGCTGGACCGCTCCGTCCGGCAACGGCCGCCCGATCACGGGCTACGCCGTGTCCTGGACCCTCGCGGACGGCACCCCGGTGGGCAGCGCGTCCGTGAGCGGCACCACCACCTCGTACACCGCGACCGGACTGTCGAACGGCACCACGTACGTCGTGTCCGTCGCGGCGCAGACGGCGGTCGGCAGCGGGGCACAGACGACATCGGCGCCGTCGACGCCGGCCGCGGCCCCCGGTGCCGCACCGAGCTTCAACGCGCTCCGCAACGACCACGCCGTCGCCCTCACCTGGGTCGTCGGGAGCGCGAACGGCGACCCGATCACCGGCCAGACCCTCACGTGGTACCTCGCCGGCAACGGCAACCAGGTCGGCACCGCCTCACTCGGCGCGTCCACGACGAGCTACACGGTCACCGGGCTGACGAACGGGACCGCCTACTACGCCACCCTCACCGCGACCAACGGCGTCGGCACCGGTGCGACTGCCACGTCCAACACGGTCACTCCGGCCGGCCTCCCGACTCCCCCGGGCAACGTCACGGCGACGCGCGGCGACCAGAGCGCCACCGTGAGCTGGACGTCGGCCAACGGCAACGGCGACGCCGTCACCGGCTACAGCATCGCCGTCTACAGCGCAGACGGCAGCTACCAGACGACCGTCTCGGCCGCCGCGGCCGCGACCAGCACCACCGTCACCAGCCTCACCAACGGCACGACGTACTACTTCGTGATCACCGCGGCCAACACCGTCGGCACGAGCAGTGGCGCGACGACGAACACGGTCACCCCGGCCGGAGTCCCGCTGCTCGGCACCGTGACCGCAACGGCGGTCCGCTACGGCGCCACCGTGACCTGGCCGGCCGCCAACCCCAACGGCTCCGCGCTGACCGGCTACACCGTGCGCACGTACGACGCCAGCAGCAACAGCCAAGTCGGCGCCGACGTCAACGTGAGCACCAGCACGACGACCACCACTGTCTACAACCTGACCGAGCACGGCAGCTACTACTTCACCGTGACTGCCGCAAACGGCATCGGCAACAGCGCGCCGAGCCAGTCGGCGTCGGCCACCATTCCGTTCGCCGGCGACATCACCGTCAACCTCAACCCGGCGGCGGTCACCACAGTCGCCGGCTCGGGAACCTCGTCCACCACGACCGGCACCGGAACCGGCGCATCCTTCGGGAACGCGTGGGGAGTCGTCGTCGTCGGTGGGTACGCCTACGTCAACGACACCGACGCAATCAGCAAGGTACAGCTGTCCACCGGCGTCACGACGATCCTCGCGGGCACACCCGGCGACCAGGCGTGTTCGGACGGAGCGCACCCGCTGTTCTGGGCCACCTCGGACATGGCCACCGACGGGACGTACGCCTACACGATCAGCTCTGTCTGCGGCCTTCGTCGTACGTCGCTCACGACCGGAGCCACCACCACGCTGCTGTCGGGAAGCACGCTCACCAGCGGCTTCAACCACGCCAACGGCATCGCGGTCGGAACCGACGGAAATCTCTACCTCGCCTTCAACAATGCGCTGTGGCGGTTCGTCCCGTCGACGTCGACGTTCACCAGCCTCCACGCGTTCCCCGCGGGCACGTACCCGAGCAACCCCGGCGACGCGTTCGGCGTCGCCGCCGACAGCAACTGGATCTACGCCGCGGTGACCAGGACCGACTACACGGACTCGAGTCACTGTTGCGTCGTGACCGCGCGGAACATCTACCGGGTGTCCTACGACGGGGCGACCACGAACACCGTCGTCACCGACCCGCTGCTCAACGGACAGTTCCTCGAGTCTGCCGGTGATTATCTGTACGCCGCGACCACGAACGGAATCGTGCGTCGTTACACGAAGGCGGACGGCACCTGGCGGGACTCCGCCGGCTCCGCGACGAGGGGCTACGCCGACGGCGTCGGGACCGACGCCTGGTTCAACAGCGGGCTGCGCGACATCAGCTCCGACGGGACGAACCTCTACGTCATGGACCAGAGCTTCCGGCTGCGCAAGCTCGCGCCGGCTACGCCGCTGCCGAGCAGCATGTCCACCATTGCAAACACGGCTGCCGCCATCAGCACCGGGGCGGTCGCCACCTTCGCCGGATCGGGCACATCGACGACCGCAGCGGGGACTGGGACGAGCGCGTCCTTCAACAACCCGTTCAACGTCATCGTCGTCGGCGGCTACGCCTACGTCACCGACGTCGACGCGATCAGCAAGGTCGAGCTTGCGACCGGTGTGACGACGATCCTCGCCGGAACGCCCGGCTCGACCGGCTGCGCCGACTCGCCGAGCGGGTCTGGCGCGACCTTCACGGGACCCGTCGGCATCACGACCGACGGCTACTACCTGTACACCGTCGACAAGAACTGCGGGATCCGCCGGATATCCCTGGCCACGGGCGCGACCTCGATCGCAAACGCCGCCACCGCGATCGCCAACCCGCACGGCATTACGTTCGGCACGGACGGCAACCTCTACGTGACGAACAACAACAGCCTCTACCGGTACGTCCTGGCGACCGGTGCGTTGACGACGCTCTACACGTTCCCGGCCGGCACCACCCCGAACGACATCAACGACGGCGCCTTCGGCGTCGCAGCCGACAGCTCGTCGCTGTATGTCGCGGTGATCCGGACCGACTACACCGACTCGACGCACTGCTGTGTCATCCGC
>JAVEEI010000038.1 GCA_030840525.1 Frankiaceae bacterium
CGGGTCAGTGGCCCATGCCTAGGCCGCCGTCGACCGGGATGACCGCGCCGGTGACGTAGGCCGCCGCGTCGCTCGCCAGCCAGGTCACCACACCGGCGACCTCCGCCGGCGTCGCGTAGCGCCGTAACGGGATCTGGCTCAGGATCTCGTCGCGCCGAGTGTCCGGCAGCGCCGCGGTCATGTCGGTGTCGACGAAACCGGGCGCGACGACGTTCGCCGTGATCGCGCGGCTGCCCAGCTCGCGCGCGACCGACCGCGCCAGCCCGACGAGACCCGCCTTGCTGGCCGCGTAGTTGACCTGCCCGGCCGACCCGGTCAGCCCGACGACGCTCGAGATCAGCACCATCCGGCCGCGGCGCAGCCGCAGCATGCTCTTGCTCGCCCGCCGCACCAGCCGGAACGTGCCGGTCAGGTTGGTGTCGATGACCGACTGCCAGTCGTCGTCGCTCATCCGGAGCAACAGCCCGTCGCGGGTGATGCCGGCGTTCGCGACCAGTACCTCGACCGGCCCGTGCGCCGCTTCGGCTTCGTCGTACGCCGCCTCGACCGCGGCAGGATCCGTTACGTCGCAACGGATTCCGAGCAGGCCGTCGGATACGCCGCTGCCCCGGTGCGTGACCGCCACCCGGTCGCCGAGCGCGAGAAAGGCCTGGGCGACCGCGAGGCCGATGCCACGGTTCCCACCGGTAACCAGGACCGATCGAGCCATGTCGGCATCCTTGCGCATCGGCCGTTCGGCGCAGTCGGGCACGGCCCGCCCGGCTGGCCGAAGTCCGTCCTCGCGGCGGTGTCAACCTCGGTCGAGACCGCCGATGCTGTCATTGCCATGAGGACGGCGAGGAGGAACGCGATGACGACGGCGACCGCCGAGAAAGTAGCGGGCCGGGTGGCGTGCATGCGCCTGGCTGACGGCATCGTCGTACAGCTGGGCGGCATGTTGTCGGACGACAACCTGCCGGAGCTGCGCGAGGCGCTGCTGTCTCCTTTCGTGTCGTCGTGCCGGGACGTCGTCGTCGACGCGGGCGAGGTCGAGGATGTGACCGAGTCGGCCCTCGCCGTCCTCGTGGCCGCCAACGACTGGGCACAGCACAACGGGCGGCGGTTCTTCGTCTCCCGGATGTCGCCACTGGTCCGCGCGGCGCTGGACGTGTGCGAGGTCACGCTGCCCGAGCTCGGCGCGCGGCCCGGCCTGACGACCGCGACGAAGATCCCGGGGCCGCGGCGCGCGGCCGACTGACCGAGCGGCCGCGCGCTACGGGCGCCGCCGCGCGCGGCGCGGTGCGGTTAGGGTCGCACCGTGCGCGCGATCCAGATCTCCGAGTTCGGCGGCCCTGAAGTCCTCAAGATCGTCGAGCTGCCCGACCCGCAGCCCGCCGACGGGTTCGACGTCGTCGACGTCACCGCCGCGGGCGTCAACTACGCCGACACCCATGCGACCGAGAACAGCTACCTGCAAGCGCAGACGCTGCCGCAGGTGCCCGGTTCCGAGGTCGCCGGTGTCACCGCCGACGGCCGCCGGGTCGCCTCGCTCGTCGGGTCCGGCGGGTACGCCGAGAAGGCGCTCGCGCCGCGCGGCGTGACGTTCGACATCCCCGACGGCGTCAGCGACGGCGCCGCGGTGGCGCTGCTCGTACAGGGCCTGACCGCGTGGCACCTGCTCAAGACGTGCGCGCGGATGCAGCCGGGCGAGTCGGTCGTCGTACACGCCGCTGCCGGCGGCGTCGGCACCCTCGCGGTGCAGCTCGCGAAGCACTGGGGCGCCGGCCGGGTCATCGGTACCGCGTCGTCGGAGGAGAAGCGCAAGCTGGCCGAGTCGCTCGGCGCCGACGTGACCGTGCCGGCCGACGCGGACGACATGAACGCCGCCCTGCGCGAGGCCAACGGCGGCAAAAAGGTCGACATCGTCCTCGAGATGGTCGGCGGGCCGACGTTCGACGGCAGCCTGCACGCCCTCGCACCGTTCGGCCGGCTGATCGTGTTCGGCATGGCGTCGCGCGTCGCGCCGACACCGATCGCGCCCAACAGCCTGATGGTCGGCAGCAAGACGGTCATGGGCTTCTGGCTGGTCGACTGCATGCGCGACCTGTCGATGCTGTCCGGCCCGATGGCCGAGCTGCTCGACCTGACCGCGCAGGGCGTGCTCACCCCGATCGTCGGCGCGACGTACCCGCTCGCCGACGCGCGCCGCGCGCACGAGGACATGCGCGCCCGCGCGACCACCGGCAAGGTGATCCTCGACCCGAAGGCGTGACCTGACGATGCCGCACGAAGTCGACGAGACGTTCCGCGCACTCCCGCTCGCGCGGATGGCCGAAGCCGCGCTGCAACGCGCGCAGGAGCTCGGGGTCGAGCACGCCGACGTACGGGTCGAGCGCATCCGCACCGCCGCGTTCACGTTGCGCGACGCGCGGATGCAGAGCAGCCACGACGACGACGAGCGCGGCCTGTCCGTACGCGTCGTGCACGACGGCACTTGGGGCTTCGCCGCGAGCGCCGACCTCTCCCCGGAGAGCGGCGCGAAGCTCGCCGAGCAGGCCGTCGAGATCGCCCGCGCCTCCGCGCCGGTCAACACCGAACGCGTCGAGCTCGCGCCGGAGCCGTCGTACGGCGAAGTGACGTGGGTCTCCGCGTACGACGTCGACCCGTTCTCCATCGAGGAGAGCGAGCGGATCGCGCTGCTCGAAGGCTGGTCCCGCCAACTCCTTGCGGCGCAAGGGGTTTCGCACTCCGACACGACGCTGCGGCAGGTGAAGGAGAACAAGTTCTACGCCGACCTCGCCGGCACGATGACGACGCAGCAGCGCGTACGCATGCAGTGCGAGGTCACCGCGACGTGGGTCGACGAGCACAGTGGCCGGTTCGAGACGATGCGCACCATCGCGCCGCCCGTCGGCCGCGGCTGGGAGCACCTTGTCGGCCCGAGCTCGTGGGACTGGGACGGCGAGCTCGCCGAGCTGCCGTCGTTGCTCGCCGAGAAGGCGGCCGCGCCGTCGGTGCAAGCCGGCCGGTACGACCTCGTCATCGACCCATCGAACCTCTGGCTCACGATCCACGAGTCGATCGGGCACGCGACCGAGCTCGACCGCGCGCTCGGTTACGAGGCCAACTACGCCGGTACGTCGTTCGCCACGCCGGACAAGCTGAACAACCTCGCGTACGGCTCGCCGGTCATGCACGTCACCGGCGACCGGCAGGCGCAGCACGGCCTCGCGACCGTCGGCTGGGACGACGAAGGCGTCGCCGCGCAGACCTGGGACCTGGTCAAGGACGGGCAGTTCGTCGGCTACCAGCTCGACCGGCACATCGCCGCGCGCACCGGCGCCGGGCGGTCCAACGGCTGCGCGTTCGCCGACTCGCCGTTCCACGTGCCGATCCAGCGGATGGCCAATGTTTCCTTGCAGCCCAAGGAAAACGGGCCGAGCCTCGACGACCTGATCGGCGGGGTCGAGGACGGCATCTACATCGTCGGCGACAAGTCGTGGTCGATCGACATGCAGCGCTACAACTTCCAGTTCACCGGACAGCGGTTCTACCGGATCAAGTCGGGCCGGCTCGACGGGATGCTGCGCGACGTCGCGTACCAAGCGACGACGACGGACTTCTGGGGCGCGATGGAGGCCGTCGGCGGGCCGTCGACGTACGTGCTCGGCGGCGCGTTCAACTGCGGCAAGGGACAGCCCGGCCAGACCGCGCCGGTGAGCCACGGCTGCCCGGTCGCGCTGTTCCGCGGCATCCGGATCCTCAACACCGTCGAGGAGGCGGGCAAGTGAGCCGGCTGACCTCGCCGCAGGAGCTCGCCGAGCGCGCGCTCGCCGCGTCGACCGCCGACGACTGCATCGTGCTCGCGCGGCAGAGCAACACCGTCAACCTGCGCTGGGCCAACAACACACTGACGACGAACGGCGTGACCCGTACGACGGATCTCACCGTGGTCAGCGTCGTACGTTCCGCCGACGGCGCGCGGGTCGGGTCGCTGTCGCGCAGCGGGGTGTCCGCCGACGACGTCCAGGCGCTCGTCGCCGACAGCGCGAACGCGGCGGCGAAGAGCGGGGTCGCCGACGATGCGGCGGAGCTGGTCGCGGACCGGGTCGGCGGCGACTGGTCGGAACCGCCGGCCGACACGTCGATCGCCGACTTCGCCGGTGTCACGCACGGGCTCGCCGCGGCGTTCGAAAGCGCGGCGGCGGCGGACGAGGGCCGCTACGGCTATGCCGAGCACGACGTGAGCACGCTCTACCTCGCGACGTCACGCGGGGTGCGGCTGCGGCACGTGCAACCGGCCGCGCGGGTCGAGCTGACCGGCCGCGCCGCGGACGGGTCGCGGTCGGCGTGGGCGGGTGTGTCGACCGGCGCGATCCGCGACGTCGACGTAGCTGCGCTCGAAGCGCAGGTCGCGCAACGGCTGGCGTGGGGGCAGAAGCGGGTCGACCTCGACGCCGGGCACTACGACACCGTCCTGCCGCCGTCGGCCGTGGCCGACCTGCTCATCTACGTCTACTGGACGATGGGCGCGCTCGACGCGCACGACGGGCAGTCGGTGTTCTCGCAGGCGGGCGGCGGCACCCGCGTCGGCGAGAAGCTCACCGACGCGCCACTCACGCTGCGCAGCGACCCGTCGATGCCCGGACAGGCCTGCGAGCCGTTCGTCGCCGTCGGCTCGTCGAATCGCGACGCGTCGGTGTTCGACAACGGCTTGGCGCTCGAGCCGACCGAGTGGATCGCCGACGGCACGCTCGCCGCGCTGTTGCAGACCCGGCACTCCGCGCGGGTGACCGGCTTGCCGGTGACACCCGCGGTCGACAACCTCGAGCTCGTCGCGGGCGACGGGGCCGGCGACACCGCGACGCTGATCGGCGACATGGACCGCGGTCTGCTGCTGACGTGTCTGTGGTACATCCGCGAGGTCGACCCGCAGACGCTGCTGCTCACCGGGCTCACCCGCGACGGCGTGTTCCTGGTCGAGCACGGCGAGGTCGTCGCCGGCGTCAACAACTTCCGCTTCAACGAGAGCCCGGTCGGCATGCTCCGTCGCGTCGCCGGTGCCAGCGCGACCGAGCACACGCTCGCGCGCGAGTGGGGCGACTACTTCACCCGCACCCGGATGCCGGCGCTACGCATCGCCGACTTCAACATGAGCTCGGTCAGCCAAGCCCGCTGAAGGTTTTCTGTCCGATGGCCAACATCGTCAACAACGCCGGCTAGCTGTGCGACCAAGACTCCTCGTCGTCGCGGCGGGTGGCGCTTCCGTGGTCCTCGTGTCCTGCGGAGGCGCCACTCAAAGCCTGCAGGCGTTGCTCCACGATCCTGCCGTCGCCGCGTCGCCTCCCGGCGCTGCTGTGGTCAACCGGCAAGAGCTCGACGCACGTCGTATCGAGGGGCACCGCGTCCCGCCGGTCGTCATGACCGACCTGCGGGCCCAACACAGCACGATCGCCGACATCAGCGCGTTCTACCAACAGCGCCTTCGAGCGCTGGGCTGGACGACTAAGCCGATCGACCCCCCGGCCGACACCACAGCTGCGTTCCTCTGGCACCGCTCCGATCGTGCGTTCGAGCTGACCTTTCCGAGCCCGCAGCCGTCGACCGGGCTGACGTTCCAGGTCAGCGAGTCGTACGTCTCCTGAGGCTCCGCGCGGGTCGGCTCAGCCTTCCGGCGACTCGATCCGGAAACCCACCTTCATCTGCACCTGGAAGTGCGCGACCTCGCCGTTCTCGATGTGCCCGCGGATCGTCGACACCTCGAACCAGTCGAGGTTGCGCACCGTCTGCGAGGCGCGAGAGATGCCGTTGCGGATCGCCTGGTGCACGCTCTCGCCACTGGTACCGACGATCTCGGTGATGCCGTAAGTCTGGTCAGCCACTGTCTGTCCCTTTCCGTTACCTGATTGACCCGAGTTTCACCCGGACGCGCGCTTTCGCGAACTAGACGCCAACGGTCGTTGCTGGCAGTCTGTCCGTAGCGCCAGGTGCCAGTGCGAACGGGGGGCACGGTGCGGACGCTTCCCGGACGCGATGCCGGGCGACTGCCCCCGTGGTCGTCCGGCATCGCCCGCGTCACGGCGGGTCCGCGGCGATCAGCGCACGCACCCGCTCGACCAACTCCGCCATGTCCGCCGCGGGCTCCGACAGACCGGTCCGGCCGACCGCGACCCCGAGCAGGTACGCCGTCAACGGCGCAGCCGGCCGCGCGACGCCGTGCGCGACGTCCTTCGTCAGGTCGAGTACGGCGTCCCGGTCGAGCACCGATGGGTCGAGGCCGAGCGCCGCGCTGACCCGGCTCGTCCACTCGTCCAGCGTCGTCACGCCCGCGCACTCCTCGTCGCCAGCGTCGCGGTCAAACGGCGTACGTCGTCGGGGGTGTCGCAGTCCGCCGCCGCGTCTACGGGAAGTACGACGCCGGTCCACGACAACCGGCCGACCGTGTCCCGCAACGACGCACCCGGACCAAGGCCGGCGGCACGCAACGCGGCGGCCCGCCACGCCCCGCAAAGCCACTGCGGCCGGCCGTTCGCGTCGACACCGACAGCGCCGTCGACATCCGCACCGACGGACGCTACGAGCTGCGCCACCGCGTCCGCCGAGAGCAACGGCAGGTCTCCCGCGACGACCACGACGACGTCGGCGGTCACGGCCGGTAGCGCGGCGGCGATCGCCGCGGCCGGTCCCCCGCCGGGCGGCTGCTCGCGGCGCCACTCGACCGTACGTACGGTCGGCCGCGGCGGGCCGACCACGACGACCCGACCCGCACCGGCGACCGCGTCGAGTACGTAGTCGAGCACCGGCCGACCGGCGAGGGTCAACGCGGTCTTGTCGGCCCCGCCCATCCGCCGGGACGTGCCTCCGGCGAGCACGATCGCGTCGTACGACGGACCCGTCATCCGCCGATGGCGGACATCGGCCGGATCGGCTGCAGGAACAACGGATCGTCGATGCCGTGGCCGGCCCGCTTGCCGGCGATGGCGGCCCGGATCCGCGCCGCGACCATCGCGTCGTCCGCACCCGCCCGCAGCGCCGTACGCAGGTCCGACTCCTCGGTCGCGAACAGGCAGTTGCGGACCTGGCCGTCGGCCGTCAGCCGGACGCGGTCGCAGGCCGCGCAGAACGGCTTGGTGACACTCGCGATGACGCCGACGACCGCGGGGCCGCCGTCGACCAGGTACTGCTCGGCCGGGTTCGACCCGCGCTCGCCGACCGGCGTCAACGTGTGCCGCGCGGACAGCGTCGCGACGATCTCCTCGGCGGTCACCATCACGTCGCGGTCCCAGCCGTGCTGCGGGTCGAGCGGCATCTGCTCGATGAAGCGCAGCTCCAGCCCGTGCTCGAGGCAGTAGTCGAGCAGGTCGAGCGCCTCGTCCTCGTTGACGCCGCGCATCAGCACCGTGTTGACCTTGACCGGTGTAAGCCCGGCGGCGCGGGCCGCGTCGAGCCCGGCGAGTACGTCGTCGAGCCGGTCGCGCCGCGACAGAGCGACGAAGGTCGCGCGGTGCATCGTGTCGAGGCTGACGTTGATCCGGTCGAGCCCGGCCGCGGCGAGGCCGCCCGCCATCCGCGCGAGGCCGATGCCGTTGGTCGTCAGTGCGAGCCGCGGTCGCGGCTCCAGCGCGGCCAGCCGGGCCACGATGTCGACGAGCCCGCGGCGCAGCAACGGCTCGCCGCCGGTCAGCCGCACGTCGGTGATGCCGAGGTCGCGCACCGCGATACCGACGACGCGCACCACCTCGTCGTCGGTGAGCACCGACTCCGCCGGCAGCCAGTCGAGGCCCTCCGGCGGCATGCAGTACGAGCAGCGAAGGTTGCACTTGTCGGTCAGCGACACCCGCAGATCCGTGTGCACGCGCCCGAAACCGTCGACGAGTGCAGCCACGCCTTCGACCCTACGCTCCGGGCCGCGTCACTTCCCGGTTACCGTCGCGGTCGCGCCGGGTCCGGCGCGTCGCGTCGAGGTGCTCGAGCACCGGAACGACGACCCGCCGGGTGCTGCCGAGCGCCTGCCCGGCGGCACTAACAGTGAACGGTTGCGGCAACCCGGCGAGGATCGCGACGGCCCGGTCCGGTGCGTCGGCGGCGAGGTAGAGGCCGCGCCCGAGCCGCAGCACCCGTCCGGCGCGCACGGCCGCCGACAGCTCGGCCGGGTCGACGCCTTCACCGCCGAGCCCGGCGAACGGTTCGGCGTCGAGCCGGCCGAGGAAGTCGCGCAACGGCGGCGACGGCTCTGCCGCGACGGCGACGGGCGCGACCGGCTGCCGCGCCGCGTGCCCCGGTGCGTAGAGGTAGCCGTCGTCCGACCCGGGCACGTCGAACCCGGCCGCGACGAGGTCGGTACGGCGGACCTTGCAGAGCCGCGCGACTTCCTCCGCCGTCGTCCGCGGCCAGGTCAGCGTCGCGGCCACCCGGGCCGCGTCACCGCGACGCCGTAACGGCCGCGGCGCCACGTCGAGTACGGTCGCGCCGGCCACCCGGCGGCTCGCCGGCTCGCGCAGCAGCAACCGGTCGCCGGCGTGCAACGGCAACGGCTGCGCCAGCCGCAGCCGGACGACGTCACCGGCAAGTGGCCGCGGCCGCACCGGTACGGCGGCGCTGCCGAGGTGCGCCACCCAGTCGCCAGACACCTGAGCGTCCACCCGTACGTCGACCTCCGCCGTGACGCACCACGCGCCGGGCGTGACCAGCGACATGCCCCGCGCCACGTCCGACCGGGCGACCCCGCGCAGGTTGACCGCGACCCGGTCGACCGCGCCGACCCGGTCGCGCGCGTCGCCGTGCGCATGAAGGCCGCGAACGACGACGTCGCGGACCTCCATGCCGACCAACGACAAGGTGTCGCCGGTCCGGATCGAGCCGGCCGGCAGCGTCCCGGTGACGACGGTGCCGGCGCCCTGGACCGTGAACGCCCGGTCGACCCAGAACCGGACCGGCGCGTCCTCGGCCGGGTCCAAAGACAGCCCCGCGACGAGGTCGTCGAGCGCCGCGCGCAACGCCCGCAGGCCGTCGCCGGTCACGGCGCTGACACCGACCGCGCCGATGTCGCGAAGGCTCGTCGTACCCAGGCGGCGCCGTACGTCGTCAATCACCGGCGCGGGGTCCGCGAGGTCGGTCTTCGTCACGACGAGAAGCCCACGACGTACGCCGAGCGCGTCCAGCGCGCGCACGTGCTCGTCGGTCTGTGGCCGCCAGCCCTCGTCCGCGGCGACGACGAGACAGACGGCCGGCACCGGCCCGACTCCGGCGAGCATGTTCGTCACGAACCGCTCGTGCCCGGGCACGTCGACGAACGACAGCGCCGTGCCCGACGGCAGCGTCGTCCACGCGAAGCCGAGGTCGATCGTCATGCCGCGCCGCCGCTCCTCGGCCCAGCGATCCGGCTCCATGCCGGTGAGCGCGCGGACCAGCGCGGACTTGCCATGGTCGACGTGGCCCGCGGTCGCGACTACGTGCATGGACCTACGGCGCGTACGGCGTCGATGACGAGGGCGTCGCCGGCCGGCGGTACGCAGCGCAGGTCGAGCAGCAGCCGGCCGCGCTCGACCCGGCCGACCACCGCGGGGTCGCCGCGGCGCAGCGGCTCGGCATAGAGCGGGTCGAGAGCGACCGCCCAGCCCGGCAGCGCGACCTCGGGCGCGCCGCCGCCGCCGACCCGGCCCTCGCTGCCGACGACGTCGGCGTCGACGCCCGACCCGCGCAACGCGCGCGCGACCGCCTCCGCCCGCTTCCGCAGCGACTCGACGTCGGCGGCGATGCTGGCGGCGACCGGCGACATGGGGCCGGCGACGGTCGCCTCGAATGCCGCCAGCGTGAGCTTGTCGACCCGCAGCGCGCGGGCGAGCGGGTGCGTCCTCAGCCGCTCGACCAACGCCGCGTCGCCGAGCAGCAGTCCGGCCTGCGGGCCGCCGAGCAGCTTGTCGCCGCTCGCCGTCACGAGCGCCGCGCCTGCTGCGAGTGCGCTGGTCGCGTCCGGCTCGTCCGGCAGCAGCGGGTGCCGGTGCAGGAGGCCGGAGCCGATGTCGGCCACGACCGGCGGGCCGAGTGCGGCGAGCTCGCGCACCGGCACCTCGCCGGTGAAACCGCGGACGACGAAGTTCGACGGATGCACCTTCAGCACGAACGCCGTCCGCTCGCCGACCGCGCGCCGGTAGTCGTCGTACGTCGTCCGGTTGGTGCTGCCGACCTCGACGAGCCGCGCGCCGGTCGACGCGACGAGGTCGGCCAGCCGGAACCCGTCGCCGATCTCGACCATCTCGCCGCGGCTGACGACGATCTCGCGGCCTTGCGCGAGCGCGGTCGCGGCCAGCACCAGCGCGGCCGCACCGTTGTTGACCACGTGCACGTCGCCGGCCGCCGGCACCGCGGCCCGCAGCGCGTCGAGGGCGGTCCGGCCGCGCCGGGCCCGCGCACCGGTCGTCACGTCGTACTCGACGTCGACGTAACCGGCCGCCGCGACCAGCGCGTCGACGGCGGCGGGCGACAGCGGCGCGCGGCCGAGGTTCGTGTGCAGGACGACCCCGGTCGCGTTGACGACCGGCCGCAGCCCGCTCGCCCGCCGCGGCAGCGCGGCGACCGCCGCCTCGACCACGTCGTCGGCGGCAATGTCACCCCGGCGGGCCAGCTCCTGCGCGGCGGTCACGACCCGCTTCACGGTCGCGCCACCGAGGTCCGCGGTCGCCCGCCGCAGCCGCGGGTCGGCGAGCAAAGCGTCGGTGCGCGGGATCTGCCGGCGTACGTCGTCCGCCACACGCCGAAGCCTAAGCGCGAGAACTGTCGGCTATCCGACCGGACGGTCCTTGTGGCGGTTGTGGTTCCTTTGCCAGAATTGCCCGAACCGTCGAGGGGGAACGCCATGCAGGCATATGTTTTCGGTCACCACACCGGTGAGCCGCCGACCCAGCTCGTGGGCCAGACGTTCGGCGGGGTCACCGTGCAGTCGATGACCGCGCTCGAAGGCGCCGAGCACACGCTGTTCACGAAGCTGCACCTGGAGAACGCGCAGACGCTGAGCGCGCCGCGCTCGTCCGACGACCCGGTCGGCGACCTGGTCAACGACGCGCAGGTCATCCTCGGCTGCCACTCGCCCGACTGCATGGACGTCGTCGCGAACATCGAGAGCCGGATCTCGTTCATCGGCCGCGAGCACCGGCACGCGACGTTCATCCTCTGCAACTCCGACGGGGTGCTCGACCACCTGCCGGACTACGAGCGCGAGCTCGGCCCGGACCGGATCGCCGCGGCCACCGACGGCAAGGGTCACGTCGTGATCGAGCTCACCGGCGACGACGCGGACGAGCTGTCCGCCGTGGCCGCGCGGGTCACCGACCACCCTGCCATCCGCAGCGCCAGCATCTACCGCAGCAAGGACCTCGTCCGCGCACCGCAATGACCACGGCCCGCGCGGACGGTGAGCGCAAGTTCGCGGTCCTGCTGTTCGCCGACCTGAGCGGTTACACCGAGCTCTGCCAGCTACTCGACCCCGAAGACGTCGTCGCGACCGTGCAGCCGGTCATGTCGGCGCTGCGCGACCTCGCGACCGACCGCGGCGGCGTCGTCTGCTCGGTCGCCGGCGACGGGTTCCTCGCCGTCTTCGGGGTGCCCAACGCCGACCCCGACGCGGGCGCCAACGCGGTGCTCGCCGCCGAGTCGATGCGCCGGCTCGTGCTCGAGCGCAACGCCGACTCCCCACCGCTGCCGTTCCCCGACGTGCACATCGGCGTCGCCGCCGGGGAGATGCTCGTCGTGCCCAGCGACGAGGCGCCCGGCTTCGACCTCATCGGCCCGGCGATCAACCTCGCCGCGCGGCTCTGCGACGCGGCACCGGCCGGGGCCATCTACGTCGACGAGACGTGCCGCAAGCTGGCCGGCGACGCCGGCGCGTGGCTCGGTCCGGACCTGCTCGCGCTGCGCGGGCTGGCCGACCCGGTGCCGGCGTACCGGCTCGGCAGCCCGCCGCCGGCGGTCGGGCTGACTCCCGCCGGGTTCGTCGGCCGGGCCGGGCTGCTCGGCGCGCTCGACGCCGAGCTGGCCGAGGTCGTCCGTACGGCGACCAGCAAGGTCGTGTCGCTCACCGGCGAGCCCGGCGTGGGCAAGACCCGGCTCGTCGAGCACTGGCTGGACCGGCACGGCGACGTACCGGCTTTGTGGGTGCGCTGCGCGCCGACGGGCCTCGGCCTGGCCGACCTCGTCCGGCAGCTGCGCCCCGGCGCCGACGTCGGCACGACCGCCGCCGCGCCGACCCGCGAGGACCCGTTCCCGGCGGCGCTCGCGGCCACGCGGACGCTGCTGTCGGCCGCGAGCGGCGGCCGGCCGCTCGTCGTCGTACTCGACGACCTGCACGCGGCCGACGCGACGCTGCCCGCCCTCGTCGACGACATCCGGCGCAACGCGGTCGGCGTGCCGCTGCTGCTGGTCGCGACGTGGCGCACCGGCGAGCCGGTCGGCTCCGAAATCGGCGCCGACCACACCGTCGGCGGCCTCAGCCAGATCGAGACGACGGCGCTGCTCGCCGACGTCCTCGGGGCGGCGCCGTCCGCCGAGCTCGGGCAGACGCTCTACGCCCGCACCGTCGGGCACCCGCTGATGATGCTGCTCACCGCGGCGTACCTCGCCGAGGCCGACGCGCTGCACGACGGCCCGGACGGCGTGCGCCCGCGCAACCCGAACGCGCTCGCCACGCTGCCCGCGACGGTCCGGCTGTCGGTCGCGGCCCGGCTCGACCGGCTGCCGGCGGCGGTGAAGCGGCTGCTCCAGGAGCTGAGCACGTGCAGCGCCGGGTTCAGCCGCGAGCACGCGGCGGCGCTCACGGGACCCGCGGCCGCGAGCACCATCCCGGTCGCGCTGGCCCGCGGCCTGCTCGTCGAGGACGACGGCGGCGAGCAGCTGCGGTTCGGGCACGACCTCGTCCGCGAGGTCGCCTACACATCGCTGCCGCGCGGGGCCCGGGCCCGCCTGCACCGCAAGCAGCTCGCCCTCCCGGAGGTGGCATCCGACGTGCACCAGCGCGCGCACCACGCACTTGCCTGGCTCGACCATCTGGGCCTCGACGACGCCGACGAGCGGCGCGAGGCCGTCGAGGCGGCGTTCGGCGCGCTGCACGAGCACGCCGAGGTGCTGTTCACGACGCAGGCGCAGTCGGCGTACGACGCGATCCGGCGGTCGATGCCGCTGATCGAGCGGCACGCCGCGCTGGCGCCGACCCTCGCCGTCCGGCTGCAGACATTGGCCGCGACCGCGCTGGTCGAGATCTGGGAGTTCGACGAGGCGGAGCGGCTGGCCCGCAACGCGCGCGACCTCGTCGGCCGGACCTCGGTCGCGCCGGGCGCGGCGCTCGACGCCGCGCTGGTCCACGGCATCGCGCTGGCCCGGCTACGGCGCGAGCACGCGGCCCGGCAGACCCTCGACGAGGTCATCCGCGCCGCGGACACGAGCGGCGACCAGGTACGGCGCGGCCGGGCACTGCGCGCGCTCGCACTGTCCTGGCGGGACGAGTCGTACCCGACGATGGTCGCCCTCCAGGAGGAGGCGTTCACGACGCTGCGCGACGCCGGCGCGGTCGCCGAGACCGCCGAGATCGCGCGGCTGCTCGCGTACATCACCGGGGTCGCGCCGGCCCGGCTGCACGACCGCTGGCTCGCACTCGCCCGCGAGCTCACGCCGGCCGACGACGTCCGCGGCCAGGCGAGCATCGCCCGCACGGTCGCGATGGCCGCGATCTACCGGCTCGAGCCGTCGACCGCCCAGGCCGCCGCCGAGCGCGCGGTCGAGCTGGGCGCACGGATCGCGGCGTACGACGTGGTCGGCGACGGGCTCGGCGTCCTCGTCGACTGCGCGGTGGCGAACGGCGACCACGACGAGTTCCTGGCCAAGCTGACGGAGTTCGGCGAGCTGGGGCGGCGGACCGGCAACCCGCGGGTCGACCTGTTCACCGCGACGACGTCGGCGCTCGGGCTGCTCCGGATGGGCCGGCTCGCGGAGAGCGTCGCCGCGTGCGACCTGGCCCGGTCGGTGACGGCGGGGTTCGGGATGTCGGAGCAGGCCGAGGTCAACTACGTGTGCGCGCTCGTCGCCCGCGACCGCGGCGACTTCGCCGGTGCGCTGGAGCACCTCGCCCGCGCCCGGACCGCATCGGCCGACGGCTACTTCGGCGTCGAGGAGCTGCTGCACCGCGTGCACGAGGCCCGGCTCTCGGTCGCCGCCGGGGCCGAGGTCTCGCTCGCCGCGGTCGACCAGCTCCGCAAGGAGTGCCTCGACGCGGGCGCGCCGCGGCTGGCGTCGTACAGCGAAGCGGTCCGCGAGCAGGCGGCGCTGCTGCGCGGCGAGGCGGTCGCGCTCACGCCAGCGGCCGACGGCGCGATGCTGGAGGAGCACGCGCTGCGCGCCGACAACGCGGTGCTGCGGGCCCGGCTCGTCGGCGACGACGCCGAGACGGCGGCGAAGCAGGCAGCCGCGCTGTGGGCGTCGCTCGGCGCGACGGTGTGGCTGGCCGCGGCGCAGGTGCGGGCCGGCGACGACGACGCGGCCGCGGCGACGCTCGACAGGATCGGCGCCGCCGAACCCGCCCGCGCCTGGGTCGCCGCGACAGCTTAGGCGCCGCCACCTGTTCGTGATCATGGCGTTCGCAGCAAATCTTGGCGTGATCATGGCGTTCGCAGCCTGCAAACGCCATGATCACGAACGGGTGCGAGGGGGCGGAGGCTTGGCTAGGAGGGTTCGGCGCAACGATCGGCGAAACGTCGGCTGAATCGTTACCGGGTCCGCCCGAGGGATTAGTTCGCTCGCCTATACCGACGGCTACCAGTCGGGTAGCAGCGCTCGTGGAAGAAGACGCCAAGGCCGTCCATGTACTGCGTCGTATCGTCGGCGAAGGTCGTTACGTCGTCTTGCTCAAAGGCACGGACGATGCCCGGGGCATCTGGATCCACTTTCGCCTTGCACTTCTCGCACGCGTAGAAGGTCCCGTCAGCCGCCACATCCGCGACGGTATACCTGTGCCGTCAGGCTGCTGCCGCGATGGCCGGGGCTGTAGTGAGCGCGGTAGCGAGGCGGGCGAGGATGGTCAGGTCGGCGTGCAGCCGCACCCGGTCAAGGCCACGCACCCGGAGCGGAGCGAGTCCCCATTCGTTCTTGAGCCTGCCGAACTCGCGCTCGACTGCGCCCCGTCCCTTGTAGAGCGCGCGGAAGCGCGGGGTGCTGCGCGGGATGAGTGGGTGCAGCCGCGACGCGGGCAACCGGACGGAGCCGGGTGTGCACTCGCCGGTGGGGCAGCGCCACTTCGTCGTCTGCCTTGCTTCTTCGGCTCCGGCGAACGTCCACGCGCCGTGCTCGCAGGTCGGCGGCTGGTGCCTCCCTGCCTTCACGTCGGGTGTTTGACGGAGCGGGATGACCGGTCGCGCGCCGTGCGCGGCCACGGTCGCGTAGACGCGGTTGTTGTCGTACCCCTTGTCCAGCGCGATCGTGGCCGGACGGACGCCTCGGACGGCTGCGGAGTCGAGCAAGGCATCCACCGAGAGGGTCTCCTGTTCCTTCGCCGTCTCGACCGACCAGGCAACCGGCAAGCCTGTGTGCGTGCAGACAGCGGCGTGCAACTTGAAGCCGTAGTAGCCGCCACCGCTTCGAGTCGAGACAGACGACCGGTGACCCCACGACGCGTCCGAGTCGGAGAACTTCTCGCGCAGTCGTCCGCCGCGCGACACATACCGCTGCCCGTTCGCGTAGGCGGGCATGTCCGACCCGTCGATCGCGAGGTCCGCGCCGTAGCCCGGTGTCGTCGCTGCGAGCCGGGTCACGACCCGATGCAGGCACACGTCGAGCGGGACGCGGTTCTCGCGCAGCTTCCGAGCGAAGCGGTAACAGGCGTCAGCGGTTGGCGCGCAGCCGATCACGTCGCGCAATGCCGCATGGTCGGCAACGAGCCTTACGACACGGCTCCACGTCGGCAGCGCGTACACGGCCTTGACCAAGCACATGCCGATCAGCGCGCGGTTGCCGTACCCGACGCGACCCGTCCAGCGGGCGTTGTCGAGGTCGGCGATCAGCGCGCGAATCTCCGGCAGGCCGAGCAGGAGTCGCACGTGTTCGCTGTCACGGGTCGGTGTTACCGTCGAAACGGCCATGAGGGTGCAGTCCTCTTGGTCAGACCCTCGCGGGGTTGCAGCCTCGCGGGGGTCACTTTTTGTTGCGTTCTGCCGGTAACGATATGGCGTAGGTACGACAGTTTCCGGGGTGGCAAAAGCCCGGGGTGGAAGGATCGTTTCAGGCCAGAGGGGCCGTCTGCCGAAGTGAGGTCACATGAACGACTTCGATGGCGTACTGACGACAGACATGGAGTTCTTGGGACCGTTCACCTCCTACGAGGTGCTGTTCCACGGCCGCTCCGTGCCGCACCTGAAGGCGCAGCCGATGAACGGCGGCATGATCGCCTTGACGCTCGACGACCGATTCGACCTCCATCTGTCGATCGAGGACGCAGAGCGCGTCGTGCCGTTCCTCGCGGATTGCATCGCCGTCGCGGCGGGATACAGCTGCCACCCGCGTCGGGGCGAGGAACCCCGGCGGCTGGAGCTGTTCCCGCCCGCGACGGAGATCAGCACCCTCGGCGGTTAGTTGCCGCAGTAACTCAGGTTGTCGAGGTTGTTGTCGGTGACGTGATCGGGCGATGTCGTCAGCGTGTAGAGACCGCAGCACGTCAGCGCCCGGACCCACGCGACTGCGCCGGTCGAAGGGCTGACGGTGTAGAAGCGGTTGCCGTTGCGCATCATCTGATACACGTCGGCGACGGACAGAAGGCTGGTGTAGGTCCCTCCGCTGCCGATTCCGACGCTGACGATGTGTTGGTGCCCCGCTGGTGTCCGGGCGGACTTGCGGACGCACACGATCTGGTAGTCGGCCATTGCTGGGTTGTGCTCCGTTCTGAGTGTTTTGGAGCAGCACAAAGTTGCGCAGCGTTCCGCGTGTCGTCTTGCGTCACGTTGCCGAGCGTCTACGCTCAAGGCTGCCTGGTAATTGTGGGTGAAGGGGCCGGTAGCGGGGCCAACCGCGACCCGGCCCGCAGTGTGTCGGGACCGTCTAAGCATCGCCCTCCAGTGCGTGAGTCCGTGTGGCTCCGCAACTGTCGAGCTTTTCGCTTTCGGAGGCGGCTGGCAATCGGACACGCCGAGTGCCAGCCCGAAAACATTCGGCCTGGTCCGGTTTCAGCGAGCCGCGACGCCGACGAGATACCCCCACTGAAAGCGGGTTCGTGCGCCGAGCGCACGCATAGCGTCGGTGACGAGCCGGTTGACGGTGCGCGTGGATATGCGGAGCCGCATCGCGATCTCCTGGTCGGACCGGCCCTCAATCATCAGCGGGACGAGCATGGCCGCACCCCGGCGCGGCGGCAGGTCGCGTGTTTGGCTCCGGTCGCGACCGAGCAGCGCCTGAGCCTCGTCGGTGGTGATCCAGCCGTATCCCGTCGCCTTCGCCACGCAGGCAGGGCAGACGGCACGGTCGTAGGGCATGTTCTCGGTGACGCGGCGCGGACCCGCGAACACTCTGCGGCAGAGCGTCGGGTGACCGATGTGGGCGTAGCGCGCGTTCGCGCTCTCGCTGGTGACGTAGCGGTACGTTGCCATGGGCGGTGTGCTCCTTGCCGAGCGTGCCGTCAAGTCGCCCGGTTCCCGTTCGCGCGGGGCCGGGCGGCGCTGTCCCGGCGGGACAGCAACTGCACGGTCAGGCAGGGCTACGACAGTCCCCGAAGATCGTTTGGGGTAGGACTCGGCGGCGCATGGGGTACCCGGTCAACCGCCCGGTCCCATCGGGTACCCCTGACCTGCGCGAATGCGTTTCGCCGAACCCTCCTAGCCGGATAGGCCGGCGCGCTGGCGCAGCCCGGCCATGTCGGTCACGACGACCCGCCGGCCGTCCATCTGCACCAGGCCGCGCGCGGCGAGGGTCGCGAGTGCGGCGTTGACCGACTGCCGCGAGCCACCGGCGAGCTCGGCCAGCTTGCTCTGCGACAGCGCGACGACCGGCTCCGAGCGCGGGTCGGCCTGCCGCCGTACCTCGACCAGCCGGACCAGCGTCTTCGCGACCCGCGCCGGCAGGTCGAGCAGCGTGGCGTCGGTGACCTGCTCGGTCAGCCGCCGGATCGTGCGGCCGAGCTCGCGCAGCACCCCTTGCACCATCCGCGGCTCGGCCGCCAGCAGGGCCAAGAAGTCCTTGCGCGGCAAGGAAAGGAGGTCGGTGTCTTCGAGCGCCTCGACCGACGCCGACCGCGCGCTGCCATCGACGAGGCCGATCTCGCCGAAGCTTCCCGGCGCCTCGACGACGGCCATCGCGCGCCGCTCCCCGCCACGGCCGGTGCGGTGGATGAGGACCGAGCCGCGCGCGACGACGTACAGCGCGTCGCCCGGGCTGCCCTGGGCGAACACCGGCTCGCCCCGTCGGACCTTGCGCGGCCGCATCGACCGGGCGAGCAGCTCGCGCTCCTCGAAGCTGAGGCTGGCGAACAGCGGGACCCCGCCGAGCATCTCGGCGATGTCGAGCGGCGTCCGCGGCAGGCGCGGGCGCAGCGGGCGTCCCACGCGCGGCAACCTAACAGGTGTGCGCGATGTGCACGCTGCAGTGCGCGTGGTGCGCGACTCGGTCGGCGACGCTGCCGAGCAGGTAGCGCCGGACGCCGGTCATGCCGCGGTTGCCGACGACGACGAGGTCGGCCTCGACCTCCTCGGCGGTGGCGAGGAGTGCGTCCGCGGGCTCCCCCAGGCGAGCGACGGTCTGCGCAGTTACCCCCGACTGCGCGAGCCGCTCCCCCGCCCGGCGGACGACCTCCTCGGCTGCGACGCGTTCGTCGTCGCCGAGCCATGCCGGCGCGGACAGCCCCCCGCTGCTCGCGCCGACGCTCGCGAGTACCGCCGACTTCACCGGCGGGTACGCCGCCACCACGTGCACGGCGGCGCCGCAGGCGCGGGCAAGCTCACCGGCGACGTCGACCGCCTTGTCGGCGGTCGCGGAGCCGTCGGTCCCTACGACGATCGTGCGGTACACCGGCGTACCGTGCCGGACCGGCGCTTGCCGGGGCAACGGTCGCGCGCGTGATCTGTCACGCATCCGACAACACCGGCCCGGTTACGCTGCGGCCATGTCGTCACGACCTGTTGCCTTGGTAACCGGCGCCTCCGCCGGCATCGGCCGCGAGCTCGCGAAGGTGCTGGCGCGGGAGGGGCACGACCTCGTCCTGGTGGCCCGCCGGCAGGCCGAGCTCGACGAGCTCGCGACGGCACTGAAGGAGCAGTACGGCGCGAATGCGCAGGTCGTCGCGGCCGACCTCGCCGAGCCGGACGCGGCCGCCAAGGTGCTCGCCGAGCTCGGGGCCGACCCGCGCATCGACGTACTCGTCAACAACGCCGGCTTCGGCGGGCACGGCGCGTTCGCCGACCGCGACCGCGACGCCGACCTGCGCATGGTCGCGGTCAACGTGACCGCGCTCACCGACCTGACCAAGCTGGTGCTGCCGTCGATGGTCGCCCGTGGTCGCGGCCGGGTGCTCAACGTCGCGTCGACCGCGGCGTTCCAGCCCGGCCCGTTCATGGCCGTCTACTACGCGACGAAGGCGTACGTGCTGTCGCTGTCCGAGGCGTTGTCGGAGGAGGTGTCGGGCACCGGCGTCACGGTGACCTGCCTCTGCCCGGGCGTGACCGACACGGAGTTCCACGCCGTCGCCGGCACCGACGCGCAGCCGCTGACCCGCACCCGGCTGTCGATGAGCGCGGCGTCGGTCGCGGAGTCGGGCTACGCGGCGATGATGCGCGGCAAGCGGGTCGACATTCCGGGCGCGCACAACAAGTTCGGCGCCGTATCGGTGCGGTTCGCGCCGCGCGGGATGGTGCTCAAGGTCGTACGCCGGCTGCACCCGTCGTCGGACTAGCCGGCAGGTCGGCGACGGCGCCGATGATGACGACGGCGGGCGGCGCGAT
>JAVEEI010000051.1 GCA_030840525.1 Frankiaceae bacterium
CCGGCGTCGACGCCAAACAGCGACTCGCGCTCGGCGCGCAAGCCGACCAAGACCTCTACCGCTTCGACGCCGAGCCGGAGCCGTGGACCGCCGACGAGGACGCGACCGCGACCATCAACTACACGAGCGGCACGACGGCGAGACCCAAGGGCGTCGAGCTCACGCACCGGACGATCTGGTTGAACGCAACCATCTTCGGCTGGCAGTCGGGAGTATCCGACCGCGACGTCTACCTCCACACGTTGCCGATGTTCCACTGCAACGGTTGGGGCATGCCGTTCGCGACATGCGGCATGGGCGTCAACCAGATCGTGCTGCGCAAGATCGACGGGAGCGAGATCCTGCGCCGCGTCGACCGGCACGGCGTGACCGTCATGTGCGCCGCACCGGCGGTCGTCGCGGCCATCCTCGATGCTGCGGCGACGTGGGACGGCGAGATCCCCGGCGCCGGACGGACCCGCATCGTCGTGGCCGGGGCGCCCCCGCCGACCCGCACGATCGAGCGGGTCGAGACAGAGCTCGGTTGGGAGTTCATCCAGATCTACGGGCTGACCGAGACCGCGCCGCTGCTGACCATGAACCGCGGCCGGGCCGAGTGGGACGCGCTCGCCCCAGGCGAACGGGCGAAGAAGCTCGGACGGGCCGGTGCGCCGGCGCTCGGCATCCGGGTCGACGTGGACGACCAGGGCGAGGTGCTGGCCCGCGGCAACCATGTCCTCGCCGGCTACTGGGACCAACCGGAGGCGACCGCCGATGCCATCGTCGACGGCTGGTTCCGCACCGGCGACGGCGGGACGCTCGCCGAGGACGGCTACCTGACGATCGTCGATCGCAAGAAGGACGTCATCATCTCGGGCGGGGAGAACGTCTCGTCGATCGAGGTCGAGGATGCGCTCTTCTCCCATCCCGCGGTGGCCGAGGTCGCGGTCATCGGCGCCCCGGACGAGAAGTGGGGTGAGACGGTCGTCGCCCTCGTCGTGCTGGCCCCCGGCGCCGACGCCACCGAGGACGAGTTGCGCGCGCACTGCCGCACCCACCTCGCTGGGTTCAAGGTGCCGACCCGGGTCGAGTTCCGCGACGAGCTGGCCCGCACCGCGACCGGCAAGCTGCAGAAGTTCAAGCTGCGCACCCCGTACTGGGAGGGACGCGAGCGCGGCGTGAACTGACCTCACGGGTTCCGCTCGCCGCGCCGGCGTGCATGACCTAGCGGCGCGGATCGCAGCCGGTACGTTCTCTGCGTCATGTCCGCGATGCCTGTCCGTCGCCGCCTGTGTGCCGCCGTCCTGGCCGGCGCAGTGCTCGCCTCGCTGGGAGCCTGCAGTGGCGGATCGTCGGCCGGCCGGGCGACCACCACCACGCTGTCGGCTTCAGCCAGGCGGGCGCGCGCCGCTCGTGTGGCCGCCGCCCGCGCCGCCGCCGCACAACGCCAGAAGGTGGCGCTCGCCGCTGCCGCCGAACGCCGGGCCGCCGAGGTGCGTCGCCTCGACCGCCGCCTGTTCATCATGAGCGACTCGGTGGTGCTCGGCTCGGCGGCGGCCCTGCCCAAGGCGCTGCCGACGTGGAAGGTGAACCTCGACGGCAAGGAGAGCCGGTTCTTCAAGGCCGGGCTCGATGTGCTGCGGACTCGCCGCTCAGAGATCGGGCGGGTCGTCGTGATCCAGATGGGCAACAACTACGGCGGCGACCCGGCGACCTTCCGCGGTCAGATCGATGAGGCGATGAAGATCCTGTCCGGTGTGCAGTGGGTCGTGTTCCTCACCGTGTACGAGTACCGCCATCAGCAGGTGGAGGTGAACAACGAGCTGCGCGCCGCGGCCGCGCGCTACCCGCAGATCCGCATCGCCGACTGGAACGCGTACGAGCGGCTCCATCCGGGCCACACCTCGCGCGACGGGCTGCACCTCAAGCCGTCGGGCGCGACGCTCATGGCGGACTACATCGCGTCCGTCGTCAACGCGCTCCCTGCGTGACCGCTCAGCCGGCTCCGACCGGCCGGAACTGATCGAGGATCTGTTGCAGGTGCGCGTCGAGCGTCGGCCCATGGTCGGTGTGGGTGCGCCCCAACCGGACCAGCACCACATCGAGCGCCGGAACGCAGAGGATCCGCTGGCCCTCGAAGCCGTGGGCGCCGAACGTGCCGAGGTCGTCGGGATGAGCCCACCAGTGCGCGCCGTGGAAGATGTCCTCGTCGGCCGAGCGGGGCGTGCGGCCGTGGTCGACCCAACCGTCGGCCACGATCCGCGTGCCGTCCCAGACGCCGTCGCGCAGGTAGAGCAGCCCGAACCGGGCGTAGTCCTGGGCGGTGGCATACAGGAACGATGACGCGATGAACGTCCCGGCGTCGTCGAACTCGGCGCGAGCGCTGCGCATGCCGATCGGTCCGAACAGCTCGTCATGCAGGAACGCCCGCATGCGCGCTTCATCCACGCCGAGCACCCGCTGGACGGCCGCCGCCACCAGGTTCGAGGTGCCCGAGGAGTAGGTGTACGCGTCAGGGCTGCCCGGCTCGTGCACCAACGGGAAGGCCGCCACGAACGCTGCCATGTCC
>JAVEEI010000067.1 GCA_030840525.1 Frankiaceae bacterium
GGGCGCGGGCGGCGGGGTCTAGTCGTCGAACCTCGTGACGCTGATCCGGTAGTGTGGGACGGCGGGGTTCCCTGACTCTATCGCCGCGCGGATGTCGTTGACGTGCACGTGCACGTTGTGCAGTCCGCCGCCGCCCGCGACGGCGAGCGAGTCGCCGATCCGGCCGAGCGCCGCGCGCAGCTCCGGGATCGCGGTGTCCGCCGCGTCGAGGAGGTACTGCACCTCGTACGCGTACCCGTCGCTGCCGGCCTCCCGCGCCGCGTCCGGCGACGCTGCCGCCGGCGGGCGAGCGCCCGGCGACGGCGCGACCGCGGGCCGCTCGCCCGCCGCCGCCCCAGCGAGCGCGCCGAGCAGTACGACGAGACCTTTCCCGGCGGCGTCGACGACACCGGCCTCGCGCAGCACGGTGAGCTGCTCTGGCGTCCGCGCCAGCGCCTGCTCGGCCGCGGCGACCCCGGCCGCGAGCACATGCGCGACGTCGGCGCCTTCGGCGGCGCGGGCACCCTGCGCCGCGGCCCGGGCGACGGTCAGCACGGTGCCTTCGAGCGGGCGCGCCACCGCGGCGGTCGCGCCGCTGGCGGCCGCGGCGAGCCCGCGCCGTACATCCGTCGCGGCCGCGGTGTCGAGCCAGCGCCAGTCGTCGGCGAGCGCCTGCAGGTAGCGGGCGAGGATCACGCCGGAGTTGCCCGCGGCCGCCTGCACCGCGGCGTCGGCGAGCTCGCGGGCCAGCGCGGCGACCGTGGTGGCGGCCGAGTCCTCCCCCGCGCCGGCAACCGCCTCCCACGTCAGCAGCAGGTTGGTGCCGGTGTCGCGGTCGGCGACCGGGAACACGTTGAGCGCGTCGATCTCGGCCCGGGCCGCGTGCAGCGCGTCGTGGCCCCACGCGCACCACCGGCGCAGGGCGTCCGCGTCGAGCGCCTCGGGCACGTGCTCCCTCCTTGCCGGGCAGCGTAGAGCCGCGCCCTGCCGACGCAGAGTTTTGGCCGAACGCGCGCGTCCCGGCTATCCTCGAACGCCGAACAGCTCACCTGCGTCCGACACCTCTGGAGAATCCCGTGGCTTCCGTGTGCGACATCTGCGGCAAGGGTCCGGGCTTCGGCATGAGCGTGTCCCACTCGCACCGCCGGACCCGCCGCCGCTTCAACCCCAACGTGCAGTCGGTGCGCGCCCTCGTCGGCGGCGGCCGCAAGCGGATGAACGTTTGCACCTCCTGCATCAAGGCCGGCAAAGTCACCCGCTAGCGATCGCCGACGCGAGCACCGCGAGTCCACCCGCCGCGGCCAGCGCCAGCGTCACCCGCCGCGCCACCTCGACCGGCACCCGCCCGGACAGCCACGCGCCCGCGACCGCGCCGACGGCCAGCGCGGCCACCAGCACGACCGCCTCGTGCAGCGACCAGGACGGCGGCCCGAGGGTCAGCAGTGTCACCACGTTGAGGCTGAGGAAGTACGCCTGCAGCGTCGCCCGCAGCCGGGCCGGGTCCCAACGCGCGCCGGCCGCGTAGACCGCGACCGCCGGCCCGCCCGCCGACGCGAGCACGTTCATCGTCGCCGAGACCAGCCCGGCCACGACTCCCCCCGCCGTACCGCTGTCGCGCGTCCGTCCCAGCGCGACGAGAGCGGCGCCGAGTACGACGACCGCGCCGGCGGCGGCGCGCAGCAGCCGGGGGTGCACGCCGTCGAGCAGCCACGCGAGCAGCGGCGTCACCGCCAGCGCGGTCACCAGCACCGGCGCGACCCGGCGCCACATCACCGCCCGGTGCTCGCGGGACAGGACGGCGACGTTGACCAGCATCGACAGCACGACCGCGACCCGGACGCCCTCGCGCGCGCCGAACAGCGCGAACAGCAGCGGCCCGCCGACGAGCGCGAACCCGATCCCGCTGACCGACTGCGCGAGCGCCCCGAGGGCCACCGCGACCGCGGCCAGCAGCAGGGTCACAGGGTCTTGCCGAAGCTCACCGACGTCGGCGAGCACCGGTAGTGGCCGAACCCGTCGATCCGCTCGTACCCCGAGGTCTCGTACAGCCGGATCGCCTCGGGCTGCTTGTCCCCGGTCTCGAGCACGATCCGCTTCGCGCCGAGGTCGCGGGCGCGCTGCTCGAGGTCGGCGAGTACGACGCGAGCCAGCCCGCGTCCGCGCCACTCGGGCCGGACGTACATCCGCTTGATCTCCATAGCCCCGTCGCCCATTGCCCAGCCTTCGGACCAACGCAGCGCCCCGCTGGCGACCGGCTCGGCGCCGTCGTACCCGACCACGAAATAGCCCGCGGGCGGGGTGAACTCGTCGGGGTCGACCGGTGACTCGTCCGGCCCGCCGTACCGGGTCACGTACTCCTGCTGTACGGCGGCGATCAGCTGCTGCGCTACCGGCCCGTCGTAGGGCTCGACTCGAAGCTCGACCACACCGACGAGGCTATGCGCGCCAGTGCTCGTGCCCGCCGACGCCGGGCGGCGGCGCGTCGACGAACGTCACGCCCGCGCCCGCCACCACACGCCCGACCTGGGCGAACGGCACCGGCTCGGGCAGGTCGGCGAGCAGCGTCACCGCGCGCAACGCGGCGTCGCCCGGCATCGTCGCGGCGAACGCGTGGTCGTCGCCGCCACCCGCAACCCATGCCATCGGGTCGACCCCGAGCGCGAGCGCGGCCTCGACGAGGTCGGCCGGCAGCGGCAGGTCGTCGGTCGCCAGCTCGATCCGCACGCCGGACGCGGCGGCGACGTGGCCGAGGTCGGCGACCAGCCCGTCGGAGACGTCGACCATCGCGGTCGCGCCCGCGGCGGCGAGGCGAGCGGCTGCGGCATACGCAACCTGCGGGCGGCGGTGCGCGCCGGCGAGCGCCTCGTCGGCCCGGCCGGCCTGCAGCAGCGCGAGGCCGGCCGCGGCGTACCCGAGCCGGCCGGCCACGACGACGACGTCGCCGGGCACCGCGCCGGCCCGCAGCACCGGCGAGCGGCCGGCAAGGTCGCCGAGCGCGGTCACCGCGATCGTGACGTGGTCGTCGGCGGACACGTCGCCGCCGACCACGACCGCCCCGACGAGCGCGCACTCGTCGCGCAGCCCGTCCGCGAGCCCGTCGGCCCACTCCCGCGGCTGGTCCGGCGGGGCGGCGAGGGCGACGACGCCCGGGGTCGCGCGACCGCCCATCGCGGCGCCGTCGGCGCGGCGGCGGGCCGCGGCCCGCCGGCCGACGTCGTACGGCGACGACCACTCGAGGCGGAAGTGCCGGCCCTCGACCGTGAGATCGGTCGTCACGACGACCCGGCCGTCCGGTGCGGTCACGACGGCCGCGTCGTCGCCGGGCCCGACGAGCACGCCATCGCTCGCGCCGGTGCCGAGCCGGGCCGCGATGCGCGCGATCAGGCCGAACTCACCCGCGTCGGAGACGGTGATGGCGGCACCTCCTCGATCCACGCCAACCGGACGTCCGATAGCGTCCCGCACGGACGAAGCGTTGGAGGGAGTCCGGTGACGGTCCAGGCATACATCCTCATCCAGACCGAGGTAGGCAAGGCGGCGGCGGTGGCCGCGGCGATCGCCGACATCAAGGGCGTGACGATGGCGGAGGACGTCACCGGGCCGTACGACGTCATCGTCCGAGCCGAGGCGCGCAACGTCGACGAGCTGGGCAAGCTGGTCGTCGCCAAGGTGCAGGGCGTGCCGGGCATCACCCGCACGTTGACGTGTCCCGTCGTGCACCTGTAGCCGCCGGGCTGCTGCTGCTCGGACTCACCGCGGGCTGCGGCTCGCCGGTGCTGCACGTCAGCCCGCCGCACCCGCCGAACGCGGTCGCGGTCGCCTGCTCGCGGCTGACCGACCACCTGCCGAACCAGCTCGACAACCTCAACAGCCGGCTGGTCAACCCGCGCTCGCCGCTGGTGCACGCGTGGGGCGACCGCGCGGTCGTGCTGCGGTGCGGTGTCCCGACCCCGGCCGGCTACGACGCGAACAGCCCCTCGACGGCCGCGGTGAACGGCGTCAACTGGTTCCAGCAGGTCTATCCGCGCCGCGTCGTCTGGACCGCCGTACGGAAGACCGCGAACGTCGAGCTGACCGTGCCGACGTCGTACGACGCGCAGGGCGGGTTCCTCGTCGACGTCGGTTCGGCGGTCGCCGCGACGGTCCCGTAGCGACCTGCCTCGGCGGCCCGAAGGCGCTCACCGGGTTCAGCTGGGACGGCGTGATGGTGTCGGCGTCAGCGCAGGCCGGTGCCGCGGCGTAGCGCGTCGCGGATGAGCCGGTCGACCAGCTGCGGGTAGCTCACGCCGGCGGCGGCCCACATCCGCGGGAACATCGACGCCGGGGTGAAGCCCGGCATCGTGTTGACCTCGTTGACGAAGATCCGGCCGTCGGCGCAGACGAAGAAGTCGACCCGCGCGAGCCCCTCGCAGTCGAGCGCCTCGAACGCCTCGACCGCGAGCGCGCGGACCCGCCCGACCGTCTCGTCGTCGAGGTCGGGCGGGATGTCGAACTCGGTCGCGTCGTCGAGGTACTTCGCCTCGAAGTCGTAGAACGCCTGGCCGCCGGTGACGCGTACCTCGGCCGGCACCGAGGCCTCCGGGGTGCCGTCGAGCCCGGCCAGCACGCCGCACTCGATCTCGCGGCCGGCGACGGCCTCCTCGACGAGAGCCTTCGGGTCGTGCCGGTGCGCTTCGGCGAGCGCCGCGTCAAGGTCGGCCCAGTCGTCGACCTTCGTGATGCCCATGCTGGAGCCGGCGCGCGAGGGCTTCACGAACACCGGCAGGCCGAGGTCGCGGACCGCCGGCGGCACCGGCCGGCCGGACCGGACGACGGCGTAGCGCGGCGACGGCAGCCCGGCCGCGGCGAACAGCCGCTTCATCTGCGCCTTGTCCATGCACGCCGCCGACGCGAAGACGCCGGAGCCGACGTACGGGACGCCGGCGAGCTCGAGCAGGCCCTGCACGGTGCCGTCCTCGCCGTACGGCCCGTGCAGCAGCGGGAAGACGACGTCGACGGCGCCGAGGTCGGCCGGCACCTCGCCGGCGTCGAGGACGACGAGGCCCTTCGCGGTCGGGTCGCCGGGCAGCGCGAGGCCGGTGCCGGTCGGGTCGACCGCGGGCAGCGCGCGGTCCCGGATCGCGAGCGACGCCGGGTCGTCGGCGGCGAGCACCCACCGGCCGTCGGGCGTGATGCCGATCGGCAGGACGTCGTAGCGGTCGCGGTCGAGCGCGGCCAGCACGCTGCCGGCCGAGACGCACGAAATCGCGTGCTCGCTGCTGCGGCCGCCGAACAGTACGGCGACGCGAAGGCGGCTCATCGCGACGAGACTAGCTAGTGCTGGTAAAGCCGGACCGCTCCGATCAGGTCGTCGCGGAACGCGTTGCTGATCCGCACGTTCGCGCCGGTGTACGGCGCCTCGACCATCTGCCCGTTGCCGATGTACATGCCGACGTGGTGAATCGTGTTGGGGTCGCTGGTGTTGGTCGCGAAGAAGACGAGGTCGCCGGCGCGCAGGTCGGACAGCGGGATGTGCTCGCCCTCGTTCCACTGGAACCCGGTCCAGTGGTCGACCGACACGCCCACCTGCGCGTACGCCCACATGACCAGGCCGGAGCAGTCGTAGCGGTCGGGGCCGGCCGCGCCCCACTGGTACGGCTTGCCGATCTGCGACTCGGCGTAGTTGAGCGCCGCCTGCTCGGTCGCCGCCGACACGGTGGTGCCGGACGAGCCGCCGACGAAGCCGTTGCCGCCGGCACCCGCGCCGGAACCGGACGGGCCGTGGTGGCTGAGCTTGCGCCGCAGCGCGGCCGCAGCGGCCTCCGCGCGCCGCTGCGCCGCCTCGACCCGGGCGCGTTCGAGCGCGGCCAGCCGGGCGCGTTCGAGTGTGGTGGCGTGCGCGCGGGCGGTGCGCAGGACGTCGTTGAGGTGCTGCTGGGCCTGCTCGAGGCCGGCAACCGCGGCGGTCTGCGCGTCGACCTTCTGCTGCGCCTTGTTGCGCGCCGCCGCGGCCGCGTCGGCCGCCGCGCCGGCCTGCTGCGCGATCGCCGCCGCCTGCTGCTGCACGCCGTGCTGGTAGACCTGCGCGGCGGCAAGGTCCTGCAGGACGTTGCGCTGGATCCGCGCGACCGCGTCGAGCGCGGACAGCCGGTCGAGCATCGTCTGCGGGCCGTTGGACGACAGCAGCGCGTCGAGGTTGGCGAGCTCGCTGCCGCGGTAGGCGTCGGCGGCGTACGCACCGACCCGCTGGCGCACCGAGCCGACCCGCGCGGCCGCCGCGTCGAGGACGGCCTGGTCGGCGTCGAGCCGCTGCTTCGCGGCCGCCGCCACGAGGACGGCCTTGTTGTAGGCCTCGACCGCGACCTCGGCGTCGGTGGTCAGCGCGTCGAGCGCGGCCTGGCTCCGGGCGACCGCGTCGGAGGCGGCGCGGACCTGGCGCTCGACCCGGGCCACATAGTCCTTGCTGGCCTGCACCTGCGCGGCGGTGGGGCCGCCGTGGTCAGCGGCCGCGGGCGTGGCGACGGCGAGCAGCCCGGAGCCCACGAGGAGGGCAGCCGCGAGCCCGCTGGACACCGCACGCCCCCGCATCCGCCGCACCTCCACCCCGCTACGTCGGCAACCCGTACCTGTGACTGTAGAGGCTGATGTGACGAAAGGGAACGTACGTCGCAGAACCGGGGCGCATTTGCCGGTCTAGTCACCGCCAGTGCGCTAGGTCAGAGGCGGTCGAGCGACCCGGTGATGTCGGCGATGAGGTCGTCGGCGTCTTCGAGGCCGATGCTGAACCGGACCGCGGCCGGCGGGATGCCCGCGGCGGCCAGCGCCGCGTCGTCGAACTGCCGGTGCGTCGTCGAGGCGACGTGGCTGACCAGCGTGTGCACGCCGCCGAGGCTGGTCGCGACCCGGCCGACCCGCAGCCCGTCGCACAGCCGCATCCCGGCGTCGCGGCCGCCGCCCCGACCTCCGCTGCGCGGCGTGATCGTCACGACGGCGCCGTACCGGCCCGGCTCGAACAGCTTGCCGGCGAGGCCGTGCTGCGGGTGCCCCGGCAGCCCGGGGTAGTCGATGCGCTCGATGCCGGGGTGGCCGGCCAGCGCCTCGGCGACGGCGAGCGCGGTCTCGCAGTGCCGGGCCATCCGCACCGGGAGGGTCGACAGGCCGCGGTGGAGCAGGAAGGCGTCGTCCGGGCCGAGGCTGCCGCCGAGGTCGACCCGCGCCCGGCGGACCCGCGCGACCAGGTCGACGTCGCCCGCGACCGCGCCGCCGGTCACGTCCGAGTGGCCGCCGAGGTACTTGGTCGCCGAGTGCACGACGAGGTCGACGCCCCACGCCAGCGGCCGGCACACCGCCGGCGACGCGAACGTGCTGTCGACGACGAGCGGCACCCCGGCCTCGGTGCACACCGCCGCCAGCGCCGGCAGGTCGGCGACCGCGGTCGTCGGGTTGGCGATGGTCTCGGCCCACACGACCGCGGTCCGGTCGGTGATCGCGGCACGCACCGCCTCGACGTCGGTCCCGTCGACGTACGTGCGGTCGACGCCGAACCGCGCGAGCACGTGCTCGAGGACGCCGTACGTTCCGCCGTACGCGGCGGCCGGCGCGACGACGTGCGCACCCGCTTCGCACAGCGTGAGCAGCACCGTGGAGATCGCCGCCATGCCGGACGCGAAGGGCTGCGCGGCGACCGGCCGGTCGCAGCCGTACCCCTCCATCGCCGCGACGCCGAGGGCGAACGCGTCGGCGGTCGGGTTGTCGATCCGGCTGTAGGTGTAGCCGCCCTCGCGGTCGCCGAGGACGTCGGCGTACTGCTGCGCCGTCTCGAACTCGAACGTCGACGTGCGGTACGTCGGCAGCCCGACCGGGACCTGCTCCGGCGTCGCGGGCCGCGGCGTGTGCACCGCGCGGGTGCCCTCGCCGCCGTTGCTCCCGTCGGCCGGATCGACGATCGGCAGGTTCAGCGGGCGTTTCGGCTCAGACATCGTCGTCTCGTTCGTGTTTCGGGTCGCGGCTCAGCAACGACATCAGCATGTCCTGCACGGTCATCCCGTCGTGCACGACCATCGCGACGTGCTCGGTGATCGGCACGGCGACGTCGTGCTTGCTGGCGAGGTCGAGGATCGAGCGGCACGACTTCACCCCTTCCGCGGTCTGCCGGGTGATCGCGATGACGTCGGCGACGGTCATGCCGCGGCCGAGGTTCTCGCCGAACGTCCGGTTGCGCGACAGCGGCGACATGCACGTCGCGACGAGGTCGCCGACGCCGGCGAGACCGGAGAACGTGAGCGGCTCGGCGCCGAGCGCCGTACCCAACCGCGACATCTCCGCGAGCCCACGGGTGATGAGCGAGGCCTGCGCGTTGTCGCCGAAGCCGAGTCCGGCGGCGATGCCGACCGCGAGGGCGATGACGTTCTTCACCGCGCCGCCGACCTCGCAGCCGAGCACGTCGTGATTGGTGTACGGGCGGAAGTAGCCGGAGTTGCAGGTGCGCTGCACCATCTCGGCGACGCTGAGGTCGGTGCATGCGACGACCGCCGCGGCGGGCTGCCGGCCGGCGATCTCCTTCGCGAGGTTGGGGCCGGTGACCACGGCGACCCCGTTGCTCGGCCGGTCGGCGACCTCGCAGATCACCTCGCTCATCCGCTTCGTCGAGCCGAGCTCGACGCCCTTCATCAGGCTGACGATGACCGCGTCTCGCGGCAGCAGGTCGGCGAACGTCACGAGGTTGTCGCGCGCGGTCTGCGACGGTACGGCGACGACCACGATCTCCGCGCCGCGCAACGCTTCTTCCGGGTCCGCGGTCGCGCGCAGCGTCGGCGGCAGCAGGATGTCGGGCAGGTAGTCGGGGTTGCGGTGCGTCGCGGTGATGGCGGCCGCCAGCTCGGGCCGGCGCGCCCACAACGTCGTCTCGTTGCCCGCGTCGACGAGCACCTGCGCGAACGCCGTACCCCACGATCCCGCACCGAGTACGGCGGCTCGCGTCACGCGGACTCCCTCATGTCGTAGAACTCTTGCGGCGGGGTGCCGCCGCGCAGGCCGGCGAGCAGGCCGGCGACGGTGTGCATCACGTGGTCGGTGGCGGCGCGCAACAGCTCCGCCGTCACCGGCTTGCCCGCGAACGCGCTGAGATCCACCGGCGGCCCGGCGACGACCTGCATCGTGTGCCGCGGCAGCAGCTTCGGCCGGCGCGCGCGGTAGGGAAGGATCTCCTGCGGGCCCCACTGCGCGATCGGGATGACCGGTACGCCGGAGAGCAACGCGAGCCGCGCGACGCCGGTTCGCGCGCGCATCGGCCAGAGTTGCGGGTCGCGGGTCGCCGAGCCCTCGGGGTAGATGAGCACGCACTCGCCGGCGTGCAACGCGTCGACCGCCGCCGACAGCGCGAGTGCCGCGTCGGTGCTGTGCCGGTCGACCGGGATCTGGCGCGCGCCTTCGAAGATCCACTTCAGTGGTGGCTTGCGGAACAGCTCGCGCTTCGCCAGGAACCGCGGTGGCCGGCCGTTGTCGAGCAGGAACTCGCCCACGACGAACGGGTCGAGCTCGCTCACGTGGTTGGCCACCGCGATGAACCCGCCGGTCTTCGGGATGTGCTCCGCGCCGGACCGCTCGGTCTTCGTGAACAGCCGCAGCAGCGGCTTCGCGACGACGACGACGAGCCGGTACCAGAACCCGAGCCGCCGACGTCTCGCCACGGACGCGAGGATGCCAGACGTGCAGGCGGAAACGAAGCCGTGGGCGGTCGTCGTACCGGTGAAGCGGCTCGGGCAGGCGAAGACGCGGCTCGGGCTGCCCGCCGCCGCGCGCGCCCGGCTCGCGCTGGCGATGGCCGAGGACACGATCCTCGCGTGCGTCGCGGCCGGGTCGGTCCGGCGCGTCGTCGTCGTCACCGACGACCCTGACGGCGCCGCCATGGCCGCGGCCGCGGGCGCCGCCGTCGTCGCCGACGAGCCCGACGCAGGACTCAACCCGGCGCTCCGGCACGGTGCCGCGCACGCCGCCGAGGTGGACCCGGACATCGGCATCGTCACCGTGTCGTCGGACCTGCCGGCCGTGCGCGCCGCCGACGTCGACGCGATGCTGCGCGCGATGGCGTCCGACCGGGTGGCGATCGTCGCCGACGCGGCCGGGACCGGCACCGTCCTTTATGCGGCGGCGAGCATCGCGGCGTTCGACCCCGCGTACGGCGGAGAGTCGCGAGCCGCGCACGCCCGCGCCGGCGCGACCGACCGCACCGCCGAGGCGGACGCGCGGCTACGTCGCGACGTCGACACGATCGCGGATCTCGTCGAGGCCTACGAGCTCGGCGTCGGTGCGGCGACCCGCCGCGCGGTCGAGGCGATCGGCGGCATGGGCGAGCTGTCCGGCCTCGTAGGCTGACGGCCGTGCAGGCGACCGTGCGCAGCTTCGACGTGGACACGCACGACGGCGAGCTGCTGCTCGACGACGGGTCGCCGATGTCGTTCTCGGCCCGCGCGTTCGAGGCGTCCGGGCTGCGGTTGCTGCGGCTCGGCCAACGGGTCCGCGTCGAGGTCGACGCGACCGGCACGGTGACGCGAGTGACGCTCGCGACGCTGCCCTGACCGACGCGTCGGCGCTCGTTCACCCGGTTGGCTTAGCTCGGTCTCGTCATCTTTCCCGCAATCGCCGCAGTTGTGCCGGATCCCTGCCGAGACTCAGCCAAGGAAGCGGCTGGGAGCACGAGGAGGCGAACGATGACCCCGCGGTGGACGGCGTACGAACATGACGATCGCGGCTTCACGCTGGTCGAGCTCATCACCGTCATGGTGATCATCGGCGTACTGGCCGCCATCGCGATCCCGTTGTTTCTCAACCAGCGCTCGACCGCGTTCGAAACGCAGGTCAAGAGCGACCTGCACAACGCCGCGATCGCCGAGGAGTCCTACGCGCTGCACCACGACGGCTCCTACCTCACGTCCGGCACCGCGGCGGACCTGACCGACGAGGGCTTCCGCGGCACCGCCGGCGTCGCGATCTCGCTGTCCGCGCCGACGTCCGGCACCGGCTACTGCCTGACGGCGAGCGCCGACGCGCTCGCGGGCAAGCCGGGCAACCCGCAGTTCCTCACCGACCAGGGAACGGACGGCGGTACGCCGCAACAGGCCCGGCCGGCCAACTGCTGAGCTTTCTTCCGGGAGATACGTCCGGGGCCGCCTCGCAGCTGCGAAGCGGCCCCGGTTCGTGTGTTGTTGTGCTCGGCTAGCGGCGCGTGGCCTTCTTCGCCGGCGCCTTCTTCGCGGTCTTCTTCGCCGCCGTGGTCGTCTTCTTCGCCGCCGTGCTGGTCTTCTTCGCCGGCGCCGACTTGGCCGCCGTGGTCTTGCGCGCCGGTGCCTTCGCCGCCTTCTTCGCCGCGCCGCGCGCCGCGGTCGCCGCCTTCGACGGAGCACTCGCCGCGGTCCGGCCGGCCGAACGCGCGCTCGCGCCCGCGCTCTTCGCCGCCGCCTTCGTCGCCGCGTCGGCGACCTTGCCCAGCTTCACCGCGCCGCTGACGACGCCCTTGAACTGGGTGCCGGGCCGGAACTTCGGCACCGACGTCTTCTTGATCTTCACGGCCGCGCCGGTGCGCGGGTTGCGGCCGGTGCGCGCGGCGCGGTCGACCCGCTCGAACACACCGAAGCCGGTGAGCGCGACCTTCTCGCCCGCCGCGACGGCCCGCTGGATGCTGTCGAAGACAGCGTCGACCGCGTTCTCCGCCGCGCGCTTGTCGATGCCCAAGCGGTCACGGATCTGGTCGATGAGCTCGGCCCTGTTCACGTATGACCCTCCGATGTTCGTCGAGGCCAGCCCTCGACCCTCTGCGGGAACCTAGCGGTCAACGCGCGCCGAGCACAACGATCTGGGCCGAGAAAACTCTTTGTGTCGCAGGCGTTTTTCAGCCTGTCGTCGGCATCCAGGCCGGCCGGCGGGCCTCGAACGCGGTGATGTCGTCGACATGACGCAGCGTCAGGCCGATGTCGTCGAGCCCTTCGAGCAGCCGCCAACTGGTGTAGTCGTCGATGTCGAACGCCGCGACGAGACCCCCCGCCCGCACCTCGCGCGACCGCAGGTCGACCGTCAACTCGGTCGACGGGTCGGCTTCGACGAGGTCGTGCAGCGCGTTGACGACGTCGGCCGGCAACGCGACCGGCAGTAGCCCCGCTTTCGTTGCGTTTCCTCGGAAAATGTCGCCGAACCGCGGCGAGACCACCGCGCGGAAACCGTAGTCCTGCAACGCCCAGACCGCGTGCTCGCGGGACGAGCCGGTGCCGAAGTCCGCACCGGCGAGCAGCACCGTCGCGCCGTCGTACCGCGGGTCGTTGAGGACGAACGCGGGGTCGCTGCGCCACGACGCGAACAGGCCGTCGGCGAACCCGGTGCGCGAGATCCGCTTGAGGTACTCGGCCGGGATGATCTGGTCGGTGTCGACATTGCTGCGCCGCAGCGGCACCGCCCGGCCGGTGTGCACGGTGAACGCGTCCATCAGAGATCGGCCGGTGAGGTGAGGCGGCCGGTGACCGCGGTTGCCGCCGCGACGGCGGGCGAGACGAGATGGGTGCGCCCGCCTGGGCCTTGCCGGCCCTCGAAGTTGCGGTTGGACGTCGACGCGCTGCGCTCCCCCGGCGCGAGCTTGTCCGGGTTCATCGCGAGGCACATCGAACAGCCCGCTCGGCGCCACTGCGCCCCGGCCGCGACGAACACCTCGGCGAGGCCTTCCGCTTCCGCCTGCTGACCGACCGCTACCGAGCCGGGTACGACGAGCGCGCGCACGCCGGACGCGACCTGCCGGCCGCGGAGCACGTCGGCGGCCGCCCGCAGGTCTTCGATCCGGCCGTTGGTGCACGAGCCGATGAAGACGGTCTGCACCTCGACGTCGCGCAGCCGCTGCCCCGCGCGCAGGTCCATGTAGTCGAGCGCACGCTGCGCGGCCGCGCGGGCGGCGGGATCGTCGTACGAGTCGGGGTCGGGAACGTTGCCGGAAAGCGGCGCGCCCTGGCCGGGGTTGGTGCCCCACGTGACCCACGGCGCGAGCGAGGAAGCGTCGATGCGAACGGTGCGGTCGAACACCGCGTCATCGTCGGTGCGCAGCTCCCGCCACTCGCCCACTGTTGCGTCCCATGTGTCGCCCGTCGGCGCGTGCGCGCGGCCACGCAGGTAGTCGAACGTCGTGTCGTCGGGCGCGACCATGCCCGCCCGCGCACCGGCCTCGATCGACATGTTGCACAAGGTCATGCGGCCTTCCATCGACAGCGCGCGGATCGCGTCGCCGCGATACTCGATGACGTGACCCTGGCCGCCGCCGGTGCCGATCGCGGTGATGATGCCGAGGACGAGGTCCTTCGCAGTGACGCCGTCGGGCAATTCGCCGTCGACCTCGACCGCCATCGTGCGCGGCCGTTGCAGCGGAAGCGTCTGCGTCGCGAGGACGTGCTCGACCTCGCTCGTGCCGATGCCGAACGCGAGCGCGCCGAACGCGCCGTGCGTGCTGGTGTGGCTGTCGCCGCAGACGACGGTCATGCCCGGCTGGGTGAGGCCGAGCTGCGGGCCGATCACGTGCACGATGCCCTGGCCGGCGTCGCCCATCGGGTGCAGCCGGACGCCGAACTCGGCGCAGTTCTTCCGCAGCGCCTCGACCTGCGCGCGGCTGACCGGGTCCTCGATCGGGCCGTCCGTCGTCGGCACGTTGTGGTCTTCCGTCGCGAGGGTCAGGTCGGGGCGTCGTACCTTCCGGCCAGCCGCGCGCAGCCCGTCGAACGCCTGCGGGCTGGTGACTTCGTGGACGAGGTGGAGGTCGACGTACAGCAGGTCCGGCTCGCCCGCGGCAGCGCGCACGACGTGCGCGTCCCAGACCTTCTCGGCCAGTGTGCGGCCCACGGTGTCGCCTCCGATTTGCGTCTCGGATATTGAGATGCGAGTATCGCGTTATGGAACAGGGTAGCGGAGTCGGCGTCGTTGACAAGGTCGTCCGGGTGATGGACGCGATCGAGGACTCCCCCGCGACGCTGGCCGACCTGGTCGCCCGCAGCGGACTGGCCCGACCGACGGCGTACCGGATCGCGGTCGCGCTGGAGCGGCACGGCTACGTCGAGCGCGACGCGCAGGGGCGGTTCCAGGTCGGGCCGCGAATCCCGGCGCTGGCGGCGCGGGTGCGGCCGGACCCGCTGGAGCACGCGGCGGCGAACGTGCTGCCCCGGCTGCGCGACACGACCAACGAGAGCACCCAGCTCTACCGGCGGACCGGCGACGTACGGCGCTGCGTCGCCGCGGCCGAGCGGGCGAGCGGGCTGCGCGACACCGTGCCGGTCGGGGCGGAGCTGCCGATGACGGCCGGCTCGGCCGCGCAGGTGCTGCTCGCGTGGGAGCCGGCCGAGGACGTCGCGCCGTACGTCGAGCGGGCCCGGTTCGCCGGGGCGGTGCTGACGACCGTGCGGCGGCGTGGGTGGGCGGCGAGCGTGGGCGAGCGGGAGGCCGGCGTCGCGTCGGTGTCGGCGCCGGTGTTCGGGCCGGACGGGCGGGTCGCCGCCGCGGTGTCGGTGTCCGGGCCGATCGACCGGCTGACCCGCCAACCCGGGCGGCTGCACGCCGCCGAGGTGGTCGCCGCGGCGCGGGCGCTGACGAGCGCGATAGGCGGACGGACTAGTCCGGTTAAGTCATAGCAAAAGGGGCATTCGTGCTATGGCGGGCAAGCCGGTCAGGAGGCCAAGGTGAACGCATGCCGCACCTGCGACTGGTCCCGCCCGTCGACGACACCTCCTCCCTCGTCGACGATCGGCCGCGCGTGTCCCTGCGGTTGCTGATGGCGGCCTCCGGTCGCTGCTCCTGCGATGACTGCCTGCTCGCCTTCCGGTCGGGGAACAAGCGAGCAGGCATCATCCGGGTTCGCGATGTCGCGGAAGACGGACCGCGACTCTCGCTCGCACGATGACGTACTCGTTGTCGGCGTCGCACTCCCTCCCTGCGGCGCCGTCAACGAGTACGGCGACGTTCTCCTGCGGCTTCTCCGCGGCGACGTAGGCGTCTTCCGCCACTCTCCACTCCTGCCAGAACTCCGCGAGCGCTTCGCCGTCGCGCGCCAGGGCGCGCCGTGAGCGTTCCGCCGGCGGGGTGTCGATCCAGATACTCATCGCGAGCCGGTCGCGCCATGCGTCGCGCGTCGCACCGACACCCTCGATGATGACGAGCGGCCGTGGCTCGACGGTGACCGTCGGGCCGTCGGCGCGGTTGACCCAGTCGTAGGCGGTGTACGTCGCTGGCTGGCCGTTCAGTAGCGGCTCGATGACGTCGGCGAGCATGCGTGGCCACCAGTCCATCGGCACGTCGTGGCTGGCGAAGTCGTCGGTGTGAACGATCGGCGCTCCGCCGGCGGCGCGGGCGAGGCGGGACGCGAACGTCGTCTTGCCGGCGGCGCCGTACCCGTCGATCCCGACGAGCCGCACCGGCCCGGGCCGCGTGAGTACGGCGCGGGCGAGCTCGTCGTACCGGCCGATCGCCACCATCCACAGATTGTTGCGTAGCAACGGTTTTCCGTCGTACCCGGCGGGTTGGATCGGCTCCGATGACCAGCTGCTCCGTCGCGACCTGCACGCGCATCGCGACGGAGCGCGGGCTGTGTCACGGCCACTACCTGCGCGTCATCCGGACGGGTGAGCTACGGCCCGAGCGACCGTTGAACCGAAGGGTGAACACCGTGTGCGAGGTCGACGGCTGCGAGCGCGACGCCGTGGTCCGCCGGCTGTGCCGGACCCACGCCAACCGCAAGCGAAAGTACGGCGACGTCCAGGCGGACAAGCCGATCCGCGAACCGAGCGGCAACGGCACCATCAGCCACGGTTACCGGACCGTCGCGGTGCCGGTCGAGCTGCGGCATCTCACTAACGGCGAGAAGCGATCCGCCGAACACCGGCTGGTCATGGCGCGCATCCTCGGACGGCCGTTGTACGCGGACGAGTCGGTACACCATCGCAACGGCGACCGGCTCGACAACCGCTCGTCGAACCTCGAACTGTGGTCTCGGTGGCAGCCGTCAGGACAGCGCGTTGATGACAAGGTCGCGCATGCGCTGGCTGTGCTCACACGGTACGCGCCGCACTTGCTGGTCACGAAGGGAGATGGCGCGGTTACACAGAGTAGCCCCGACCGGATTTGAACCGGCGCTACCGCCTTGAGAGGGCGGCGTCCTAGGCCGCTAGACGACGGGGCCCTAGTGACAACAGAGACCTGGCACCAACTGATCTCGCTGGGGTACCAGGACTCGAACCTAGACTAGCTGAACCAGAATCAGCCGGGCTGCCAATTACCCCATACCCCATGGGTGCGCCCGCTCGCGCGGACCGGACGAGTCTACCCGCGCACGCACGCCGCGCTCAAAGCACTCACAGCGCCGCCCGGAGCCGGCGCAGCGACCGCTCCCGCCCGAGCAGCTCCATCGACTCGAACAGCGGCGGCGAGACCGTCCGCCCGGTCACGGCCACCCGCACCGGGCCGAACGCGTGCTTCGGCTTCAGCCCTAGCCCGTCGACCAGCGCCGCCCGCAGCGCCGACTCGATCACCGGCGCGGTCCACTCGCCCACCGCCGACAGCGCGGCCAGCGCGGCGGACACGACCGGCCGCTGCTCCTCCCCCAGGAACTTCGCCGCCGCGGCCTCCTCGACCACGACGTCGTCGACGAGCAGGAAGCCGAGCATCTCGCGGGCCTCGCGCAGCACCTGCATCCGTTCCTGCACGAGCGGCGACGCCCGCCGTACGACGTCGGCAAGAGCGCCGTCGACGCCGAGGTACGCAACGATCCGGTCGGCCAGCTCGTCCGCCGGCATCGACCGGATGTAGTGCCCGTTGAGCCAGCCGAGCTTGTCGAGGTCGAACACCGGCCCGACCGCGTTGACCCGCGCCCAGTCGAACGACTCGGCCATGTCGTCGAAGCCGAACACTTCGCGGCCGTCGGGCAGCGAGTACCCCATCAGCCCGAGGAAGTTGACCAGCGCCTCGGGCAGGTACCCCTCCTCGGCGAACCACGTCAGCCGCGCCGCCGGGTTCTTCCGCTTCGAGATCTTCGACTTGTCCCGCTCGCGCAGCAGCGGCATGTGCGCGAACGCCGGCCGCTCCCAGCCCAGCCAGTCGTAGAGCAGCAGGTGTTTCGGCGTCGACGAGATCCACTCCTCGCCGCGCACGACGTGCGTGATCTCCATCAGGTGGTCGTCGACGACGACGGCGAGGTGGTACGTCGGAAAGCCGTCGGCCTTGAGGATCACCTGGTCGTCCGGCCGCGGCGCGTTGACCTCGCCGCGGATCAGGTCGGTGAACGTCAGCGGCGGGTCGTCGGGGATCAGCATCCGCACGACCGGCGTCTCGCTGAAGCCCGGCAACGCAGCGCGTTCGTCACGGGTGCGACCCAAGCACAGCCGGTCGTAACCGGTCGGCTGCTTCGCCTTCTGCTGCTCGGCGCGCATCTCCGCGAGTCGCTCCGGCGTACACCAGCAGTAATACGCATGTCCTTCGGCAAGCAGCCGCTCGACGTGCGGCCGGTAGGTGTCGAGCCGCTCCGACTGCCGGTACGGCGCAAACGGCCCGCCCTTGTCCGGCCCCTCGTCCCACTCGAGACCGAGCCAGTGCAACGTGTCGTAGATCTGCTGCTCGCTGTCCTCGCGGTAGCGCGCGCGGTCGGTGTCCTCGATGCGCAGCACGAACGCGCCACCCTGCTGGCGCACGAACGCGAGGTCGAACAGCGACACGTACGCCGTACCGACGTGCGGGTCGCCGGTCGGCGACGGCGCCACGCGCAGCCGCACCGCTGTCATCGGGCGACCACGGGGTTGCGGAGCCGGCCGACCTGCTCGATCTCGACGGACACCTCGTCGCCCACCTGCATCGGCCCTACGCCGGCCGGCGTACCGGTGAGGATCACGTCGCCGGGCAGCAGCGTCATGCACGACGTGATGTACGCGATCAAGTCAGGAATCTTGTGCACCAGCTGCGACGTGCGGCCGTCCTGCTTCAGCTCCCCGTTGAGCCGCGTCCTCACCGCGAGGTCCGCGACGTCGATCCCGGTCGCGATCCACGGGCCGAGCGGGCAGAAGCTGTCGTAGCCCTTCGCCCGCGACCACTGCCCGTCGGTCTTCTGCTGGTCCCGCGCGGTCACGTCGTTGGCGCACGTGTAGCCGAGCACGACGTCGGCCGCGCGCGACACCGGGACGTCGCGGCACAGCCGGCCGATGACGACCGCGAGCTCGCCCTCGTAGTCGACCCGCTGCGACGACGGCGGGTACGCGATCGGGTCGCCGTCGCCGACGACCGCGGTCGACGGCTTCAAGAAGATGAGCGGCGCGTCCGGGACCTCGCCGCCCATCTCGCTCGCGTGCTCGGCATAGTTCTTGCCGATCGCGACGACCTTGCTCGGCAGCACCGGCGCGAGCAGCCGCACCGACGACAAGGGGTGCCGAACGCCGGTGAACTCGATCGAGCCGAACGGGTGGCCGACGATCTCGGCGATCTCGATCGAGTCGGCCGACTCGGCCGCGGCTTCGACGATGCCGAACGCGACCTCGCCGTCCTTGGAGTACCTCGCGATGCGCACCCGGCCACATTAGCCAGCGTGCGACGTCGAGCTACGCCCCGAGCGGAGCCGCGACCGCGACCAGCTTCGCGCTGACGTTCGCGCCGTACGGCACCAGCACGTTCGTCGGCGTCGCCATCGGCACCTCGAACCGCCACTGCTGGCCGTCGATCTCGTCGGTGTTCTTCGGCGCGAACGTGTTGTCGCTGTCCTGGGTGAAGAAGAAGTGCACGCCGTGCTCGCCGATCGCGCCGGAGAACGGCATGATCTTCCACGGCGGCGTCGTCGGGTTGGCCGTCGGGTCGCCGTTGACCGCGAGCGCCGGCTGGCACTTCAGGTCGGTGTACGACGCCGGCCGCGGGAACCGCTGCCACTCGCGGTGGTTGTCCCAGTACTTCTGCCAGTACGCGACGTAGCCGTTCTGCACGCGCGAGTCGGTCGACGTCTCGCCGGGCCACGGCCGCGGCGCCGGCGCGTCGCCCGTACCGTCGTCGAAGCACGCGTCGTCGCGGTAGTACGGAACCACGGCAGCGTTGCCCGCCGCGGCGGTCGCGCCGGTGAGCTCGAACTCGTAGACGAGCCCGAAGCCCTTACCGGCGATCTCCTCCGGGTTGTCCATGGCCGAGCAGATCGCGAACGTCGGGTCGCACGAGTTGACCTCGGCGTTCTGACCCGTCACCGGGACCTGGTCGAACTCGCCGATGCTGTTGTCCGGCTGGCCGTCGATGGCGACGCCGTTCTGGTTCTTCAGGTTGTAGTACGTCGTCGCGACGCCCGGCCGGTAGGACCAGTCGGTGTAGAGACCGTCCGGCGGGATCGGGTGCACCCGCACGTGGTACGCGTACGTGTCCGCGTCGCGGTAGTAGGTCTCGGTCTTCGTCACGTTGGTGCCGGAGTCGGCGCCCCAGACCTCGCGGATGCCGCGGACCGGGCCGACCCGCCAGCCGAGCAGCGCGGAGTTCATCTCCCAGTTGACCTGCTCATCCTCGAAGCCGACGAGCGACACCGAAGAGTCGGGGCTCTGCTGGAACGCGCGGCCCTTCCAGCGGGCGATGACGTTCGGGCCGTACGGGTCGCCGGTGCCGTCGCCGTTGACCTTCGCGACCCGCAGCGTGTTCACCAACCAGCGGCCGTTGGTACGGATCTCGTACGTCGGGGTGTCGATGACGAAGCCGTCGCGCGGGTTGCGGTCGGTCGACGACCGCGACGTGCCGTCGGGAGTCGTCAGACCGGCCGCGTTGCCCGCCGCCGTACGGCAGACCGTGCCGGGCAGGTTCGGGCCGTACGACGTGTTCGACTTGCCGATCGCGTCGTACGCGCCGTCGGCGAACGAGTAGCGGTCGACCCACTCCTCCGAGTTCGGGGTGCGCTGCATGTGCACGTAACCGTTGGTCGCGTTGAACGACGAGCCGCCGGACTTGGTGAACAGGTAGACGTAGCGCACCGTCGACGGGTCGAGCGGGTCGGTGATGGTGACCATCTGGCCGTTGCTCGCGCCGGCCGGCGTCGCCTGGCCGGTCGGTGCCATCGCGCCCGCGTCACCGGCCTGGAACGCGATCTCGTCGTCGGTGTCGAACAGCGGCTGCGGGTCCTGCATCGAGCTGAGGTAGCTCTGCGCGGTCTCTTGCGGGCCGAACGACAGGAACCCGGCGGACTTGGCCTTGTTGACCTCGTCGACGCTGTTCGCGAAGCGCGAGCGGCAGTCGCCGAACATCTTCTTCCACGACTCCTCGCCGACGGTGTGCGTGCCGTCGCCGCCCCACGCGTAGGTGAGCTCTTCGTCGGTGCCGGAGTAGAACGAGAAGCTCGACCGGCCGTTGGCGAGGAAGTACGGGAACTTCTGGTCGACCTGGACCGGGATCTCCTTCCAGGCGCCGTTGACCCACGAGTACGCCGCGACGGTCGAGGGGTCGATCGACTTGACCGCCGGGTTGACCGGCGGCACCTCGATCGTGCCGTTGTGCGCGGTGCGCGCGTTGTCGCCGATCTGGTTGGTGCTCTTGTTCGTGCCGGCCGGGTAGGTCTGCGCGACGCCGAACGCGGCGCCCTGCGCCCACTGCGGGATCTGCGCACCGGTCAGCACGACCGGAGCCGCGTCGCGGGCCACGCCGAGCGGGCCGTTCGCGGACGCCTTCGCGGCACCGGAGTGCGCGGCGTGCGTCGACAGAGCGGCGGCGGGGACGGCGGCTGCGATCAGGGCAGCCACGGACAGCGTTGCGGACAGGCGGGCGCGCACGGCGAGGAACCTCCGGGTCGAGTCGTCGCGCTGATCAACGACCGAGCACCGAGAAAGATGCGAACCCCCCGTCGACTGTGACGTTCGAGGCGCAACCGAGGCGCCGATAACGCCTCAAACGTCACAGTCGACGGGAGGGGGCGGGGTCAGGCGGAGGCGCGGAGTAGGCCGAATGTGTACGCGGCGTCCAGGGCTTCCCACGACGCGGCGATCACGTTCTCGTCGACACCGACGGTGTCCCACTCGCGCTCGCCGTCGGAGGTGCGCACCAGCACGCGGGTGACCGCGTTGGTGCCGTGCGCGCCGTCGAGGATGCGCACCTTGTAGTCGACCAGCTCGAACGTCGCGAGCTGCGGGTGCGCGCGTTCGAGCGCCTGCCGCAGCGCCCGGTCGAGCGCGTTGACCGGGCCGTTACCCTCGCCGGTCGCGACGACGCGCTCGCCCTTCACCGAGAGCTTCACCGTCGCCTCGCTGACCGGCACGCCGTCGGTACGCGACTCGGTGATGACGCGGTAGGACTCGAGGTCGAAGTAGCGCGGCGGCGCGCCGTCGACCTCCTCGCGCAGCAGCAGCTCGAACGACGCCTCGGCCGCCTCGAACGAGTAGCCCGCCGCCTCCATCGTCTTCACCCGCTCGACGACGCGGCCTACCGTTTCGCGGTCGACGGCGATGTCGAGCGAGCGCGCCTTCAGCTCGATGCTCGCCCGGCCGGCGAGCTCGGAGACGAGTACCCGCATGTCGTTGCCGACGATGGCCGGGTCGGTGTGCTGGTAGAGGTCGGGGTCGACCTTCAGCGCGGACGCGTGCAGGCCGGCCTTGTGCGCGAACGCACTCGCGCCGACCCACGCCTGGTGCGGGTCCGGCGCGACGTTCGCCAGCTCCGCGATCGCGTGGCTCACCCGTACCAGCTCGGCGAGCGATCCGTCCGGCAGCACCTGCTTGCCGAGCTTCACCTCGAGGCCCGCTACGACCGAGAACAGGTCCGCGTTGCCGGTCCGCTCGCCGTACCCGTTCGCCGTTCCCTGCACATGCGTCGCGCCGGCCTCGACGGCGGCGAGCGAGTTGGCGACGGCGCACGCGGTGTCGTTGTGCGCGTGGATGCCGACGCGGACTCCCCGCCGTACGACGTCCGCGACGACGTCGGCGAGGCGACCGGGCAGCATGCCGCCGTTCGTGTCGCACAGCGCGACGACCTCGGCACCCGCGTCGTACGCCGTCCGTACGACGGCGAGCGCGTAGTCGCGGTCGAGGACGTAGCCGTCGAAGAAGTGCTCGGCGTCGAGGAACACCCGCCGTCCCTCGGCACGCAGCAGCGCGACGGTGTCGCGGACCATCGCGAGGTTCTCGTCGCGCGTGGTGCGCAGCGCCCGCTCGACGTGGCCGGCGTGCGACTTCGCGACGAGTGTCACGACCGGCGTGCGCGCGTCGAGCAGCGCGCGCACCTGCGGGTCGTCCGCGGCGGCGACATTCGGTTTGCGGGTCGCGCCGAACGCGGCGAGCGTCGCCTTGCGCAGCGTCAGCTCACCGTCGGCGGCGCGGCGGAAGAACGCCTCGTCCTTCGGGTTGGCGCCGGGCCAGCCGCCCTCGATGTAGCCGACGCCGAGGTCGTCGAGGTGCGCGGCGACCGCGAGCTTGTCCTCGACCGACAGCGACAGGCTCTCCCGCTGGGTGCCGTCGCGCAGCGTCGTGTCGTAGACGTGAAAGGCGTCGTCCACCGTCGTTCCGTTCCTCTCCAAACAAAAACCCCTGCGGCCGGATGGCCAACAGGGGTCGCGCGCCGACTGGTATGGCTAGTCGACGCGCCGCTCGATAATGCTGGTACGCACGAACGCATCGTGGCGCAACCGGGCCGGCTTGTCTCGCTTACGGCGCCACCGTCTCACCACGCGAGACCGCCATGATCATCGCCACCAGCGCGACATAGAGGTCGCGCTGGCGGCGCAACCGGGCGGCGGATGGCCTAGCCGCCCACGGGCTCCGCGGCGTTGACCCGGACGATGTCGCGCACCGACAGCACGCCGATCACGTCCTGGCCCTGGCAGACCACAAGGTGGCGGAACCCGCCGGCGACCATGGCCGCGGCCGCCTTCGTCAGCGGCCAGTCCGGCGCGGCGACCACGATCGACGACGTCAGGTGGTCGTGCACCCGCTCGGTGTCGACGTTCTGGCCGGCGCCGACCGCGTCGAGGATGTCGCGCTCGGTGAGGATGCCGGGCTGGTCGTGGTCGGGGTCGAGCACCACGGCCGCACCGACCTTGCGGCCGGACATCCGCGCCGCCGCCTCGCGCAGCGTGTGGTTCGGCCCGATGGTCAGCACGTCGGTGCTCATCGCGTCACGGACCTGCCCGTCACTAACCGGCATTGCGCGACCTCCCGTCGTCGTACGAAGGAGCCTAAGGGACCGGATGCATCCAGCCGTGCGAATCCGGCACGCGGCCCTGCTGGATGCCGACCAGCGTGTCGCGGATCTCGTCCGCCACGGGCGTCGCGGCTGGGGCGGTCGCCTCGCCGCCGTGCCACCGCAACGCGCCGATCGACGCGACGACCGCCGCCGTGCCGCAGGCGAACGTCTCGGTGATCCGGCCGGTCTCGATGCCCTTGCGCCACTCGTCGACGTCGACCCGCCGCTCCTCGACCTCGTGCCCCAGCTCCTTGGCGAGGGTCAGGATCGAGTCGCGGGTGACGCCTTCGAGGATGCTGCCGGTGAGCTCCGGCGTGACGAGGGTGCCGTCGTCGAGGACGAAGAAGATGTTCATCCCGCCGAGCTCCTCGACCCAGCGGCGCTCGGTCGCGTCGAGGAACACGACCTGGTCACAGCCGTTCGCGATCGCCTCCTGCTGCGCGACCAGGCTGGCGGCGTAGTTGCCCGCGCACTTCGCCGCGCCGGTGCCGCCGGCGCCCGCGCGGGTGTAGTCCTCGGACAGCCAGATCGTGACCGGCTTGGCCCCGCCGGAGAAGTACGACGCGGACGGCGACGCGATCAGGACGAACGTCACCTCGCGGGCCGGCCGGACGCCGAGGCCGACCTCGGTCGCCATCATGAACGGCCGCAGGTAAAGGCTCGCGTCCGGTGCGGTGGGCACCCAGCGCTCGTCCAGCCGGATCAGCGTGTCGGCGGCGGTGACGAAGTCCTCGACCTCGAGCGCCGGCAGCGCCATCCGCTGCGCCGAGCGGACGAACCGGGCGCCGTTGGCCTCCGGCCGGAACGTCGCGATCGTGCCGTCGGGCTGCCGGTAGGCCTTGAACCCCTCGAAGATGGCCTGCGCGTAGTGGAAGACGTGTGTCGCCGGGTCGAGCGACAGCGGGCCGTACGGGCGCACGCGCGCGTCGCCCCAGCCGCCGTCCGCGGTCCAGACCGCCGTGACCATGTGGTCGGTGAAGACCCGGCCGAAGCCGGGCGCCGCGAGAGCTTCGGCGATCCGGTCGTCGCCGGCCGGGGTGGAGGTGCGCTCGAGCGCGAAGTCCAGGGCCATACGTCGAGGGTACGGCTCAGGACGCCGCGGCGGCGAGTGCGTTACCCACCTCCGCCGTCGAGCGAGGCCCGTACGACGCACGCCCGGCGAGATCCGCGGCGACCGCGGCCTCGACCCGCGCGGCGGCGTCGGCGTACCCGAGATGGTCGAGCAGCATCGCGACCGAGAGCACCGTCGCGGTGGGGTCCGCCTTGCCCTGGCCGGCGATGTCGGGTGCGCTGCCGTGCACCGGCTCGAACATGCTCGGCGCGGTGCCGTCGACGTTGAGGTTGCCGCTCGCGGCGAGGCCGATGCCGCCGGCGATCGCGGCGCCGAGGTCGGTGACGATGTCGCCGAACAGGTTGTCGGTGACCACGACGTCGAACCGCTCGGGCTGGCTGACGAAGTAGAGGCACGCGGCGTCGACGTGCACGTAGTCGACCGCGATGTCGGCGAACTCGGCCGCGACCTCGTCGACGGTGCGCTGCCACAGCCCGCCGGCGTGGGTGAGCACGTTCGTCTTGTGCACCAACGTCAGCTTGCGCCGCGGGCGCGCGGCCGCCCGGCGGAACGCGTCGCGCACGACCCGCTCGACGCCGTAGCGCGTGTTCACACTGTTCTCGGTCGCGACCTCCTGCGGCGTGCCGGCGCGGAGCAGCCCGCCGACGCCGGCGTACGGGCCTTCGGTTCCTTCCCGTACGACGACCATGTCGATGCGTGCCGGTTCTACCCCGGCGAGCGGGGTCGCGACGCCGGGGTAGAGCTTGACCGGCCGCAGGTTGACCGCGTGCTCGAACGCGAACCGCAGCCGCAGCAACAGCCCGCGTTCGAGGACGCCGGACGGCACGCCCGGGTCGCCGACCGCGCCGAGCAGGATCGCGTCGTGCCCGCGCAACTCGTCGAGCACGCTGTCCGGCAGCGTCTCGCCGGTGCGGTGCCAGCGCGCGGCACCGAGGTCGTACGTCGTCGTCGCGACATTCGGCCCACCGGCGGTGACGGCGCCGAGCACCTTCAGCCCCTCGGCGACGACTTCGGTGCCGATGCCGTCACCGGGGATGACCGCGAGCCGCAGCGTGTCCATGTCGCGGCAGGCTAGCCGTAGTGGCGAGTGCGCCGGGAAAGGCCGCAGGGCCCCCGGACCTCGCGGTCCGGGAGCCCTGCGGGTGTGACGCCGTACTTAGCTGGCCGTGACCGTCACGGTCCCGGTGCTGCCGACCACGTTGCCGTTGCCGCTGTAGACCGCCTTGAACACGTGCGTGCCCTTGGCGAGCTTGGCGGTGTTGACCGACTTCGAGCCGGTGAGGCTGTAGGTGTAGGTGCCGATCTTCTTGGCACCGTCCCAGAACGTCACCGTGCCCGTCACCGGAGCCTTGCCCGGTGCCAGCACACTCGTCAGCGACTTCAGCGTGACGACCGAGCCGGCCTTCACCTTCAGCGCCGACGACGTCAGCGTCGTCTTGCTCGACGCCTTCTTCACCGTCAACGACAGCGGGCTGCTCGCGGACGATGCGAAGGTCCCGTCGCCCGCGTACTGCGCGACCAGATGGTGCACCCCGACCGTGCGGGTCGGGAGCGCCAGCGTGACCGTGCCGTTCGTGAGCGTGCCGTGCGCGACGACCGTCGTGCCGTCGAGCACCTGGACGGTGCCGGCGGGAACGCCGATGCCGGTCGCGAGCGACGCCACCGTCACCTTCGCGGAGTTGGCCTGCCCGTACACCGCCGGGTTGTGGGCGACGCTCAGCGTCGTCTTCGACCCGGGCAGCACGGAGACCACCTGCGCGCGGTTGCCGTCGGCGTTGTCGTGGTGGAACACCAGCAGACCCTGCGCACCGTCCGCGGCGGACGCGGCGTTCTTCTGCACGTCGAGCTGTACGCCGTTCTGGTCGTCCAGCAGCGTCGTGCAGTAGCCCGCCGCCTGGCAGTCCAGGCCGGCGTCGGTGAGGTTGGCCGCCCACAGCGCGGGCTGCGCCAGGTCGACCGACATCAGCGTCTGGCCGGAGGCCGGGTCACCGATCGAGTCGGTGAAGCCCGAGGACTCGGTGAACGCGTCCACCAGGTAGCTCAGCCGGGTACCGCCGGGCGTGCTCGGGTCGATCACGCCGTTCTGCTGTAGGAAGGTCAGCCACACCGGCATCGTCAGCACGTCGGAGTTGAAGACGTTGGTGTCGTCGACTCCGTCGAAGCTGTTGTTGATCGGCTCGACGTCGGTGATCGGGTGGCCGTTCCCGTCGAGCTTCGACGAGCCGTCCGGGTTGAGGATGATCGTCTCGGCCACGAACTGGTCGAGACCGGTGAGCCGGGTGTTGAACGTCACCGCGACCGGGTCGCCGTTGCCGTTCAGCATAAGGACGTCGTACTCCTCGTAGTTCGACGGCGTCCGCCACGGGCCCTGGGTCGCGATACCGAAGTAACCCTGAGCACCGGCACCGACCGCACTCGCCACGTCCGGCGCTCCGAGCTGGAGGTACGACGGGACGTCCGAGCTGAAGCCGACGTACTTGAGGTCACCGGCCCGGTCGTCGCCGAACGGCACGCACCCGCTGATCTGCGTCGCAGAACAGCTCGGCAGCGCGTCGCTCGTGCCCTGGAGCTCGAACACGTCCGCCACCGACCGGCGGTGCTTGTCGGTCGCGTCGATGCCCGGGACGTCGACACCGTTGCCGGAGAACGTCAACGTGCCCGCACCGGTCGAGCCGAGCGTGACCGCCGACTGCGTCATGGTCGACGCCGGCCGCGGCGCGGCGTACACCGGCACCCGGAGCTCGGCGAGATGTGCCTCGTCGGCGGTCGGCGCGAACGGCGTGAGCAGCACCCGGCCGCTCGCGTCGGACACGAACGACGGCTGGCCGATCGGCCCGGACAGCGCCGCCTGGCCGTCGTCGACGAGCGACTTCTCCGGCCGCGAGACCAGCTGGCTCGGGTCCACCGTCAGCGTGACGGTGACGACCTGCGACTGCCCCGGAGCGAGCGAGATCTCCGACGGCGACACCGAGTACGTCGCACCCGGGTTGTCGTCGGCCGCGCTGTAGGAGACGGCGTACTGCACGGTCTGCACCGGGCGGTAGTTGGTCACCTTGATCGTGCGGGTGTAGGTCGTCGGCGCCGAGGCGTCGAGCGTGCCGAACGACACGCTGACCGCACCGGAGCCGTCGTTGGCCATGGCCAGCGTCTGGTTCGACGCCGCCTTGTCGGCCTGCACCCGGCCGGAGCCCACGCGCTCGGGCGAGAGGTTCGCGCCCGGGCAGGCGGTCTCGACCGGCGCGCCGTTGTCGAGCGCACGCGGCGTGTCGCAGACGTCCTGGCCCGCGGTGTTCATGATCGAGGCCTTGACCTGCTCCGGCGTCCACGAGGGGTGCGCGGCCTTGACGAGCGCGGCCACACCGGCGACGTGCGGCGTCGCCATCGACGTACCGCTGTCGGTCAGGCCGTCGCTACCCGTGCCCATGCCGGCGGAGAAGACGGTGACACCGGGAGCGGTGACGTCCGGCTTCACGTTGCCGGCCTCGCCGATGCCGCGCGAGCTGAAGCTCGCGACGGTGTCGGTCGTCGCCGGGTGCAGCAGCGAGCCCTGGTTGTGCAGGGCGTTGGTCAGCGTGACCGTCACGGTGGCGGGGACGGCGAGCTGCGCGTTGATGGCGCTGCCGGCGTCCTTGGTGATGAGCATCGACGGGATCGAGGAAGCGCCGGTGATTCCGGCCGTGAACTCGTTCTGGTCGTCGAAGAAGACCGCGCCGATCGCGCCGGCGGCGGCCGCGTGGTTGGTCCGCGTGGCCGACCCGCACCGCCGGTTGGCGTTGGTGTCGGTCCACGAGAAGTACGCGATCTTGCCGGTCAGGTCGGTCGAGATCGGGTCGCAGCCGTCGGCGTTGTTGCTGCCGCTCGGCGCCTGGGTGATGTCACCCGTGGTCGCGAGGTCGCCGCTGATCGGCGCCGCGTTGGCCCAGTCGAACGCGACCGACTGCTCGCCGGGGTAGTTGCCGGCGATGGCGTTCGGGGCGTCGACCTCGAGCGCGTCGACGATGTCCTGCGAGTCGTCGCTCGCGGCGACGCCGATGGCGCGCACCGCGTTGCCGGGCGAGCCGCCGACGTCGAACAGGTCGCCGCCGTTGCCGGACGCAGCCACGACGGTGACACCGGCGAGGGACGCGTTGTTGGTCGCGACCGCGTCGGGGTCCTCGGAGGAGGCGTAGTCGGAGCCGAGCGACATGTTCACCACGTCGAGGTGGTCGGACAGGTCGCCGTCGCCGTTCGGGTCCGCGGCCCAGTCGAGCGCCTCGGCGACGACGTTGGTCGAGCCCTCGCAGCCGAAGATCTTCAGCGCGTACAGCGACGCGCCCGGGGCGACACCCGGACCGATGTGGAACAGCGACTCGTCGAGCGCGGCGGTGTAGTCGCCGGTGTACGTCGAGCCGTTCTTCAACACGCCGAGGCCGGCCGTCGTACCCGCCACGTGAGTGCCGTGGCTGTTGCAGTCGAGCGGGTTCGGGTCCGGCTGCGGGACGTCCTTGCTCGGCGTCGCAGCGTCGTACGCGTCGCCGACGAAGTCGTAGCCGCCGACGACCTTGCTGCCGTCGAAGCCGCCGTTGACAACGGTCGGCGGCGCCGCGTCGCTCGCCTTCGCGGCGTCGTACGCCGCGGTCGTGCCCTCGCCGCCGAAGTCGGCGTGGGTGTAGTCGACGCCCGTGTCGATGATGCCGACCCGCACGTTCTTGCCGGTCGTAGTGCTGGTGCCGGTGTTGCCGGAGTTCCAGACCGTCGGCGCGCCGATCAGCGGCACCGTGACGGAGTTGTCGATGTGCTTGCTCACCAGCTTGTGAATGGCGAGAACACCGGGAAGCCGCGACAGCGCGTGCAGCCGGCCCGCGGTCGTGTGCACCGCGACGCCGTTGTAGAGCACGTGCGTGCGGTAGAGCACGGTCGCGCGCGTGGCGGGAGCGCCGAACGTCGCGGCGACGCGCTGCTGCTGCGCCACGTCGGTCGCGGCCTGCGCCTTGTTGGCGTCGGTCCGCGCGGCGGTCGAGGTCGCGCCCGATGCGGGGTGCGCCCAAGCGACGGCCGACGGCCGACCCGACATCTGGATCATCACGTCGACGCCGGTGTCACCGTGGAGGCGGGCGAGCGCCGCGTCCATCTGCGGTGCCGCCGAGTGCGACGCGGCGACCTTGTGGGTCTTGGCAAAGCCGGTGCGGTGCGTGTCGGCCTGTGCCGGCGCGAGGCCGAGCAGCGGCGTCACCGACGCCCCGACGACGGCGGCGGCGGACAGCTGGATCGTCCAGCGCCCAGACCGCGACCGTCCTCCGGAGAGTACGTTCACTGATTTCTCCCGACGGGCTCGACGACCCTGCCGAATCGGCGCGCGGCAGCCGTTCGGCCCCCGCTGGTCCACCCGTGTTCGGGCCGGACGCTATGACGCCGCGCACGGGCCGCGCCGGGAAATCCGGGAAGTCGCCCGGAAAGGACTACGGCAGTTGTCCGCTTTCCCGGCAATCTTCGCCGCGGGTAAGGCGAACCAGCACACCGGGACAGGACCTCCTACTCGTCGGTGTCGGCCGGGCTCGGCGAGTGGTCCTGCCAGTCCAACGACCGTTGCACGGCCTCGCGCGCCTCGTCGGTGTAGTCGTCCATGTGTGTCACCCCCGCCCGCGGTTGATCGCGCTCACGAGCGCGCGCAGCGACGCGGTCGTGATGCTCGGGTGGACGCCGCAACCCCACAGCACGCGGTCGCCGACGGCGACCTCGAGGTACGACGCTGCCTGCGCCTCCTCGCCCGCGCTGGTCGCGTGCTCGTGGTAGTCGAGGACACGGGCGTCGACGCCGACCGACGCGAGCGCGTGCACGAGCGCGGCGATCGGGCCGTTGCCCTCGCCGTGGATCGTGTGCCGCTCGCCGTCGTACTCCACCTCGGCGGTGATCCGGTCGGTGCCGGCCGACTCGACCGCGTAGTGCAGCAGCGCGAGCGGCGTTTCACGGCGCAGGTACGACGACTCGAACAGGTCCCAGATGCGCGTCGGCGAGATCGCGCCGCCGAGCGCGTCCGCCTCCCCCTGCACGATCCGGGAGAACTCGATCTGCATGCGCCGCGGCAGGTCGAGCTTGTAGTCGTTCTTCAGGACGTACGCGACGCCGCCCTTGCCGGACTGCGAGTTGACCCGGATCACGGCCTCGTACGAGCGGCCGACGTCCTTCGGGTCGATGGGCAGGTACGGCACGCCCCACGTGAAGTCGTCGACGTGGACGCCGGCCTGCTTCGCGTCGTTCTCGAGCGCCTCGAGCCCCTTCTTGATCGCGTCCTGGTGCGAGCCCGAGAACGCGGTGTAGACGAGGTCGCCGCCGTACGGGTGGCGCGGGTGCACGGGGAGCTGGTTGCAGTGCTCGACGGTACGGCGGA
>JAVEEI010000070.1 GCA_030840525.1 Frankiaceae bacterium
CGCGGGCCGCGCGATTTTGCGGGGCCGCCCCTCCAGCGTCAAGGGCGCCCGCTTCGCGGACGTCGCTGCGCGACCGCCTTCGGCGGCCCTTGACCCCGGAGCCTCTGCGACCCCTAACGGGCAGGAAGAGCGGGCAGGGGCAGGCCCTGCCCGCAGGATGCGCGCCCGCGGCGCTCGTCGTCCTGGACTAACTCTGTTGTGAGCGAAGTCCGAATCGACTTAGACGTTAGTGATCTGCTTCGCGCGGTAGCCCCATGTCGTTACCGGCTACCGCCAACGCTGCGCCCGACGGCGCGCGGTTTGCGCGGATCGGCCGGCAACGTTGCCCATAGAACTTGGTCCGTGACTACGGGCCGCTCCTCTGAGGTGATGTGGCGCGCGAACAGTGCCAGGGTTTCGCCAAGGCCGGTGGCCGCTGGAGCCAGGATTCCGTGTAGCTGGAGGCGATGCGCCGCTCGCGCAACGTCCTGGCAGCGCGCGTAGTCATCGACATCGGTTGTGAGGTCGCCGTCGGTGAGACCGAGGGCCTTCCGGTTGGCTGCGATAGTGAGGTCAAGTAGGAGCCGCGCGTTCACAGTCACCGTGTAAAGGGTCCGAGGCTGGATAGCTGACGGAGACAGCCCGAGCGGCTCGACCAGGTGTCGGTACGCCTCGACAGTGACACTGTCCGGCGGTCGGCCCAGATAGATGACGGGGAAAGTGTCACCCCATCGACCAAGCGTCGCGCCGGCGAACGCATCGCGATTCGGCGCGGCGTGCCGGTAGAAAGTCCCGCCAACATCGCGGGTACCGATGGCGGCTACTCGCTCGACCATTGAACGCGCCATTGCCGTTAGCGCCTCGGGCCGCCAGCGAGCCGGTCAACCAACGCCAAGACCGTCTCAAAGTTGCCGTCCCGCAGAACATCTATCGGACGCATCCCGTCCAACGCACGTTGCCGCGAGTGGAGGAAGACCTCGATGCCCTCCGGGGTGTAGACGTCCGAAAGCTCTTCAATCACGTACTTGAGCTCGAGAAGCCGGTCGCGGCTCGCCCCGTCCGGCTTCGACTTCCCACTCGACCAGTTCTGAACGGCTCGCTCGCCGACGCCGGCGATCTCACCGATCTCTGCCACTCGCAGCCCGACGCTCCGGGCATCCGCCACTACGTGGCGGTAAAGCGTGGAACGGCGTTCGTCTGCGGTGGTCGACTCGGCCGCGGTAGCCGCGGCACTGCCGGTCGACATGGATTACCTCCCGTGGTGGCTTTGAACACTTCAGATCATAGTGCAGGTTGGACTTCGTTGACAAGTTCGTGTATAACTTCGGACTAGGGTTCGCAGACTTGAACCGGAGGACTGACATGGACCTGATCATCCGAGCCGGGCGGGACGATCACCGCGTCATCGCGGAACTCTCCGCGCCGGCCACGACGGGCCTCCGGCTGGCGCGAGCAGTTCCGTTCACGGCGATTGTCGCTGACGCTCCCGTTGCGGCAGCGCGCCCCGAACTCAGGGAGACAGCCGAGTCCGCGGCGCTTCCGTTCCTCGTCGACCCCATGACATTCCTGCTAGCCGATGTGCAGCCACCGGCCCATGCCTGGGCGCGGCTGCCCTTTGCCGGAGCGGAAGCACTGCGTCCCGCCGACCTTGCCCACGGCGACGTCCAAGACGAGTTAGTCGAGCGGGTCATCATGTTCCAGCGCGAACAAGGTGCGACGCTGCTGATCCCGCCTTACGTCTACATGGGTAAGCGGGACGACGGATGGCTACCGGTGCAACTGAGCCTGCTCCGCCGCACGGCTCGCTACCTCGAGCGGGAGAACGTTGACCTGCCGGTGGCGGCGATTTTCGCGGCGTCGTTGCGGCAGTTCGGCCCGCAGGCTCAGTGGAGGGAAGGCCTGGACGCATTTATCGCGCGCAGCCAAGAACTCAATACGCGGTTCGTCGGACTCTCGCTGTCATGGAGCGAGCAGGGTAAGGACAGCTACGACACGCTCGCCATGCTGCTGACAGTGACGAGACACGCGGCCGGGCGGGCGCCTGTCATCGCCTGGCGGCAAGGGCTGTACGGGGCCGCGCTGACTGCCGCAGGAGCACAGGGCTACGAGACCGGGCCGGGGCATAGCGAGCGCGGCATGTACCCGACCCTGATGAGCGATCGCCGGCCGCGACCACCGCGACCGGATGATGACGGACCAAATGGATTCGGCGTCGCGAACGTTTACCTTGGCCCGCTCGGGCGAAGCCTGCGCCGCGCCGATGCCCGCGTGCTGCTAGAGGACATGCCCATGCGAGCGCGCCTGCTTTGCCAGGACGACGCCTGTTGCCCGGACGGCGCGGGCAGCATGGTCACTGACTGGCGGCAGCACGCAACACGTGCGCGCGCGTCGCAACTCGCTGATCTTGCCCGGATGCCGCAATCGTCGTGGCGCCTGAATCAGATAGCCCGCGACGCCGAACGCGCGGCGCTGATCGCGCGCGACGCTAGCGAGGTGCTTCACCGCGGCGGCCGCGACGTCACCGTTCCGCACGCCAGCTTCGAACATCTCGCAGCGGTCGCGGATGCCGTTCGTGCAGAGGCCGGCAGCGACGTCGCGTAGCGCGCTGCTCGCGTTGGGGTGCTTGTCCTACGACGCCTTCCGTGCGTCGGACGGAAGCCAGGATCGGACCATCGAGTAATGCCGCCTAATCGTCGTCGGGGAAGCCTGCGTTCGGCACGACCAGATTGATCTCGGGGTGCGGCTCGACAGCACGGATCATTTCAAGGCGCTCAAGCATTCGCGGGACGTAACGATCTCGCCAGTGGGCGCTCTCCTCCCAATAGCGCAGTCCTGAACCACAGAAGGCACAGCGCCCATCAAACTTGGTCCGCTCTTCGTCGGCTAGTGTGCCCGGCCGGATCTCGGCGACGGCGCCTTGAGACATCGCCCCGTGACGCTCGATGCGCTTGATCGGCACGCCACCGGTGAATCCGACGTAATGGCTGATGGGGTCACTCATTCGGTTGCTGACATTGACATCGCTGTCACCGACTTGGACCGGTTCGCCGTAACAGAGGACGTAGACGTGCCCGCGGTGTTGGTCGCACTCCAAAGAGCAGCCAACCGTCGCCACCTCGCCCCTTCGCGCGAGACGTGCGACCGCGGCATTGTGTCGTTCAGTAGCCGCGGATCGCTTCTGCACGCTGGCTTGCTCCGCCGGCGTCAGTTGGCAGCGTGTGACCTCGACGTCGCGGAGCCATGAGTCCTCCCGCGCCACAGGACCAAGTGTCCACCTCCGGCTTTGCCGACGTGCGAGGAGGTAGCGGCGCTGCGGTCACATTGCGGTCACATGTGACCGCGGATGGCCCCGGATCGAGCCGGACTAACCGAGAGCCGATTTCGCAAAACCGCAGGTCATGCGGGTTGTCACCTACTACCCCGTACTGTCTCGGATGGCGGTTAGAGCCCTGCTAATGCGGTTTGGGTTTATCGCCCATCCGGGGTTCAAATCCCCGAGCCTCCGCCATGACCTGCGGTCTTGTTCGCTGCTGGGCAACTCGGCTCGCGGCCGCCTCGGTGTCGAGGTCCGTGTCCCACAGTTGCCCGAGCAGTCATCGCGCTGCTCCTTGCGTCGTACGCGCCGAACACGAGAGCGCTCGCTCTGCTTCCCGGCGCGGTCCGATTCAGCGTGGGCGAAATCCGCGGTCGATTCCGACGAGCCATCCGTGCGATGCTCGGCCTATGGCACGGATCGACCCCACGGACCTGGACGACGACGATGGCATCGGCGACGTCGATGTCAGCCACCCAGGACGCGGCCAGGATGGTGTGGACGCGCTCCGGGACACGGAGGCCGAGGCCGGCGATGACAGCGAGATCCGCGACGCGTTCGATATGGACCATCGCGAGGCACGCGAGCTCGGCGTGAACCTCGACGATCGCGACGAGCCGGAGCCCGGTTTCAGCTAGCGAGCCAAGTTAGCGAGCCAGGTCGAAGCGCTCCGGCTGGGCGACGAGGTCGAGGTAATCGCGGTGCCGCTCGATGAACGACCGGACGAACGGGCAGAACGGCAGCACCTTCCGCCCGGCGGTCCGCGCTTCGTCGAGGGCGTACCGGATGAGTTGCGAAGCGAGGCCCATCCCCTCGTACTCGGCCGCCACCTCGGTGTGGGTGAACGCGCGGCCGGCGCGACCGTCGCGGTACGCCGCGAGGCCGGCGAGTTCACCGTCGACGCGGACCTCGAACCGTGACTCCGCCGGGTTGTCCGCAATGGCCACTGCTGTCATCGCGATGCGTGGTCCAGTGGTGTTCCGGGCGCTTGGAATCCGGACTCGAGGTGGCTGTTGTCGCAGAACGGCTTGTTCTTCGACTCTCCGCACCGGCAGAGCGCGGCGCGCGGCAGGATCTCGTCGGTGCCGTCGACACCTCGCACTTTGAGCTCGCCGCGGAGCAGGAGTGGGCCGTTCTCGACCGGCGTCACCGTGGTTGTCCCGGCCGGTTTCTCAGTGCGTCCGTCTGAGTGCTGGTACTGCAGGGCGCCGCTCGGGCAGCGCTCGATCACGGCGATGAGGTCTAAGTCCGAGGCGTTGTCCGCCAGGATCCACGGGCGACGATCACGATCGAAGACGCCGGGCAGCCCGCGGACGCATTCCGCCGCATGGATGCAGAGGTCAGCGTCGAAGGTGACCTCGACCTGCGCGCCGCGGTAGGTCCGTCGAGCCATCTCGCCTCCTCCCTCACGGTACGTCGCGACGAGGTCGATCATCCGTAGGTGGGTACGACGGCTCCGCTGACCGGGGCGGCCGCGTCGCTGACGAGGAAGGCGATGACTTCGGCGATCGCCTCCGGCTCGACCGCCCCCGCCAGCATGTCGGGCGGAAAGAGCGCCTTGTTCTTCGCCGTGGCGATGACCTGCGGCGCGACGACGTTGACGCGGATCCCGAGTGGTCGCAACTCCACATCGAGGGTGCGAGTCAGGTGGACGAGCGCGGCCTTGGCGGTGGCGTACGCCGCCACACCGGCAATCGGCTCGACGCCCGGCCGGGCGGCGACATGCACGATCGCGCCGCCGCCGACTTGCTGCATGTACGGCGTGACCGCCTGTGTCAGCCAAAGCGCCGGGCCGACGTTGACGTCAACCATCGTCCGGAAGTCGTCGGGGGTTGTGGCGAGTGCGTCGCCCATCGCATAGGCGCCGATCGTGTTGACCAGTACGGCCGGTGGACCGTACTCGGCGGCGATGCGGTCGACGAGCGGCTTGACCACGGCGGGATCAGTGGCGTCCGCGACCTGCGTGTGAATGCCGTCCGGCAACTCTTTGAGCCCCACCTCGTTGCGGTCGACGGCGACGACGGTCAGCCCGGCCGCGGCGAGCGTGATTGCGGTCGCTTGGCCGAGTCCGGCGCCGGCGCCCGCCACCAGGGCGATGCGTGTGCTCATGGTCGCAACCTTTCGAGAAGGGTGTGCGCGGCGTAGTCGTCGCGGTGGAGCATGCCGTCGACGAACAATGTGGGCGTGCCGTTGACCTGGCCGGTGCGGCGGCCGCTTTGCTGGTCGCGCCGCACCCGGTCACGCACCGAGCGGCTGCTCATGCCGGCGTCGAATGAGGTGAGGTCGAGGGCGAGCTCGGCGGCGTACCCGCGCAGGTCTTCGTCCGTGAGTGCCTTCTGCCGGTGGAACAGCAGGTCGTGCATGTCCCAGAATCGTTGCTGCTCGTGCGCGGCTTCGGCGGCCAGGGACGCGGCCAGCGCGTGCGGGTGGATCTCGGTCAGCGGGAAGTGCCGGAAGGCGTAGCGGACCTGCCCGGCGAGCTGCTGCTCGACGTGTTGGATCTCCCGGTACGCGAGCCTGGTGTACGGGCACTCGAAGTCGCCGTACATGAGGATGAGCGGAGCGCCGACCGGGCCACGGATGTGGTCGACGGCTTCGTCGATGTCCACGGACAGTGTCGGGGTCATTTCGCTGCCTCCTGGCACTCGCGGCGGTCGATTCGCACGGGACATATCTGCTTGCGCACGCAAGTAAAAGCTGGCGAGCCATAGCTGTCAAGACACCCGGCGAAGAAAGGGATACATGCTTGTAGAAGCAAGTAGACTTGCTGAGTGGCCAGAGTCGAACCGTTGAACGCTCCGGAGGAGGAGCTCTGGCGAGCGCTGATGCGCATCGTCTTGTCCTTGCCGCGCCGGCTCGACGGTGACCTGGTTCGCGCCGCTGGGATCACTGCCAACGAGTACACGGTCTTGATGTGTCTGTCCGAGGCCCCGGGGCGCGAACTACGCATGGCTGATCTGGCCAACGCCGCGGCGTTGTCGGCGAGCCGGATGACGAGGCTCGTCGACGACTTGCAGGAACGAGGGCTGGTGACGAAGCGCGGGAGCGTCGAAGACGGCCGAGGCAATGTCGCCAAACTCACCCCGGCGGGGCTGGCGAAGCTCAAGGCCGCCTGGCCGGCTCACCTCGCGAGCGTGCGGGACCGGGTGTTCGACCACGTCGACCCCGGCTGCGTCAAGAAAGCCGCGCAAGCGTTGTCGGAAGTCGCCGCCCAACTCGAGAAGTGCCGCTAGCCGACAGGGCTGAGCAAGATATTGCTTGCCAAAGCAAATAACTGCCTATAGCGTGGCTGCAGCCAGGAAGCCCACCTGCGAGAGGAGCCACAAGATGATTCGGATCGGCGTAATTCTCGGCAGCACGCGACCCGGCCGGCGTGGGGAGCAGGTCGCCCGGTGGGTGATGGACCAGGCCAAGTCGCGCAAGGACGCGGAATTCGAGCTCGTCGATCTCGCGGACTATCCGCTCCCGCATCTCGACGAACCACTACCGCCGAGCATGGGCCAGTACCAGAACCCGCACACCCAGGACTGGGCGGCGACTATCGCGCGTTACGACGGGTTCGTCTTCGTCACCCCCGAGTACAACCACTCCACGTCCGGCGTACTCAAGAACGCCCTCGACTATCTGTACGCGGAGTGGAACAACAAGGCGATGGGTGTCGTGTCGTACGGTGCGGTCGGCGGCGCGCGAGCAGCGGAGCACCTGCGGCTGATCGGCGGCGAACTGCAGATGGCCGATGTCCGAACGAATGTCGCGCTGTCGGCGTTCACCGACTTCGAGAACTTCACCGAGCTGAAGCCGGGTGCGCATCAGGCGCAGGCGCTCGACAAGCTCTTCGACGAGGTCGTCGCATGGAGCGAGGCGCTCGCACCGCTACGGCAGGACAGCCGAGCCGCGTAGGGAGTCGACATGCCCGACGAGAACGACTGGAACACCAAGGTCATCGAGGAGTTCCGCGCCAACGAAGGCCGAGTCGGCGGCAACTTCGCCGGCGCGCCCGTGGTGCTGGTCCACCACTTCGGCCGGAAGAGCGGTCGTGAGTACGTCAACCCGATGATGTACCTGCCGCACGACACCGACGACGACGTCATCTACGTGTTCGCGAGCAAGGGCGGCGCGCCGTCGAACCCCGACTGGTACTACAACCTGACCGCCTCCGGCGAGGGCTCCGTCGAGCGCGGAACCGAACGCCATCCTGTCAGCGTTCGCGAGCTCACCGGTGCCGAGCGCGACCGCATCTATGCCGAGCAAGCGCGTCGCTATCCCGGGTTCGGCGACTACGCCAGAAGCACCGAAGGCATTCGCGTCATTCCCGTCCTCGAGCTGACCGCTCGTGTCGGTGACGGCGGCTCTAACTAGTCGCGACGCGCGCGGATCAGTCCTTGTGCGGGGCGATGAGGTATTTCTCGCCGGTTGACGCCATCGCGTACACGGCGAACGCCTCAGGTCGCAGGGCCTCGGCGAGCGAGACCTCCTTCGTATAGGTGCTGGCGAACGTCGTCTGCAACTCGGCGGCGACCCGCTGCGTAAGGGCCTGGAACCTGTCCGGGGTAATGCTCTGGAGGAACGGCGTCAGCAGCCAGCCTCCGACGCCCCAGGCCATGCCAAAGTTGCGGTTCAGCACCGTGGGTCCGCGGTCGAGCCCGCCGTAGAGGTAGACCTGCTTGTGGGTCGTGGAACCGTACCTGCTGTACGCGCCACCGGTCGCGGTGGAGGCCACTTCCATCCCGGTCAGGATCTGACTGGCCAACGGTCCTCCGCCGACAGCGTCGAATGCCAACGTCGCTGAAGTCGCGCGAAGCGCCTCGATGAGGTCGTCCATGAACGACGGTGACGTCGAGTTGCACACGTGCACCGCGCCGAGGGCTCGGAGAAGGTCCTCCTGCTCGGGTTTGCGGACGATGTTGACCAACGGCACGTCTTCGGCGAGGCAGAGCTTGGTCAGCATCTGCCCCAGGTTGCTGGCGGCGGCGGTGTGAACGAGGCCGCTGTGGCCCTCCCGGCGCATCGTCTCCACCATCCCGAGCGCCGTCAGGGGGTTGACGAATGACGACGCGCCCGCGCTGGCCGGCGTGCCGTCTGCCAGTGGCAGGCAGAGCGACGCGTCGACGCAGCGGTACTGCGCGTACATGCCGCCGCCCGCCAGGGCGACGGTCTTTCCCAGCAGTGCTTGCGCTGTTGGGGAGGATCCTGCCTCGATGACGGTGCCGGCGCCTTCGTTCCCGACGGGTAGCGACACCGCAACCCGAGCAGCTAGGGACCTCATGGCACCGGGCGACAGGGGTGCGGTGACGACCGGGTTGTCCGGCGGCCCGGCGACGGTGGCCGTGCTCACGTCGACACCCGCGAACAGGAGCCCTAGGTCTGACGGGTTGATCGGTGTTGCTTCAACGCGGATCAGCACCTCGTTCGGTTCGGGTCGAGCGATCGGCACCTCGACGAGGGACAGTTCAAGCGTCGACTCCGGCGTCACCAAGGAACGCAACTCGAGCCCGACGTCGCTGCTGGCTTGGGTCATCGTGGATGTCTCCTCATGAGTGGAACCGGTCTTCTCGCCGTCCCGAGAACTGATCATGCCCGTCGAGCGACTTCGGCTCGGGCCGAGATCCACAGAGTGTGGGGCTGGTCGCGTTCGCCATGCAATTCGAGCATGCGGTGGACCAAGTCCTGCACCGTGCCGCTCTTCCGGGCGAGGGTGGTGAAGTCGCGCAAGTATTGCTGGCTGGCCGCGAGGTTGTCTGGCGAGTCGGCTGCCCCGACGCTCTTGTGACCGGCGACGACGATCTTCGGGTTCAGCGCTGCGACGGCGTCGATGCTGGCGATCCAGGCCTCTCGCTTCGCCTCATCGGCTTCGTACATCATCATGTGGACGTTGTTGTAGACCACGTCACCGCAGATGACTGCGTCGGCAGCGGGCACGTGGAAGATCGTCGAACCGTCGATGTCACCCTGGCCGACGTGGATCAGATTGACGACCTCACCGTCCACGAGGATCTCGTCGTCGGTCAGCGCCTCGGGCACAGCGGGCGTATCGGGGAGCTCGCCGGGGAAGCGTGAGGTCCAGTACTGGGTCGTGTCGTTGAACGCCGCCTCCCATTCGGCGCGAGCTGCAACCTCCGGCGCCGCGTATCCGCGAGCTTCGGGGAAGTGCTGGAGGAGGCGTGCGAGGCCGAGCCAGTGGTCGGAGTGGCCATGGGTGATGTAGACACCGGTGATCCTCTTGTCGAAGCGCTTCGCCCAGACGGCGATCTGGTCGGCGTTCTCGAAGGTCAGAAGGGCGTCGATGAGGATCCCTTCGGTCGGCCCGGAGATCAGGGTGCTACTGGACGGCGCCCAGGTCGCGACTTCCCCGTCGCCGAGCCGATCGGGAGAGATGTACGGCCGCATCGGGGCGACGTACACGTCGATCGACAGCGGACTGCTGCTCACTCTCGCACTCCTGGTTCGGTGAGCTCAGGCACCGAGCTTGGCGATTTCGGCGCGCGCGGCTGCGACGAGTTCGTCGTTGGTGTGAGCGTGGCCCCACAGCCCCCAGCCGCCTTCGACGGCTTCGGTCAAGAGAACCCAGGTGCGCTCCTTGAGGGTGTCGTCGCCCGCTTCCTTCCCGATGAGAGTGCTGAACTCGGCGACGACGGCGAGCTGCTTGTCCCGGTCCAGTGCTCCGGCGTTGGTGAGGACCTGAACGCGGACGTGGTTGTCGTCGCCATCGACGTTGCTGGCGGTCGCAGGCGGGGTCTCGTGGACGAACGCCGCGGTGTTCTGTCGGAACATCGGGATGTCTGGGACGCCTTCGATGCGCATCAACGTTGTGGCGAGTTCGGTGGCGAGTTTCTTGGTGTCGCTGAAGGTTCCGGTCGCGGCGTATACGTCGATCATCGGCATGAGGTGGCTCCTAGGTTCGCTTCGTCAGGTTCGAGTCACCGCGCGCGTATATCAGCGGCCGGCGCGACACGCTCTGCTAGAGAGATCGCTCTACCGTGTTCTAGAGCATTCACTCCACTAGAGTCAAGGGGTGGCCAAGGCCGGCGACGCCCGCACCCAACTGGTCCAGACCATGGGCCGGCTGCTGCAGGACCAGGGCTACACGGCCACCGGGCTGTCGCAGGTGCTCGCGGAGAGCGGGGTATCCAACGGCTCGCTGTATCACCACTTCCCCGGCGGGATGGAAGAGCTCGCCGAGGCCGCCCTCGAAGCGTCCGGCCGAGCCGTCACCAAGGAGTTCACCCGGGCACTCGGTGGCGCACCTGATGCGGGTGAAGGACTCTGCCGGTTTCTCGACATGGCCGCGAGGAGGCTCACCAAAGACGGTCGAGGGGGCTGTCCGATCGCCCCGACTGCGCTCGAGGTGTCGCACCTCAGCCCGCGGCTGCGCGCCGCCGCCGCTCGCTGCTACGTCACGTGGGAGGAACACATCGCCGAACGGCTTCGGGCCGACGGTTGGCCGGAGGAATCGGTCGTCGAGTCAGCCTCGGCGGCCCTTTCGCTCATCGAGGGTGCGCTGCTGCTCGCCCGGGTGAGCGGCCAGCTCAACCATCTCGCCAACGCCCAAGAGGCCGCACGGGTATTGCTTGCACCGCGGGATCTTCATCGATCGGACAGTGGGGCGTGACGTCAGTCGGCACGGGGCGTCGCGGGCCGCGCTGCTTTCGGTACGTGTGGTCGGCAATGGGCAGGCGATGTTCTATACCGCCTCGACTCGGCTCGCGACGGGCGCCCCCGGCGCTGAGTCCCGCCTAGTGCGCTTGGCGCTCTACCGAGCGCAGCTGCTGGCGGACCGACCGGTCGACCAGGATCGGAACGAACTGGGTCACCCGGGCCTGCCGGTACGACGACCGCGCCTGCTCGAACAGCTCGCGCACCACACCCGGCCCGACCTTGTCGCGGTACTCGGCCGAGAGTCGCTCGGCGACGTGGGCCAACTGCTGTTCGATCGGCGTGCCGCTGACCATGGCCCCTCCGTGGCGTCCGTCCGCGCGTCTCGGCGCCACTGTCCCACCGACGACGAGCGGCAGCGCAAGGGCCAAATTCCGTCTGCTGTCCGGTTTGCGGCGAGTCTCGGCTCGTTGTTCATCCCTCGTTCACGTCTCGTTCACCTACGGATTTACGGCGGCTCCCCAGAGGTGCCAGATTCGTCCGGTGACAAGTCAGCCCCAACCGTCGAGCGCACCCGATATCGCGCGGTACGCCGACGACCTCGCGGAGGAGCTCGAAGACCTCGCGTACGGCGCCGACGAGCGCGCGGCCCGTGCGGCCGACCGGTTCTTCGACCGCGAGGCGAGCTGGCTGGACTACAACGCCCGGCTGCTGGAACTGGCCGCCGACGACGGCATCCCGCTGCTCGAACGGGTCCGGTTCACCGCGATCTTCGCCGGCAACCTGGACGAGTTCTTCATGGTCCGGGTGGCCGGCCTGCGCCGCCGGCTCGCGACCGGGATCGCCGTCGCGTCACCCGCCGGGATGGCGCCGCGCGAGCAACTCGAGCTCATCTCCCGGCGCGCGCACGAGCTCGTCGCCAAGCACGCCCAGGTCTTCCTGGAGGACCTGCTGCCGCGGTTGCGTGAACAGGGCATCTGCCTGCTGCACTACGCCGAGCTCACCGACGACGAACGCAAGCAGGTCGACACGCTCTTCGAGGAGCACGTCTATCCGGTCCTCACCCCACTCGCGGTGGACACCGCGCACCCGTTCCCCTACATCTCCGGCCTGTCGCTCAACCTCGCCGTCGTCGTGCGCGACCGCGAGACCGGCCGCGAGCACTTCGCCCGGGTCAAGGTGCCGCCGCTGCTGCCCCGGTACGTCGCCGTCGACGACTCGCGGTTCGTCCTGCTGGAGGACGTGATCGCGGCGCACCTGTCGGAGCTGTTCCCCGGCCTCGACGTACTGGAGGAGCACACGTTCCGCGTCACGCGCAACGAGGATCTGGAAGTCGAAGAGGACGAGGTCGAGAACCTGCTGCAAGCCCTCGAACGCGAGTTGCTTCGCCGCCGTTTCGGCCCGCCGGTGCGGCTCGAAGTCGAGGACACGATGAGCGACCGGGTGCTCGAGTTCCTGCTCCGCGAGCTCAGCATCGGGCAGGCCGAGCTCTACCGGCTGCCCGGGCCGCTCGACCTCAGCGGGCTGTGGCCCATCGCCGACCTCGACCGGCCGGCGCTCAAGCAGGAGACCTTCGTTCCGACCACTCACCCTCGGCTGCGCGGACCGGACCGCGACCACGTGCGCGACGTGTTCGCGGCACTGCGCGAAGGCGACATCGTCGTCCATCACCCGTACGACTCGTTCGCGACGAGCGTGCAAGCCTTCGTGGAGCAGGCGGCCGCCGATCCCGCCGTACTCGCGATCAAGCAAACGCTCTACCGCACCAGCGGCGACTCGCCCATCGTGGACGCGCTGGTCGACGCCGCCGAGGCCGGCAAGCAGGTGCTCGTCGTCGTAGAGATCAAGGCGCGGTTCGACGAGCAGGCGAACATCTCATGGGCCCGCACGCTCGAGCAAGCCGGCTGTCACGTCGTCTACGGCATGGTCGGGCTCAAGACCCATGCGAAGCTCTGCCTCGTCGTCCGGCAGGAGAGTGACGGATCGCTACGGCGGTACGTGCACATCGGCACCGGCAACTACAACCCGAAGACCGCGCGCATCTACGAAGACATCGGCCTGCTCTCCGCCGACCCGACCGTCGGCGCCGACGTCGCGGACCTGTTCAACCACCTCTCCGGCTACACGAAGCACCAGCACTACGACCGGCTGCTCGTCGCGCCCGACACGTTGCGGCCCGAAGTCGTCTCGATGATCCGGCGCGAAGCCGAGCACGCGGCCGCGGGCCGTCCGGCCGGCATCTGGATGAAGGTCAACAGCCTCGTCGACGAGGAGGTCATCGACGCCCTGTACGACGCCGCGCGCGCCGACGTGCCGGTCCATCTCGTCGTACGGGGCATGTGCGCTTTGCGTCCGGGCATGCGCGGGCTGTCGGAGAACATTCGCGTGCGCAGCATCGTCGGCCGCTTCCTCGAACACTCGCGCGTGTTCCGGTTCGCCAACGGCGGCTCGCCGGACGTCTGGATCGGCAGCGCGGACATGATGCACCGCAACCTCGACCGTCGGGTCGAGGCGATGGTGCAGCTCAACGACCCGGCCGTCGCGCAGCGCGTCTGCGAGCTGCTGGATCTCGCGCTCGATCCAGGAGTTGCCGGCTGGGACCTCCAGCCCGACGGCACGTGGACGCGCACGCTGTACTCGGACGGCCGGCGGCTGCCGGACTACCAGGACGTGCTCGTGCGCCGGCACGCGCAACGAGGCCAAGCAGGAAGCGGTGGCGACCATGCGTGAGGTCGAGGCGAAGTTCCGCGTTCACGCGGCGTACCGGCTGCCCGAGGTCGCCGGGCACGCCGCCGGGGTCGCCGCCATGGACGCGCCGGTCGCGCAGGAGTTGCGCGCGGTCTACTGGGACAGCGCCGACCTACGGCTCGCCCGCGAGGGCATCACGTTGCGGCACCGGTCCGGCGAAGGCGACAAGGACGGCTGGCACCTCAAGCTGCCGGTGCACGAAGCCGGCGTTCCCGACGCCGGCACCGGCACCCGCGAGGAGCTGCACGCCACCGGCCCGGACGACGCGGTGCCGGACGAGCTGCGCTCGCTCGTCGCCGTACACCTGCGGTCTGCCGTCGTCGGGCCGGTCGCGACGCTCGTTACCGCGCGCTCGACGTACGCCCTGCGCGACGCCGACGGCAACGTCGTCGCCGAGCTGACCGACGACCTCGTGTCGGTGCTCAACCAGGGGCACGTGGCGGCGAAGTTCCGGGAGATCGAGGTCGAAGACGCCGGCGGCGGCATCGACGTACTGCGCGCCGTCGGTGACGTGCTGCGCAGCGCGGGCGCGGTCGGCGGCGAGTTCGTGCCGAAGGTCGTGCGCGCGCTCGGCCCGCGCGCGACCGCCGACCCCGATCCGCCCAAGCCCGAGCCGGTCGCCCTCGACGACCCCGCCCGGCTCGCCGTCGTCGCCGTATTGCGCCGCTACGTGCGCGCGTTCATGGCTCAGGACCCCGCGGTACGGCGGGAGCGGCCGGACAGCATCCATCAGATGCGGGTCGCGGCGCGGCGGCTGCGGAGCGCGCTGAAGACGTTCGGGCCGCTGGTCGACGACGTCTGGGCGAAGTCGCTGCGCGAAGAGCTGAAGTGGGTCGCCGACAGCCTCGGCGCGGCCCGCGACAACGAGGTGCTGCTCGCCCGGCTGCAACGCGACCTCGACGCGCTGCCGGTCGAGCTCGTACTCGGACCGGTCCGCGCGCGCATCGATGCGCACCTCGGCGGCGACCTGGTCCGCGCGCGCATCGCCGCGGCCGAGACGCTGGAGACCGAGCGCTACCTCGCGCTGGTCGACCGCCTCGTCGACGCCGCGTGGGATCCGATGACGACCGGACTCGCCGAGGAAACAACCGGCCGGGCCCTGCCCGAGTGCGTAGGCTCGGCCTGGAAGCGGCTGGCCCGCGACGCCGCGCGGTTACGGCGGCCCAGCACGACGGAAAAGAGCGCGACCGAGGAAGACTGGCACGAGGCGCGGATAGCCGCGAAGCAGGTGCGGTATGCCTGTGAGGCGGTCGCTCCGTTCTTCGGCAAGGCGGCGAAGGCGCTGGCGGTTCGCGCCGAGGAGGTGCAGGAAGTGTTGGGCGAGCACCAGGACGCGGCCATCGCGTCGGCCGTGCTGCGCCGGCTCGCGGTCGCTCCTCGCCCCACCACCGGCGGCTTCACGCTGGGCTTGCTCTACGCCCGCCAGCGCGACGCGATGGCCGCCGCGCAGTCGCAGTTCACCGGCGTCTGGGCCGAGACCGCGAAGGACAAGTACCGGAAGTGGTTGCGGGCCTGATGGCATCAGGCCCGAGACTGATCGAGGCCGCCGGCGGCGTGCTGTGGCGACCGGCCCTCGGTGGCCCCGGAGTCGAGGTCGCGCTCGTCCACCGGCCGAAGTACGACGACTGGTCGTTGCCCAAGGGCAAGCTCACGTCCGGCGAGCACCCGCTTCTCGGCGGGCTGCGCGAGGTGTGGGAGGAGACCGGGTACGGCGCGGTGCCGGGCCGGCCGCTCGGCGAGATCCGCTACCTCAAGGACGGCGACCCGAAGCGGGTCCGCTACTGGGCGATGCAGGCCGACGGCGGCCGGTTCGAGCCCAACGAAGAAGTCGACCAGCTCATGTGGCTGCCGCCGCGGGAGGGCCAGCGGCATCTGCTGCCGTTTCGCGACCAGCGCATCCTCGCCGAGTTCGCCCGCGACGCCGAGCCGACCTGGCCGTGCCTGCTGGTGCGCCACGGCAGCGCCGGCGAGCGGTCGGCGTGGCCCGGCGACGACCGCGAACGACCGCTGGACGACGTCGGTCACGAGCAGGCGATCGCGCTGGCCGACGTGCTGTCGGTGTTCCGCATCGCGCGCGTGTTCTCGGCCGACGTACTGCGCTGCCTCGAGACGGTCGGGCCGTACGCCGCCGCGCACGAGCTGACGGTCGAGAGCGAGCCGCTCGTGTCGGAGAGCGGTGTCGCCGCCGCGCCGGACGCCGCCGTCGAGCGGTTCGTCACCATCGTGTCGGCCGGCGAGCCGGTCGCGGTGTGCAGCCAGGGCAAGGCCATGCCGGAGCTGATCGCCGGGCTGTGCCGGGTGCTCGGCTACCTCGCGCCGCCGGACCCCTCGACCCGCAAGGGCGGCGTCTGGGCGCTGCACGTCGCTGCGAACGGCAAGCCCCGCCTCGCCGGGTTGGAGCGCTTCGACCCACCGGCCTAGCTCGACGCGGCAAAGTCGCGCGTAAGCAAACGGGTCTTCTCCCGGTAGTTCCTACTGGCAGGGTTCTGCGCGGTACTCCTCGGAAGGGGTCGATACGTCCGCGTTAGCAGAACGTTTGGGAATCGTTCGGCCAATGGCACGGAGGCCATCACTCCGCGGTCCCGAACTCTCGGCCAGTATCAACCCGCCAGCGAGAGTCGGAGAGACGTTAGGTGAGGTATGCGAACGCGTAGCGCGCTGAGTGTCGTCGCGGTGGCGAGCGCATCCCTCATCGTCGGTGCGATCGTCGTCGAGGGGACGGCCGCCTCGTCGCCGGCGCGACCAGTCGCCGGCGCAGCTGCGGGCTCGGGCGCGAAGGGCGTATCCCAGGGCTCGCTGAAGAAGGCCGGATCCTCGGGCACGACGCCGGTGCCGGACAAGGCGCATGCGCCGGCGTCGTCAGCGACCGGCTACGCACCACCCCGACCCGGTCGCTACACCTATACCGGGCCCAACGGTGGCTCCATGACGCAGCTCGCGGTGACCGCCGCCGGGCCGGGCGCGTGGCGGCTGGACGAGTCGGTGTTCGTCCGCTCCGCGCTGGTGCAGCGGCGGGTGGAGTCGTGGACCGCCTCGGGCGTTCGGGTGCTCGCGGTGGGGGAAGCCGGCCAGGCGCAAGCCTGCGTCTGGTCGAGCGCACCGCTCAGTGTCGCCTTTCCGATCACGGCGACG
>JAVEEI010000118.1 GCA_030840525.1 Frankiaceae bacterium
CAGGATCAATGCATGGCTGGGCGGCCGGAGCTAGATGGGTTCGAGCGAAAATCTAAGTTCTTCGATACGCCATGTCCGGTGTTTGCCAATATTCGGATCATCGATACACAACCCGCGTCGATCTGTACCGTAGGGCACTAAGTCGAACCAACGCGGCACGTCGTGTCGCTGGGCCAGCACAAGCGAGACACGCACGTAACCACCTGCGTGCGGCCGGCTGACCGTCGCGAGATGCTTGGCACCGATGACCACCCGCACCCTCAGGCTCACCACGTCCGGCTGGGCCCTCGTCGTCGTGTCGGCGTACCGGCTGCTCACGCTCATCGCGACCCTGTCGCACCGCGACAGCATCACGCAGCTGCACAAGCACAACACCGCGAGCTCGGTGTTCGCCTGGTGGGACGGGCAGTGGTACCTCCGGATCGCCCAGTACGGCTACAACCCCGCGTTCGTCCAGCACAGCGTGATCGGCAACCAGACCGAAGCCGCGTTCCCGCCCGCGCTCGCCGCACTCATGGGCGGCACTCACCACCTGCTCGGCATCGACCTGACCGTCGCCGGCCTGATCTGGTGCTTCGTCGCGCTCGCCGCCATCGGCGTCGGGCTGGTCCAGCTCGTCGAGCGCGACTACGGCCGGCGGGTCGCGCTGCTGACGCTCGCGTTCCTGCTGCTCTGGCCGCCGGCGTTCTTCTTCGGGATGCTCTACCAGGACGGCATCACCCTGGCCGGCGTGGTCTGGGCGTTCGTGCTCGTCCGCCGCCGGCACCCCGCACTCGCCGGCGTCGCGCTCGGCATCGCCTGCCTAGGCAAGATCGTCGCGGCCGCGGCGGTCGTCGCGCTCGTCGTCGACTACCTGCACGAAACCGCAGCCGAGGAAAGCGGCCGCTACCGGCGGCTCGGCTATCTCGTCGCCGGCCCCGTCGTCGCGATCGGCGGCTGGCTGCTCTACAGCGGCATCCGGTTCCACAACCTCACCGCGGCGTTCGACGCCGAGCGCGGCTGGGAGCACGAGCTCACGACGCCGTGGCACTCGATCAGCGTCTCCATCGACGCGCTGCACAAGCTGAAGTCCACCGGCTACCAAGCCGTGCTCGTCGGCGACTTCATCGCGGTCGGCCTGATGCTGCTCGCGATCGCGTACCTCGCCTTCCGCCGCGCGCGGCCGTCGTACGTCGTCTATACGGCGACGATGTTCCTGGCGCTCACCTGCAACGGCAACACGGTGTCGGTCGACCGCTACGTACTCCTGGTCTTCACCGTGTTCCTCGCCGCCGCACTCGCCGTCGACCGGCTGCTCGCGCACCGCCGCGCCCTCGGCGTCGCCGTGATCGCCGCGGCGGTCGCGATGTCGGTGCCGGCGCAGCTCTGGCTCATCGAGCGATTCGCGCGCTACTACTGGGCGGGCTGACTGGGCCTCTCGACAACGACGTCCCGCCACGGTCGCTTCCGCAGCATCCGTACGACGCCGCGCAGGTCGGCCCGCGCGGTCGGCAGGATGCGCACTCGCGAGTCGGCGTCGTCGACCCACGTCACCGGCACCTCGCGCACCCGGAACCCGACCCGCTCGGCGAGCACCAGCAGCTCAGTGTCGAAGAACCAGCCGTCGTCCACGACGTACGGGAGCAGTTGCCGCGCGACGTCGCCGCGGACCGCCTTGAAGCCGCACTGCGCGTCGGCGAAACCGGTCCGCAGCGTCGCGTGCAGCACGGCGTTGTACGACCGCGAGATCAGCTCGCGTTTCGGCCCGCGCTCGGTCTTCGCGCCCGGCACCAGCCGGCTGCCGATGACGACGTCTGCCTGCCCGTCGAGCAGCGGCTCGACCAGTCGCGGGAACCCTTCGAGGTCGGTCGAGAGGTCGACGTCCATGTACGCGACGACCGCCGCCTCGCTCGCCAGCCAGACTTCGCGCAGCGCCCGGCCGCGGCCCGGCTCGGCGAGGTGCGTCGCGCGCACCGACGGCAGCGTCGCCGCGAGCTCGTCCGCAATCGCGGACGTGCCGTCGGTGCTCGCATTCTCCGCGATCACGATCGACCACGTGTACGCCGCCTGCGCACCGAGGAACGCGTGCACCCGGCCGACGTTCGCCGCGAGCACCGCTTCCTCGTTGTGGACCGGGATGACCAGCTCGACGTCCATTACGCGGTCTTGACCGCGGACACCAATGACGTGAGCGTGTCTTTCGCGTCACCGAACAGCATCGTCGTCTTCGGGTCGTACAGCAACGCGTTGTCGATCCCGGCGAACCCCGGGCGCATCGACCGCTTCAGGAACACGACCGCCTTCGCCTCGTCGACGTTGAGGATCGGCATGCCATAGATCGGCGACCCGGGCGAGTCGCGCGCGGCCGGGTTGACCACGTCGTTCGCGCCGACGACGAGGACGACGTCGGTCAGCGGGAACTGCGGGTTGACGTCGTCCATCTCGCGCAACTGCTCGTACGGCACGTTCGCCTCGGCGAGCAGCACGTTCATGTGCCCGGGCATCCGGCCGGCGACCGGGTGGATGCCGTAGACGACTTCGACGCCGCGCGACTCCAACAAATCGGCGAGCTCGCGGATCGTGTGCTGCGCCTGCGCGACGGCGAGCCCGTACCCGGGTACGACGACGACCCGGTGCGCGTACGCGAGCAGTACGGCGACGTCATCGACGGTGCCGGTCCGCACCGAGCGGTCGGCGCCGTCGTCGGGCCCGGCCGCGGCGGCGGACGCGGTCGCGGTCAGCGCGCCGAACAACGTGCTCGACAGCGGCCGGCCCATCGCCTGGCTCATCATCCGGGTCAGCAGCGTGCCGGACGCGCCGACCAGCGTGCCCGCGACGATCAGCAGTGTTGTACGGAGCGCCGCGCCGGTGGCGGCGACCGCCAGCCCGGTGAACGAGTTCAGCAGCGAGATGACCACGGGCACGTCCGCGCCGCCGACCGGCAGCACGAAGAGCACCCCGAGAACGCCGGCGACGAGTGCCAGCAGCACCGCGGCGGTGACCGAACGGTCGGACAGGCCCCAGACGACCAAGGCGAGCGCGGTGACGGCGAGCGCGGCGTTGATCTCGCGTTGCCGCGGCAGCACGATCGGCCGGCCGGTCATCAGCTCTTGCAGCTTCGCGAACGTGATCGCGCTGCCGGTGAACGACACCGCACCGACGAGTGTGCTGAACAGCACCGCCGCCGCCGTACCGAAGCTCGCGTGCCCGCGGTCGAACTCCGCGAGCGAGACCAGCGCGGCCGCGCCGCCGCCGACACCGTTGAACGCCGCGACCATCTGCGGCACCGCGGTCATCTTCACCGCACGAGCCGCCGGTACGCCGACCGCCGTACCGATCACCAGCGCGACGACGATGAGGCCGATCCGGTGCAGGCCCGGCGTCGCGAACGTCGCGCCGACCGCGACGGTCATTCCGACCGCGCCGATGATGTTGCCGAGCCGCGCGCTGCGCGGCGACGACAGGCCCTTCAGCGCGACGATGAAACACACCGCGCAGAACAGGTAGACGAGCTCGATCGCCTGCACGCGGCTCACTTGCGGGCCCGGCCCTTGAACATCTCCAGCATCCGGTCGGTGACGACGAAACCGCCGACCGCGTTGACCGTCGCCAGCACGACCGCGACGAAGCCGAGGACGCCCTGCACCGCGCCGTGACCGGTGCCGAGGATGACGATCGAGCCGATGAGGATCACGCCGTGGATCGCGTTGGCGCCGGACATCAACGGCGTGTGCAGCACCGACGAGACCTTGGAGATGACCTCGAACCCGACGAACACCGACAGCACGAAGATGGTGAACAGCCCCAGCGTCGTCTCGGTCACGACTTCAGCACCTGCCCGTCCCGGGTCACGCAGCATCCGGCGACGATCTCGTCGTCCGGGTTCGGGTGCAGCTCACCATCGGCCATGAGCAGTTGCAACAGGTTCAGCACGTTGCGGGCGTACAGCGCGCTCGCGTTGACCGGCAACGCCGACGGCGCCCCGACCACCCCGACGATCGACACGTCACCGACGACGACGGTCTCGCCGGCCCTCGTCAGCTCGCAGTTGCCGCCGCCCTCCGCACCCAGGTCGACGATGACCGAGCCGGGCTTCATCCCGTGCACCATGTCCGCGGTGACTAGCACCGGCGCCGGCCGGCCGGGGACTGCAGCAGTCGTCACGACGACGTCGGAGGCGGTGACGTGGCCGCCGAGGATCTCGCGCTGTTTCGCCAGGAACTCGTCGGACTGCACCCGCGCGTAGCCGCCGGCACCCTCCTGCGTCTCCAGCCCGAGGTCGAGGAACGTCGCCCCGAGCGAACGCACCTCGTCGGCCGCCGCGGCGCGGACGTCGTACGCCGAGACGACCGCGCCGAGCCGGCGCGCGGTGGCGATCGCCTGCAGGCCGGCGACGCCGGCACCGAGCACGAGCAGCTTCGCCGGCGGCACCGTGCCGGCCGCCGTCATGAACATCGGGAACATCCGCGGCGAGACCTGCGCGGCGAGCATGACCGCGCGGTAGCCGGAGACGAGCGCCTGCGACGACAGCGCGTCCATCGCCTGCGCTCGGCTGATCCGCGGCACGAGGTCGAGGCTGTACGCCGTCACGCCGCGGGCGGCGAGTGCCTGCACCGCAGCACCGTGCGACCACGGCTGGAGGATCGAGATGGTCGACGCGCCCGGCCTGAGCAACGCGATGTCGTCCGGTCGCAACGGCTGCACCGACAGCACCACGTCCGCCGTACGCAACATCTCGTCGCGCGAGCCGATGGTCGCGCCGCGCGCGCGCAGGTCGGCGTCGGCGACGTACGCGGTCTGGCCGGCGCCGGCCTCGACGACGACCTCGCAGCCGTCGGCCACGAGTCGGGCGACGGTGTCGGGGACGGCGGCGACCCGCCGCTCGCCCTCGGCCGTTTCTCGCGGCACCGCGACCCGCACGCGGTCACCGTAGCGGTTACGTGACCGAACCCTCGCCAAGCCGGCGCGCGGCGAGCGCGGCGCCGAGGAGCTGGAGCCCGCGCGTCGTCGAGGGGTCGAGCCCGGTCAGTTCGATGATTCGGCGCAGCCGGTAGTCGAACGTGTTCGGGTGCACGTGCAGCGCGCCCGCCGTACGCCGCCGGTCGAGGTCGTTGTCGAGGTAGGCCTCGAGGGTGCGGAGCAGGTCGGGGTTGCGGTCGAGCGGCTCGATCAGGCTGGCCAAGGTCTCCTGCGCGTCGCTCGGCCGGGTGAGCTGGTACTCGAGCAGCACGTCGCGCAGCACGTACGCACCGGGCGGCTTGTCGAGGATGCGGGTCAGCCGGACGATGTCGTGCGCCTGCGCCGCGGCCCGGGGTACGTCGGCCGCGCCCCAGCCGACCGCGCCGCCGAGGACCAGCGGCACGCCGGCCGCCTTTCCCAGCAAGGTGGCGAGGTCGGGCAGCCGGTCGACCATCGCACCGGCGGCCTCCGGCGTCGTCGGCAGGAACGCGGTGCCGCCGGCCGGGTCGAGCAGCGTGGTCGTGGTGTCGCCGGACCACTCGTCGAGCGCGGCCTGCACCCGCCGTACCTTGCGCCGGGCCGCGATCGCGCCGCCGACGTCCTTCTCGTCGGACTCGTCCGGGTGCGGCGCCATCCGCAGCGCGACGACGACGTACGCCGGCGCGATCGAGACGCCGAGCCGGGCGGCGAGCGACTCGGCCGGGTCGCCCGACAGCAGCGCCGACGCGAACAGCCGGGCGGCGTCGCGCTCCTCGCCGGAGATGGTCTGCTGCTCCTCGAGGTACGCCGACGCGACCGCGGCGGTGACCTGCTGGGTGTAGGCGAGCACCCGCGACCCGGCCGTGAGCAGCGCGCCCATCTCCTCCGGCCGGTGCTCGTCGACCAGCGCCTGCCAGCCGAGCCGCGCGCCGACGTGGTACGCGACCAGGACCGCGTCGAGCGGCACCCGCTCCTCGGCCCGGCGCGCGGCGGACATCCGCACCTCGGCGAGCTGCTCGGCGGTCATCGGGTCGCCGGTGCGGAGCAGGCCGAAGAACAGCCGCAGGTTGGCCTCGGTGATGAACAGGATCTCGCCCTGGAGCTGCTCGCGCGGAAGCTGCGCGTAGAGCGGAATCTCGGTCACGAACGCCGAGATCATCCGCCGGGCCAGGCGCGGCACGTTGCGCTCGACCCGCTGGAAGAGGGCGTGGTCGACCACGTCGCCCTCGCCGGCGGCTGGGGCGGCGGCACCAACGACGGCGCGCCTCGGCACCAGGTCATTGTGCTCCCGTCACAACTGCGAGGCCCACCAACCCACCCAATCGGGGCAGCGGACGTAGCGTCCGGACTCGTGCATGCGGTGACGGTGGACGGGGCCGGTGGCGTCGAGGTCCTGGGCTGGGGCGAGGTGCCCGACCCGACGCCCGGGCCTGGTGAGGTGCTCGTCGAGGTCGTCGCGTCGGCGGTCAACCGCGCCGACCTGCTGCAACGTCTGGGTTTCTACCCGCCACCGCCCGGTGCATCCGACGTACTCGGCCTCGAGTGCAGCGGCCGCGTGGCGGCGCTCGGCCCCGAGGTCGAGGGTTGGCGGGTCGGCGACGAGGTGTGCGCGCTGCTCGCGGGCGGGGGCTACGCCGAACAAGTCGCCGTACCTGCCGGTCAACTGTTGCCGGTGCCGCGCGGCGTCGACCTCGTGACCGCGGCGGCGCTGCCCGAGGCGGCGTGCACCGTGTGGTCCAACCTCGTCGTCGCCGGCCGGCTCGCGCGCGGCGATGCCGTCCTGGTCCACGGCGGCGCGAGCGGGATCGGCACGATGGCGATCCAAGTCGCTGCGGCGCTCGGCGCCTCCCCGGTGGTCTGCACCGTCGGCAGCAGCGCGAAGGCGGCCGAGGTGCGCGACCTCGGCGCCGATCTCGTCGTCGACTACAACGAGCAGGACTTCGTCGCGGCCGCGCGCGACGCAACCGCAGGCCGCGGCGTGGACGTCGTACTCGACATCATCGGCGCGGCCTACTTCGCCCGGAACCTCGCCGCACTCGCGCCGGACGGCCGGCTGGTCGTCGTCGGCCTGCAGGGCGGCGCGACGGCCGAGATCGACCTCGGGCAGCTCATGGTCAACCGCCAGTCGGTGCACGCGGCGACGCTGCGGGCCCGCCCGGCCGACCAGAAGGCGGCCATCTGCCGTGCCGTCGTCGAGGGGCTGTGGCCGCTGGTCGAGGCCGGCCTGGTGCGTCCGGTCGTGCACGCGTCGTACCCGATGACCGAGCCCGCGGCGGCGCACCAGCTGGTCGAGGAGTCCGGCCACGTCGGCAAGGTGCTCCTCACCCGGCCGTGATCGCGCGACCCTCCCTTGCCAGAACCCGGTTCGGTGCGGCCTACTAGCGGGTAACACCGTCGCAAACCCGCGCCGTATTGCCCGAGGAGCACACCGTGGCCAAGCAGGTCAGCGAGAAGGAAGCACGCCAGGTCGCCGAGGCCGCGCGCGAGTCCGAGTGGAAGCTGCCGAGCTTCGGCAAGGAGCTGTTCCTCGGCAACTTCCGGCTCGACCTGATCCACCCGCAGCCGAAGCTGTCGCCGGAGGCGGCCGAGCGGGGCGAGAAGTTCCTCGCCGAGCTGCGGACGTTCCTGGAGAACAAGGTCGACCCGCTGCAGATCGAGCGGGACGCGCGCATCCCCGACGACGTCGTCGAAGGGCTCAAGGAACTCGGCGCGCTCGGGATGAAGATCCCGACCGAGTACGACGGCCTCGGGCTGTCGCAGGTCTACTACAACAAGGCGCTCGCGATGGCCGGCGTGTGGCACTCCGCGCTGTCGACGCTGCTGTCCGCGCACCAGTCGATCGGCCTGCCGCAGCCGCTGATGCTGTTCGGCTCCGACGAGCAGAAGAAGGAGTGGCTGCCGAAGGTCGCGCGCACGCACATCAGCGCGTTCCTGCTGACCGAGCCGGACGTCGGCTCCGACCCGGCGCGGCTGTCGGCGACCGCCGTACCGAAAGAAGACGGCAGCGGGTACGTCATCAACGGCAAGAAGCTGTGGGCCACCAACGGCGCCATCGCCGATGTCGTCGTCATCATGGCCGTGGTGCCGAAGTCAGACGGGCACAAGGGCGGCATCAGCGCGTTCATCGTCCCGTGCGACGACCCGGGCATCAAGATCGAGCGGCGCAACGCCTTCATGGGACTGCGCGGCATCGAGAACAGCGTCACCGTGTTCAAGGACGTCTTCGTCCCGGCGGCGAACCTGATCGGCAAGGAAGGCGCCGGCCTCAAGATCGCGCTGACGACGCTGAACACCGGCCGGCTGTCGCTGCCCGCGATCTGCGCGAGCCAGACGAAGTACGCGCTGAAGGTCGCGCGCGAGTGGGGCAACGAGCGGATCCAGTGGGGTATCCCGGTAGGCAAGCACGAGGCGATCGCGCAAAAGACCGCGTTCCTCGCCGGCACCGCGTTCGGCTTGGAGGCGATGCTCGACGTGTCGTCGCGGCTCGCCGACGAGAAGCGCAACGACATCCGGATCGAGGCCGCGCTCGCGAAGCTCTACGGTTCGGAGCTCGGCTGGCAGGCGATGGACGAGCTCGTGCAGATCCGCGGCGGCCGCGGCTACGAGACGGCCGAGTCGCTGAAGGCGCGCGGCGAGAAGCCGGTGCCGGTCGAGCAGATGCTCCGCGACATGCGGATCAACCGCATCTTCGAAGGCTCGACCGAGATCATGCACCTGCTGATCGCGCGCGAGGCGGTCGACCAGCACCTGGCCATCGCGGGCGACATCATCGAGCCGGATGTCCCCGTTGCCGACAAGGCAAAGACGGCCTTGAAAGCAGGCGGCTTCTACGCGAAGTGGCTGCCGAAGCTCGCCGCCGGCCAGGGCACCAACCCGACGTCGTACACCGAGTTCGGCGCGCTCGCCGAGCACCTGCGGTTCGCCGAGCGCAACTGCCGCAAGCTCGCCCGGTCCACGTTCTACGGCATGAGCCGCTGGCAGGCGAAGCTGGAGAAGAAGCAGGCGTTCCTCGGCCGCATCGTCGACATCGGCGCGGAGCTGTACGGCATCGCGTCGGCGTGCGTCTACGCGCAGACGCTGCGGACGGAGGACCCGGCGAACGCGACGCAGTACGTCGAGCTGGCCGAGCTGTTCTGCGCGCAGGCGCGGCGCCGGATCGACCGGCTGTTCCACGACCTGTGGTTCAACGACGACGCCGACAACTACGACGCCGCGATGAAGGTGCTCGACGGGCGCTACACGTTCTTCGAGTCCGACCTCGTCGACCCCGCGGGCGAAGGCCCGATGCTCTCGTCGTCGTAAGGCCTCGCTAGCTAGAGCGGCGGGAACTCGTAGAGGACCCAGTCGTGCTCGGCGCGCATGCCGACGGACTCGTACAGCCGGACCGCGCCGGTCGGGTTCGCCGCGTCGACGCCGAGCGTCGCCTTGCGCAGCCCGCGGGCGGCGAACTCGGCGAACGCCGTACGCAGCAACAGCGAGCCGATGCCGCGGCCGCGCGCCTCCCGCAACGTGCCGAGCGTGCCGACCTGCCCGGTCCACTCTGCCTCGTGGTCCGGTAGCCGCCAGCCGAGCAGGGCGGCGACCGGCACCCCGTCGACCTCGGCGAACCACCACAGGGAGAGGTCGAGGTGCGACCGCTTCCGGACCGAGGTCATCCACTGCTCGTACGAGCGGCTGCCGTCGTGGCCGAAGTGGTCCGCGAACGCGGTGTCGACGACGCGGTACACCTCGCGCAGATCGGACTCGTCGTCGCGGACGAGCCGTACCGTGACGCCGGCCGGCGGCGCCGGCACCGTGACCGCGTCGGCGTCGAGGTCGATGCGCATCCGCCAGAAATGCCGGATCAGCGTGGCACCGCGCGACTCGGCCCACGCGCGGGCGCGGTCGGCCGACGCGTTTGCGAAGTAGTGCAGCGGCCGCTGCGGGTCGGCCGACGCGGCGGTTGCGCGAATGGCGTCGAGCAACGGGTCGCCGAGCGACTTGTCGAGTCCCGGCCGGACCCGCACGTCGCCTTCGAACCCGATGTGCCCGCTCGGCTCGGTGTCGATCCACGCGGCGGCGGCGAGACCGTGGTCGTCGAAGATGCCGTACGCCGTGTAGTCGTCGGCTCCGTCGCGGATCCAGGTGATGACCTCGTGGTCCGGCTGGCCGCTCTCGGCGATGTCGCACAGCGAGTTGAGCTCGACCAGCGCGTCGACGTCGTCCGCGGTCAGCAGGCGGTACGCCGTCGTACCGGTTTCGGCAGTCACCGCGACAGCCTGACCGATCCCGGCGTCAAGCGCATCTGAATTGTCGTGGACGATGGAGCCATGACGGAACAACCCGGCCGTCCGAACGACGGGCTGCGCATCGTGACCGTCGGACCGGACGGCGCGCCCGTCAGCGCGACCGTCAACGCAGAGGGTGACGCCGGGGAAGACGGGCTGCCGCTGTCGGAGATGGTCGAGCAGCCGGCGAAGGTCATGCGCATCGGCACGATGATCAAGCAGCTACTGGAAGAGGTGCGCGCGGCGCCGCTCGACGACGCCAGCCGCGCCCGGCTGCGCGAGATCCACGAGAGCTCGATCAAGGAGCTGGCGAGCGGTCTCGCACCCGAGCTGCGCGAGGAGCTCGAGCGGCTGACGCTGCCGTTCTCGGAAGACTCGGTGCCGACCGACGCCGAGCTGCGGATCGCGCAGGCCCAGCTCGTCGGCTGGCTCGAAGGGTTGTTCCACGGCATCCAGACGGCGCTGTTCGCGCAGCAGATGGCGGCGCGCGCGCAACTCGAAGAGATGCGCCGTCGCGCGCTGCCGATGGGGATGAACGACGGCCCGCAGCAACCCCAGCAAACCGGCCCGTACCTGTAGCCCCCGTTGGCCCCCGTCGACTGTGACGTTCGAGGCGTAACTG
>JAVEEI010000127.1 GCA_030840525.1 Frankiaceae bacterium
TTGTTCTTGACTTTCATTTCTTCCTCTCTCTGCCTTGTTATTGCTGCCTGCTGCTCCACCTGGCTGACCTGCCACTCCCTCTCCGAAGTGCGTGTCGAGGGAGTGGCACTTGTTCGGGGGTGCGGAGCCGGGTTTGCGGAGCAGCCCCGAACAAGTGCCGCGACCGGTCCGGACGAGGAGAATTGGCAGGTCAGCCAGGTGGAGCAGCACCACCGGACGGACCGCGGAAACTGGCGCCTCCACCGGCGCCTCCGCGCCGGGATGGAAGCCGACCCGTGATCGCGCTCCATACCGCGCCGCCCGCGCCGCCGGTCTTAGCCGCGACGGCTGTGATCACCGCCGTACGCGCGAGACCGTGGCTGCGGTGAACCAGGTCGCCGCCGTCGGCCCCAATCGCGGCACCTGACGCCCAACCAGGCAGCTTCGCCATCAAGCCCAACGTGGCGACACCGGCGAGGGCGCCGACGAATCCGTTCTTGTCCGAGCTGAACATCGCCACGTAGGTCGCGATCAGCACGGCGTGCCCGATCGGCAGGAACACGGCGGTGACTTGCAGCCGCCACCACGCCCGGGAGACGGCGGCGCCCGACGGCAGCAGGCTCAAGCCCATCGCGAACGGCGCCAACACGATCAGCAGCCACAACGTCGCCCACCGGGCCAGACCGAGCACGGTCAGCACGACGAGGAAGACGACGCCGACGAGGGTCGTGACGAGCATCGCGAGTGAGCTACCGGGATCACCGCTGAGGTTGTGCAGGAACATCGACGTCATCGGGTCAGCCGCGCTGTTCAACCCTGCCGATGTCAGCGCGTCGACCAGCCGGTTCGCGAGCTCCACCTCGAGCGCAACGATCGGCAGGCTCACGGCCGCGGTAAGCAGCGCGCTCGCCAGTCGCACGCCTACGGCTTCACGTGCCGCCATCCCGATCCGCGTCGATGAGCCGGTGATCATCGCGGTGCCGGCGATGCACACCAGCAGCGCCGCGAGAAGCAACAGCGCGCCGAGCGAGACCAGCCACAACCGGCGCAATGTCGGCTCGGCCAACAGGTCCGGCGTGTGCAGGACGTAGCGGAGGACCGGCTCGGCGAGGTTCTTGAGAAAGTCCTGGACGAGGTCATGCAGCAGACCACGAATTGCGGAGCCGATCTTGTCGCCGACAAAGCTGAACGGATTCGGGATCGGCAATCCAGCGCCGGTTCCGGTGGCCGGGGACGCTGCCGGGAGTGCGCCCACTAAGACAGGAGTCGTGATGATGGCGGCCTCCGGATCGGCGAGCGGCCCACAGCGACCGGGCCGGCGTGCCGCACACCGTGCGCCCTGACTGCCGCAACTTCCGCCCGTTCGGAGCGAACTTCACGAAGACCTCACGACCGGTTACCAGAACTTCACGGTGACATCACGGCCGCCGTAACTGCGCCGTGAACCTTCGGTGAAGTCACCGAACGACCGTGCTCTCCTCGCCGCCTACTCGGGGCGGCTCGCGAGAGGAGCACCACATGAACGTCACCCGTACCGTCGCTGTCACGGCGCTGGCCGCCGGACTCGCGACGGCCGGCTGCACGGCGAGCGGTCGCCCGCCGACAACCGTCATCAGCGTCGCGCCAGTGCCGGCACCGACGGCGACGCCCGATGACACTCCGATCACTCCGAGCCTGCCGCCGCTGCACATCGACGCACCGAATCCGAAGGACCCGAACGGCACGCCCGTCGACTTCGCGATCCGCTACCTAAATGACTTGCGCGCCAGTCACTGGCACGCCGCGCTCAACGAGATGGGCTACATGGAACGCGCCGACGTCGACCTCTCCGACAGCGAAGACATCGTCGGAATGGATGTGCTGCGCAACGCCAGCGGCGGCAGCGGACACCTCGCGCGGTGCACGTCGGGCAACCAGTTCGCGAGCGACGCGGTCATCATTCGATGCGGCCGGCTGAACGTCGTCGTCCACGTCGAGACGCGGCGCGGGTTCCGTGGCGTCGAGGTGTCCGACTTCTTCGTGGCCGGCGACCACCCTGGCCAGCCGCACACCCACGCATACACGCACCTCGTCTGATGACGAGCTACTTCCCGGCCGAGCCGGCGCGGCGCGCACTGCGCCGGCTCGCCGCTGAAAGGGATAACACCATCGTCGACATCGCGATGGCCGCGGGGATTGACCGGTGCACGTTGCAGAGGCTGTTCACCCGCGACCGGCTCCGTTACGACGCGGCGGACAACATCGCTGTCGCACTCGGCTACCACCCGTGCCAACTGTGGCCCGAATGGTTCCCGCTGACCGAGGCGCGGCCATGACCGACGAGATTCGCGCCCTCCCTCCAGTCCTCGACGTGCCGACGGCGGGGCGCCTCCTCGGCCTCGGCCGCTCGGCCGCCTACGACCTCATCCTCGCCGGGGCGTGGCCGACACCGGTGCTGCGGCTCGGCCGCCGCCTGCGCATCCCGACCGCACCGCTGCTGGCACTGCTCGGGTTGTCCACAGATTCCCTCGGGCCCAATGCGGCGACCGAATGCGGTGGCAGTCTTGACGGGTCACCAACTGCCCCGGCTGTCTCAGAACAAGGAGACAACCGATGAGCAGAAAGGAAACCGGCGTGACCCAGCGGCACACGAGGAGCTGCCCGCGCACCGCGGGTGGTTCCTACGCGCCGCATAAGTGCACCGGTTTGTGGTCCTACGTCGTGGACGTGGTCCGGGACAGCAATGGAAAGCGGATTCAGGAAAAGAAGGGAGGGTTCCTCACCAAGCAGGAGGCGCGGGAGGCTCGGGCAGCCCGCGTGACGACGTTGTCGTCAAGGACGGCCGACGCGCATCGGCTGACGGTCGGAGACTTCCTGGAGCAGTGGCTCGAAGGGAAGCGCAAGCTCCGGCCGAGCACGTTGGCGTCGTACCGGGAGTACATCGACGGCGTGTTCAAGCCGCACATCGGATCGCTCCGGCTCGTCGAGCTGGAGCGGCATCCGGAGCACCTGGACCGGATGTTCACCGCGCTCGCGCAGCCACGCGAGAACGGCCGGCGGCTCGCCGTCGGGACCATTCACCGGATGTACGGCGCGCTCCGGGCGGCGCTCAACGTCGCCGTCCGGCGGCGGCTCATCACCTTCAATCCCGCGCTGACGATCGAGCTGGAGGAGTTGCCGCGTCCCCGGATCGTGGTGTGGACCGCCGAGCAAGTGGGCGAGTTCCTCGACTTCGTGAAGGACGACCGGCTGTATCCGCTCCTGCGGCTCGTGCTGATGACCGGGCTGCGTCGCGGGGAGGCGGTCGGGCTTCGCTGGTCGGATGTCGACCTCGACGAGAAGGTGTTGACCGTCCGCCAGCAGGTGGTCGACGTCGGCGGCGAGCTGCACATCGGCGCGCCGAAGACGAAGTCGGGCGAACGCGTCGTCCCGTTCGACGAGGAGACCGCGGCGGTCCTGCGCGGGCAGCAGCGGGCGCAGGCCGCAGAGCGGCTCGGATGGGGCGAGGCGTGGGTCGACTCCGGGCTCGTGTTCACCAACGAGGACGGGTCGATGCTCCGGCCGGAGGCGGTGTCCCGTCGGTTCAAGGGGCTCGCCGAGAAGTCAGGGCTGCCGGTGATCCGGTTCCACGACCTGCGGCACACCTCGGCCAGCCTCGCGCTGTCCGCGGACGTCGCGATGAAGGTCGTCAGCGTCCGGCTCGGGCACAGCTCGACCGGCTTCACGGCGGACCGGTACACGCACGTCGTGCCGGCCGTCGCGAAGGACGCGGCGGACAGGATCGCCGACGTCGTGTCCCTCGCCGCGAAGCGGAAGGGCGGCGCCGAAGCGGGCCGCGCTCACAACGATGTGACCGCAATGTGACCGCACAAGATCAACAAGGGCACGAGCGGCTTAGGTCGTAAACGCAAAACCGCAGGTCATGGCGGAGGCTCGGGGATTTGAACCCCGGATGGGCGATAAACCCAAACCGCATTAGCAGTGCGGCGCCATAGACCGGACTAGGCGAAGCCTCCCCGCGCCCAGCGAGCCGGGCGCGACGCTCAGATTAGCGCAGCCGCCGCCCGACGCGCCGGACTTGTCCGACCCACATCAGGCCCGGGCCTCGCCTGGTGCGGACAACTTCGAGGGCCGACCTCAGGACAGCGTCTCCACCTCGAGCTCGCCGTCCGCGTACTGCTTCCGCAACACCTTCTTGTCGAACTTGCCAACGCTCGTCTTCGGCACCTCGGCGATGAACGTCCACCGCTCCGGCAGCCACCACTTCGCCACCCGACCGGACAGCCACGCGCACAACTCGGCCGCCGTCACCGACGCACCATCGCGCACGACCACCGCCGCGAGCGGCCGCTCGTCCCAGCGCTCGTCCGGCACCCCGACGACCGCCGCCTCCCGAACCGCAGGGTGCGCCATCAATGTGCCTTCGAGCTCGACCGACGAGATCCACTCACCGCCGCTCTTGATGACGTCTTTCGCCCGGTCGGTCAACGTGATGTAGCCGCGCTGGTCGATCGTCCCGACGTCGCCGGTGCGCAGCCAGCCGCCGTCGAACTTCTGCGGGTCGTCGTCCTTGTGGTACGCCGCCGCGACCCACGGCCCGCGCACCTGCAGCTCGCCTACCGCCTTGCCGTCGCGTTCGGCCACGGCGCCGTCATCGCCCACGATCCGCCCCTCGACGCCGAACGCGAACCGGCCCGCGGTCGCCCGGTAGTCCCACGCGGCCTCCGCCGACAGCCCGCGCGGCGGTCGCGCCACCGAGCCCAGCGGCGACGTCTCGGTCATCCCCCACGCCTGGATCACCGTGATACCCAGCTCGTCGTCGAACGCCTCCATCAGCGCCCGCGGCACCGCCGAGCCGCCGCAGATGATCCGCTTGATCGACGAGATGTCGTGCCCGGGGTTGGCCCGCAGGTACGTGAGGATGTCGTTCCAGATCGTCGGCACCGCGCCGCTCATCGTCGGCTTCTCCACCTCGATCGCGCGCACCAGCGGCTCGGCCTGCAGGAACCGGTCCGGCATCACGAGATCCGCACCGGCCATGAACGCGGCGTACGGGATCCCCCACGCGTTCGCGTGGAACTGCGGCACGATCACGAGCGCGATGTCCTCCGCCGACAGCGCGAGCATGTTCGCGGTCGTCGCGGCGAGTGAGTGCAGCCACATCGACCGGTGCGAGTAGACGACGCCCTTCGGGTTGCCGGTCGTACCGCTCGTGTAACACATCGCAGCCGCGGACCGCTCGTCCACGTCCGGCCACTCGTACGACGTAGAACCGCCGGCCAGCACGTCGGCGTACCGCACGATCTCCTTGCCCGCGGGCTCGAGCGGCGCGGTGTCGCCGTCGCCGACCACGACGACCGTGTGCACCGTCGACATCTCCGGCAGCACCCGCGCGAGCAGCGGGATGAGCGACGAGTCGGCGATGACCACCCGGTCCTCGGCGTGGTTCGCGATGTACGCGACCTGGTCCGGGAACAGCCTGATGTTCAGGGTGTGCAGCACCGCGCCCATCGACGGGACGGCGAGGTACGCCTCCATGTGCTCCTGGTTGTTCCACATGAAGGTGCCGACGCGCTGGTCGCCGTCGACGCCGAGCCGGCGCAGCCCGTGCGCGAGCCGCGACGCGTTCGCGGCGACCTCGGTGAACGGCGCGCGGCGGTTGCCACTCTCGCCGAGGGTGACGATCTGCGCGTCCGGGTACACGTCGCAGCCGTGCCGGAGGATCGACGCGACCGACAGAGGGACGTCCTGCATCGTGCTTCTCATGAGCCGCATTGTGGCGCAACCGACAGTGTTAGCCCACAGCTAGCGGGGCATGACAGAGGTGTTGTTGCCGTATGCAGAGAGGACGTCACTATGCGGATCCCGCGGATCGACCCGAAGGACGCGACCGGCCTGTACGACAAGGTCGTCGGCCTCGGCAAGGAGGTCGTCGGCGAGGTCTTCGACACGCAGCGCCTGATCGACGCCGGTGAGGCGCAGCAGGCGAAGGGCACCGAGAAGCTCAAGGCCATTCGCGAGCAGGCCAAGGCCGACGCGCACACAGCGAAGGCGCGCACGTACGAGCAGCGCGAGAAGACCGCGCAGAAAGCGAAGGTGTGAGCGACATGGGCGTCATGGAGCAGGCAAAGGGCAAGCTCAAGGAAACGGCCGGCGACCTCACCGACAACGAGGCGCTGAAGGCCGAGGGCGAGGCGCAGAACGCCAAGGGCGCCGAGGAGCGCAAGGCCACCGAAGCACAGGCCAAGGCGCAGGCGCACGAGAAGAAGGCCGAGATGCACGAGCAGGTGCAGAAGGCCGTCGAGTCCGAGTAGTCACGTAGTCAGCTAGCCGTCAGGGCCGAGGTTCCGCAACCGCGGGGCCTCGGCCCTTTCGCGTGCCTGCGTGCCTACCGCACCGACAGGCTGACCTGGTTCGAGTACCCCGGCGCCCGGCCGTGGTTCGCGGCCACCACCGTCCGCATGTACGTCGTCGAGTGCGCGTTGCCGGACACGACGAACGCGTAGCTGCCGGCGCCGCCGGTCCGCGTCGTCGCCACCGTCCGCCAGGCGCCGTGCGACCAGACCTGGCGCGCGACCACGACTCCGGAGAAGCGCGGCGAGATCGTCCCGCGCAGCACGACCGGTACGCCGACCGCTGCGATCGGGTGCGACAGCCCCGCGTTGATGCGGGTCCGCACCAGCGTCGTCGTCGACGTCTCCGCCGCCTGCTGCACCGCGGGCTGGCCCGGGTAGTAGACGCGCAGCTGCGTCGACCGGGTCGGCGAGCGGACGATCCGCACCTGGCCCGCGTCGTCGGTCGTCGTACGTTGCAACAAGCCCCACGTCGTGCTGCCGAGCGGCCGGCTGAAGACCTCGACCGGCATCCCGGCGAGCGCCGCGCCGGTGTCGCGGTTGCGCAACGTGGCGACGTACGTCACGGACGAGCCGACGTAGACCGACGCGGCCGAGGCGGTCGTCACCAGCGACGTCGGGACGACCGGTACGACAGTGCGGCTCGTGGTCGGTCCGGCGCCTACGGCGTTGCGCGGCGTCACCGTCAACGTGTACGTGCGGCCGGTCACCAGGCCGCCGAACGCCGCCCGGGTCGCGGTCGGCGCGAGGTGCAGCGCCTGCCCGGTCTCGACGACGGCGACGTCGTACCCGGTGAGAGCCGACGTGCCGGCGTCCGGCGGCAGCCAGGTCACGACCGCGCTCCGCACACCCGCGACCGGGACGACGCGCTGCGCCGGTCCGGGGGCGGAGGCGGGCCACGCGGTCGGCACGGTGCCGTCGGACATCGCTGTCCACTCGGTGCCGGCCATCAGCCGCGACATGTCGACGGCACCGCGGATCCCGCTCACCGACGCGGTCTCGCTGTACTGCCACAGCGACGCGGCCGGGTCGACGCTGCCGGAGTACGTCGCCATCCAGAGCGGGTAGCGGGCGAGCGCGGCCGGGTCGCCGAGCTGGTGCGCCCAGAAGTACGGGTAGCTGTAGATCACCGGCGTACGTCCGGTCAGCCGGCGTACGTCGAGCAGGAAGTCCTGCGCCCACACGATCAGCTCGGCGCGGGACAGCCCGCCGCTGCTCTCCAGGTCGAGGGCCGGCGGCAGCGTCGCCGTCACGGTCACGTCGCCGAGCCGCGCGACGTAGAACGCCGCCTGCGCCTGCGCGCTCGACGCGAGCGGCCGGCCCGGGTGGGCGAAGTGGTAGCTGCCGCGGACCATCGACGCATTGCGGATGCCGGCGTAGTCGCGGGCGAACCACGGGTTGACGTACGACGTGCCCTCGGTCGCCTTCACGATCGCGAACTCGCGGCCCGACTTGCGCACCGCCGGCCAGCTGATCGCGGCGCCGTTCGCATGCTGGTACGACGAGACGTCCGGCCCGTCGACGGCGCCGACGACGACGGCCTGCGGCGCGAACGCGGGCTCCGGCGCCGGAGCGGCCCCGAACGTCGAGGTCACGTCGACCGCGGACGCCGTCAGCAGCGGGAAGAGCGCGAGAGCGGAGACCAGACGCAAGCGCATCGAGAGTCCTCGGGGAAGAGGGGCCGGATGCTTCCACCCTCGGCGTTCGGCGACCGTGCCGTGAGGCCGACGCGGGCAAACAGCCCGTTCGGACGACCTGCCTGGGAGACATAGCCCTTACCCGCGAGCGCGAGTAGTTCGCCCCAATTAACTATTTGCTTTGGCTAACCAAAGTATCTATCGTGGACCCGTGCCCGCCCCCTCTCCGACCGAGCTGTTCCTTGCGCTCGGCTCGGTCGTGAAACGGCTGCGGCACAGCCCGCTTCCGGGCGCCGACCAGGGGCACGCGCTGCTCGCCGGCGCGCAGCCCGCGCCACGGCATATCGCCGCGCTGCTCCAGATCGCGACCGACGGCCCGATCGGGATGTCCGAGCTCGCCGAGCGGCTGCACGTCTCGCTCGCGACGGCGAGCCAGGTCGTCACCGAGCTGGCCGACTGGGGGCTGATCGAGCGCACCGGCGACGAGGCCGACCGGCGCCGCACGCTCGTGTCGGTCGCGGCCGAGCACCGCCCGCTCACCCGCGCGATCATCGACCAGCGGCTGCGCCCGTTGCAGCGGACGTTACGCCGACTCGAGCCAGACGAGGCCGCCGCGCTGCTGCGCGGTCTCGTCGTACTTGCCGAAGAACTGGGCGCCGTCAAGACGGCGGCCGCGAAGGAGTTTTCTCGATGACCATGCAGCCGGCAGCCGGCATCACGATCAGCGCGCGCCAGCTCAAGCTGGTGTTCGCCGGTCTGATGCTCGGCATGTTCCTCGCCGCGCTCGACCAGACGATCGTGTCCACCGCGCTGCCGACCATCGTCGGCGACCTCGGCGGGCTCAACCACCTGTCGTGGGTGGTCACGTCGTACATGCTCGCGTCGACGGTGTCGACGCCGCTGTACGGGAAGCTCGGCGACCTCTACGGGCGGAAGAAGCTGTTCCAGGTCGCGATCGTGATGTTCCTGGTCGGCTCGGTGCTGTCCGGGATCTCGCAGGACATGGGGCAGCTCATCGGGTTCCGGGCGCTGCAAGGGCTCGGCGCCGGCGGCCTTATGGTCGGCGCGCAGGCGATCATCGGCGACGTCGTGCCGCCGGCCGTGCGCGGCCGCTACATGGGCATCATCGGCTCGGTCTTCGCGGTCGCGTCGGTGATCGGGCCGCTGCTCGGCGGCGTCTTCACCCAGCAGCTGTCGTGGCGCTGGGTGTTCTACATCAACCTGCCGGTCGGCGCGATCGCGCTCGCCGTCGTCGCGGCCGCGCTGCACACGCCCGCGCGCAAGGTCGAGCACAAGGTCGACTACCTCGGCGCCGGCGTGCTGTCCGGCGCGGCCACCGCACTGATCCTCGTGCTGACGTGGGGCGGCACGCAGTACGCGTGGACGTCGGCGCCGATCCTGTCCTGCGCGGTGCTCTTCGTCGCGCTCAGTGCGTTGTTCGTCGCGATCGAGCAGCGGGTCGCCGAGCCGATCCTGCCGTTGCGGTTGTTTACCGACTCGATCTTCCGGGTGTCGACGGCAGCGAGCGCGATCGTCGGTTTCTCGATGTTCGGCGCGATCACGTTCCTGCCGCTGTTCCTGCAGACCGTGCACCTCGTGTCGCCGACGCTGTCGGGCATCCAACTGCTGCCGATCATGGCGTTCGTGCTGACGATGTCGATCTGGAGCGGGCGGCGGATCGCGAAGCGCGGCACGTACCGCATCTATCCGATTGTCGGTACGTCGATCCTCACGCTCGGGTTGTTCGGTCTCGCGATGTGGGGCATCGGCATCACGACGTCGTACTGGACGACCGCGGTGTTCATGGCGATGATCGGCGCCGGTCTCGGCCTCACGATGCAGGTGCTCGTGCTGTCGGTGCAGAACTCGGTCGACTACCGCGACCTCGGTGTCGCGACGTCGACGGTGACGTTCTTCCGCTCGATCGGCGGCTCGGTCGGTGTCGCCGTCTTCGGCGAGATTTTCGCGAACCGGCTGGCCGCGCACCTCGCCTCGGGCGGGCCGGCGCTGACCAAGCTCGGCGCGACCGTGCACGAGCTGACGCCGGAGAAACTGAAGGCGCTCAAGCACGCGCAGCCGGCGATGTTCAACCAGTTCCTGCACGCGTTCCAGCCGGCGCTGCACGTCGTGTTCCTCGCCGCCGTACCGTTCGCTGCGGTCTGCATCGGGATCGTGCTGATGCTGAAGGAGACGCCGCTGCGCCGTACGACGGGTCGCGGCGCGGGGATGGACGCGGCCGAGTCGGCCGGCCTCGTCGAGTCGGCGGAGACCGCGGTTACGCCGGCGGCGAGTGCTCCCGGAAGAAGTCGCGCAGCAGCGCGGTGACCTCGTCGGGCTTCTCGGCCTGCATCCAGTGCGACGCACCGTCGATGCGCTCGTACCGGAACGGCCCGTCGACGTAGTTCTTCGACTCGACCATCTGCCGCTCGGTCAGCGCGAAGTCGCCGCTGCTCCACACGCCCATGACCGGGGTCGTGATCCGCGGCAGGTCGACGGGGCCGCCGAGCAGGCTGCGCGGGTGCGCGTTGGCGCGGTACCAGCCGAGGCTCGCGGTGAGCGCGCCCGGCTCGGCGAGCGCCTCGATGACTGCTTGCCTGTCCGGGTGGCTCGCGAGCATGAACTGCTTGTTCTGCTCGAACCACTCCTCGGCGATGCCCTCGAAGTTGAACAGCAGCATGTACCAGCTGCGGGCGCGCTGCTCGAACCCGGCGTCGCGGAACGCGTTGGGGTGGCCGACGGACAGCGCGGTAAGCGTGTGCACGCGGTCGGGCAGGAACGCGGTGAGTCCCCATGCCGCGGCGGCGCCCCAGTCGTGCGCGACGACGTGCGCTTGCTCGGTCTTCGTTGCGTCGAGGACGGCGAGTACGTCGAAGACGGTGTTCTTGAGTTGATAGGCGTCTGCGTCTTGCGGTTTGTCGCTCGCGCCGAAGCCGCGGAGGTCGGGCGCGATGGTGCGGTAGCCGTCGTCGCTGAGCGCGGCGATCTGGTGCCGCCAGAGGTCGTGCGAGTCGGGCCAGCCGTGCATGAACAGGACCGGCGTGCCGTCCTCCGGCCCGTCGACGAAGACCTCTAGGTTGACCCCGCCCTCACCGGTGACCCGCATGGCGCGACGCTACTCGCCCGCCCGCCCCGACTTGTCAGCACCACGCCAGGTCGGGGCCTGGTGTCGTGCAGACAACTCGGGGCTGTGGAGAACCGTTCGCGTGCCTCGCCAGACCCGGACAACCTGGCCACGTGCAGGTGGTCTCACGTACGGCGCTGACCGCGGCCGGTTACACCTGGGCTCAGATTCAGGCCAACCTCGACGGGGGTCGCTGGCGCGCGCTGAACGAGCGGGTCCTGTGCCGGCACAACGGTCCGCTGACCCGCCGCGAGCAGTGGGCCGCCGCGTACCTGTCCTGCCCGCAGCCCGCCGCGCTGGCTGGCCCGACCGCGGTGGAGTTCTGGGGCATACGCGGCCACGAGGTCACGGACGTTCATGTCGTGGTGGCTCCGGGCGCCCGGGTCGGCCGAGTCGCCGCGGTGCCGGTCGTCGCCCACCAGTCGCGCAGAATGTCGGGCCGCGACCTCCTCGCCTTCGACGACGTGAGCGTCACCGAGGCGCACTGTTCGGTCATCGACGCATGCGCATGGACGGCTGACCCGGCCGCGTCTGCTCGGCTGTTGATCGCCGGCGTACAGCAACGGCGAGTGTGGCCGGACCGCTTGGCGCGCGCCCTCGCCCGCGCCGGCCAGGTTCGTCATGCCGCGCTCTTGCGCCGGCTGCTTCGCGACCTCTCCGGCGGCGCCGAGGCGGTGTCCGAGATCGAGTTCCTCGCGTTCTGCCGGCGGCACCGGTTGCCTCGACCGCAGCTCCAGCATCGCGACGGCGCTGGACGCCGACGCCGCTACTTGGACGCGCGGTTCGACGGGTCCGGCGGACGGGACGTGTTCGTCGAGGTCGATGGCGGAGTCCACTTGACGCTCGCCACCCGATGGAAAGACACGCGCAAGGACAACTGGTCGTCGATCGCCGGCAAGCTCGTACTCCGCTTTCCGAGCGTCGCGATCTACACTGACGACCCGGAGGCGGTGGCCCAGATCCGGGCCGCCCTCGGACTTGTCCGCACCACACCAGGTCATGACCCCGGCTGGTGCTGACAAGTCGGGAACTAGGGTCGGACACATGGTGTCGGAGACATATGACCCGTCCGCGTGGCAAGCCGTCGAGGGCCTGAGCTTCACCGACATCACTTATCACCGGGCGGTCGACACCGGCGCCGTACGCATCGCGTTCGACCGGCCCGAGGTTCGCAACGCCTTCCGCCCGCACACCGTCGACGAGCTCTACACCGCCCTCGACCACGCCCGCCAGAGCGCCGACGTCGGCGTCGTACTCCTCACCGGCAACGGGCCGTCGCCCAAGGACGGCGGCCGCGCGTTCTGCTCCGGCGGCGACCAGCGGGTGCGCGGCAAGGACGGTTACGAGTACGACGGGAAGCCCGGCGGCCGGCTGCACATCCTCGAGTGCCAGCGCCTCATCCGGTTCATGCCCAAGGTCGTCATCGCGGTCGTCAACGGCTGGGCCGCCGGCGGCGGGCACAGCCTGCACGTCACCGCCGACCTCACCATCGCTAGCCGCGAGCACGCGCGGTTCAAGCAGACGGATGCCAAGGTCGGCAGCTTCGACGGCGGCTACGGCTCCGCCTACTTGGCGAGACAGGTCGGGCAGAAGTTCGCCCGCGAGATCTTCTTTCTCGGCCGCGAGTACGACGCCGAGGCGATGCACCGCATGGGCGCGGTCAACGCCGTCGTACCGCACGACGAGCTCGAGCCGACCGCGCTGCAGTGGGCCCGCGAGATCATGGCGATGAGCCCGACCGCGTTGCGGATGCTCAAGTACTCGTTCAACCTCATCGACGACGGGCTGGTCGGCCAGCAGCTGTTCGCCGGCGAGACCACGCGGCTCGCCTACATGACCGACGAGGCCGCCGAGGGCCGCGACGCCTTCCTCGGCAAACGCGACCCCGACTGGTCGCCGTACCCGTTCTACTACTGATCCAATAAGGCCGCGACGCGGTGCCGCGCCTCCTCCGGGCCGTCCGCCCGGAGCGCCGCCGCCGCTGCCTCGCCGCACTGCGCCGACGTCGCCCGCGCCAGCGACGCGCGTACGACGGGAAGCATCCGCGGCGTCATCGACAGGCCGGCCGCGCCGAGCCCGACCAGGACGAGCGCGAGCAACGGGTCGCTCGCGGCCTCGCCGCACACCGTGACCGCGCGGCCGGCGACCGCACCGGCGCGCAACACGGTCGCGACGAGGTCGAGGAACGCCGGCTGCCACGGGTCGAGCAGGTCGGCCAGCTCGCCGTCACCGCGGTCGGTCGCGAACGCGTACTGCGCCAGGTCGTTGCAGCCCACCGAGACGAAGTCGACGACGCGCAACAGGTCACCCGCCCGCAGCGCCGCGGCCGGGATCTCGACCATCACACCGACCGACGTGATTCCGGCCTCGTGCGCCCGCGCGGCGAACCACGCGGCCTCGGCGGTGGTCGCGACCATCGGCGCCATCACCCGCACGTCCGCTTTCGTCTCGCGGGCGACCCGGGCGATCGCCGTCAGCTGGTCGGTCAGCAGCGCCGGGTGCCGCCGCGCGACCCGCAGCCCGCGCACGCCGAGTGCCGGGTTGGGCTGGTCGCCGAGCCGGAGGAACGGCACCGGCTTGTCCGCGCCGATGTCGAGCGTGCGCGCGGTGACCGGCCGGCCCGGGAACGCGTCGAACACCTCGCGGTACGCGGCGACCTGTTCCTCGACCGTCGGCGGCTCGTCGCGGTCGAGGAACATGAACTCGGTCCGGAACACACCGACGCCCTCGGCCCCCGCCTCGCGCGCGTCGTCGAGGTCGGACTTGCCGCCGACCGCCACCAGCAACTCGACCGCGCGGCCGTCCGCCGTACGTCCCGGTCCGGTCGCCAGCCGGTCGGCGGCGCGGCCACCGCGGCGGTGCAGTGCGCCGACGGTCTCGGCGTCGGGGTCGGCGGTGATCGTGCCGGCCGTACCGTCGACCGCGACCCGCTGCCCGGTCGCCAGCGCGGCGACACCGGGAGCGTTGACGACCGCCGGAATTCCCAACGCTTTCGCCAAAACCGCGGTATGCGACGTAGGCCCGCCGCGCTCGGTGACCAGCGCCAGCACCCGGCCCGGATCGAGAGACGCGGTCAGCGCCGGCGACAGGTCGCGGGCGACGAGCACGTACGGCGTACCCGGGTCCGGGATGCCCGGCGGTGGCTCGCCGAGCAGCCGTGCGACGACGCGGTCGCGTACGTCGTCGAGCTCGGCCGCGTCGGGCGCCGGCCGCAACGGGTCGGACGCGCGCATGTCACGGTAGGCACCGAAGCCTTCCCACGACGCGCGCGCCGCGGTCCGCCCGGCGCGGACGAGCTGGCGGATCAGCGCGGACAGCGCGGGGTCGCCGACCATCCGCGCCTGCCGGACGAGTACGGCACCCGAGACGCCGGCCCGCGCGGCCATCGACTCGAGCTCGGAGCCGACCGCGTCGAGGGCCTCGGCGACCTCGTCGGCCGCGGCGACCGGGTCGACCGGCCCCAGAGCGCGGGCCGGCAACACCGGGCCGTGCACGCGCGCGACCGGCCCGACCGCAACCCCCGGACTGACGCCGATGCCGGCGTAGCGAGCGGTCAACCCGCGGCCTGCCGCTTGCGCCGCTCGCGCCGTGCCGTGACGCCGGCGGCGGCGGCGAACCCGGTCGGCGTCAGCCGCATCGCCCGCCACAGCACCCGCGCCTGCCGCGGCGTGACGACCATCGCCTTGTTGCGCTCGACGCCGCGGATGATGTCCTGCGCGAGCGCGGCCGGCGTGTAGAGCTTGCCCATCTTCTCCGCCGCGCCGCGCATGCCACCTTCGGCCGACGCCGGCTTGGGCAGGTCCGCAGGACCGGTCGAGTCGAGGATCGGCGTATCGGTCCAGCTCGGGCAGACCACCGTGACGCCGACGCCGTACTCCTTCGCCTCGCCCCGCAACGCGAGCGACAGCCCGACGACCGCGTGCTTCGTCGCGACGTACGGAGCGAGGTACGGCGGTGGGATGAGGCCGGCGACCGATCCGATGTTGACGATGTGCCCGCTGCGCTGGCGCGCCATCACCGGATAGGCCGCGTGGATGCCGTGAATGACGCCGCGCAGGTTGATGTCGATGATGCGGTCCCAGTGCGCGAGGGTGAGCTCGAGCGTGTCGCCGCCGACGCCGATGCCGGCGTTGTTGACCATCAGGTCGAGCCGGCCGTGCGCGGCGACCGTGTCGTCGACGAGAGCCTGTACGGCATCGGCGTCGCGGACGTCGACCTTCGCCGCGGTCGCGGTTGCGCCGATGTCGGTCGCGACCCGCTGGGCGGCCGCGCCGTCGATGTCGGAGACGACGACGGTGTCGCCGCGCTCGGCGAGCGCGCGGCACAGCGCCTCGCCGATCCCGGAGCCGCCACCGGTGACGATCGCCACGCGCGCCATATGAGTCGCCTTCCGTCGCCGAGCAGGTCAGGTGCCACCAGTGTCCAGGCTGGCTGCTTCGCGGTCGAACGCGCGTCCGACCGCGGTGGTCATCTCCTGCTGGAACGCGGCGACGACGGCCTGCGCGGCGAGCGGCTGCAACGCCTCGATCACCGACTTCAGCTCCGGCAGGCGCTCCGGCGGCATGCCCGCATCGACGTACTCGCGCCAGTGCACCTCGAGAAACATCGCGACGAACGCGTCGGAGACCGCGCGGCTGTGGCGCAACAACACGGTGAGTACGCCGACGAGCTGCTCGACGCCGTAGCCCATGCCGGCGAGCTCGCGACCGACCCGCAGCAGGGTCGGGTTGAGCACCCGGACCCTTCCGTCGTCGGCCGGCTCGAGGACACCCAGATCTCGTAGCCGCCGCAACAGCTCCTGGTCGGGAAGCAGCCCGTAGCCGGCGGCAAGCTCGGCCTCGTCGACGACCTGCGGTGGCTCGGGCAGCCAGGGGCCGAGCGCGGTCCGGTAGAACGCGATGGTGTCCGCCGGGTCCGCCGCCGACGGCGCGGCCGGGCCGGTGACGAGCTTGCGGATCGACGCGAGGTTGAAGCCCTGCTGCTGCAGGCCGGCGATGAGCTGCAACCGGGCGACGTGGTCTTCGCCGTAGTAGCCGGTCCGGCCGCGCAGCCGCGGCGGCGCGAGCAACCCGCGAGTGA